>NZ_JBHWEN010000066.1:0-1040 GCF_042734215.1 Kitasatospora sp. NPDC059673 | reverse complement strand
CTGAGGACAAGCCCTCGGCCTATTAGTACCGGTCAACTCCACCCCTCACAGGGCTTCCATATCCGGCCTATCAACCCAGTCGTCTACTGGGAGCCTTACCCTCTCAAGGAGGTGGGAGTGCTCATCTCGAAGCAGGCTTCCCGCTTAGATGCTTTCAGCGGTTATCCCTCCCGAACGTAGCCAACCAGCCATGCCCTTGGCAGGACAACTGGCACACCAGAGGTTCGTCCGTCCCGGTCCTCTCGTACTAGGGACAGCCCTTCTCAACACTCCTACGCGCACAGCGGATAGGGACCGAACTGTCTCACGACGTTCTAAACCCAGCTCGCGTACCGCTTTAATGGGCGAACAGCCCAACCCTTGGGACCTACTCCAGCCCCAGGATGCGACGAGCCGACATCGAGGTGCCAAACCATCCCGTCGATATGGACTCTTGGGGAAGATCAGCCTGTTATCCCCGGGGTACCTTTTATCCGTTGAGCGACGGCGCTTCCACAAGCCACCGCCGGATCACTAGTCCCTACTTTCGTACCTGCTCGACCCGTCAGTCTCACAGTCAAGCTCCCTTGTGCACTTACACTCAACACCTGATTGCCAACCAGGCTGAGGGAACCTTTGGGCGCCTCCGTTACCCTTTAGGAGGCAACCGCCCCAGTTAAACTACCCACCAGACACTGTCCCTGATCCGGATCACGGACCCAGGTTAGACATCCAGCACGACCAGAGTGGTATTTCAACGGCGACTCCACCATGACTGGCGTCACGGCTTCAAAGTCTCCCACCTATCCTACACAAGCCGAACCGAACACCAATATCAAGCTATAGTAAAGGTCCCGGGGTCTTTCCGTCCTGCTGCGCGAAACGAGCATCTTTACTCGTAATGCAATTTCACCGGGCCTGTGGTTGAGACAGTCGAGAAGTCGTTACGCCATTCGTGCAGGTCGGAACTTACCCGACAAGGAATTTCGCTACCTTAGGATGGTTATAGTTACCACCGCCGTTTACTGGCGCTTAAGTTCTCAGCTTCGCCACGACGAATC
>NZ_JBHWEN010000065.1:0-1041 GCF_042734215.1 Kitasatospora sp. NPDC059673 | reverse complement strand
GCGGCTGGATCACCTCCTTTCTAAGGAGCACATGGCCGCTTGCGAGCGAATGTCTCGCACGGTTGCTCATGGGTGGAACGTTGACTATTCGGCACACACGGTGATGGTTCGCCAGTACTGCCCCTCGGGGCGTGGAAAACGATTCTCTGATCCTGGTGTGCCGGGCACGTTGTTGGGTCCTGAGGGAACGGAAGTTGCCTCTAGGATGCCGGCCTCATGCGAGGCGCCTCGATGTTCGGGGTGTTGAGTTTGGGTGTCTGGTCGTTGTTTGAGAACTGCACAGTGGACGCGAGCATCTGTGGCCAAGTTTTTAAGGGCGCACGGTGGATGCCTTGGCACCAGGAACCGATGAAGGACGTGGGAGGCCGCGATAGGCCCCGGGGAGCTGTCAACCGAGCTTTGATCCGGGGGTGTCCGAATGGGGAAACCCGGCAGTCGTCATGGGCTGTCACCCGCTGCTGAACACATAGGCAGTGTGGAGGGAACGCGGGGAAGTGAAACATCTCAGTACCCGCAGGAAGAGAAAACAACCGTGATTCCGGGAGTAGTGGCGAGCGAAACCGGATGAGGCCAAACCTTGAGCGTGTGAGACCCGGCAGGGGTTGCGCTCAGGGGGTTGTGGGAGTGAGCTTGATCGGTCTGCCGGCCGGTCGGCGAGTCAGAAACCGTTGGTGTAGTCGAAGGACATGCGAAAGGTCCGGCGTAGAGGGTAAGACCCCCGTAGACGAAACATCAGCGGCTTGCTTGCTCATTTCCCAAGTAGCACGGGGCCCGAGAAATCCCGTGTGAATCTGGCGGGACCACCCGCTAAGCCTAAATATTCCCTGGTGACCGATAGCGGATAGTACCGTGAGGGAATGGTGAAAAGTACCGCGGGAGCGGAGTGAAATAGTACCTGAAACCGTGTGCCTACAAGCCGTGGGGGCAGTCCTTCGGGGCTGTGACTGCGTGCCTTTTGAAGAATGAGCCTGCGAGTTTGCGGTGTGTAGCGAGGTTAACCCGTGTGGGGTAGCCGTAGCGAAAGCGAGTCCGAACAGGGCG
>NZ_JBHWEN010000063.1:0-1084 GCF_042734215.1 Kitasatospora sp. NPDC059673 | reverse complement strand
TGTATTGACCCGCAGGGTTGTTGACGCGGGTGATCGGTGGTTGTCCTCCGAGTGCGGTGTGGCAGCGATGGTAGTTGTAGGTGTGGAGGAAGTCGGGGAGCGCTTCGGCTCGTTCCTGGTTGCTGGTGTAGGGCCGCTGGTAGGCCCACTCGTCGAGCAGGGTGCGGTTGAAGCGCTCGACCTTGCCGTTGGTCTGCGGGCGGTAGGGGCGGGTGCGCTTGTGCGTGATGCCCGACGCCCGCAGGGTGTCGCGCCACAGACGTGACCGGTAGCAGGAGCCGTTGTCGGTCAGGACGCGTTCGACGGTGATGCCCAGCTCGGCGAAGAACCGCTCGGCCCGCTGCCAGAACCCGGCCGCGGTCTCCTGGCGTTCGTCGGGCAGGATCTCGCTGTAGGCGAGGCGGGTGTGGTCGTCGACGGCGGTGTGGATGTGGCTGTAGCCGATCCTTGGTGTCCCGCTCGGGGTCCGCAGGCCGGTGGTGGCGTACCGGTTGCTCTCGCCGGCCCGGCGGTCCATGACGCGGTGGCCACCGCCGTCGGGGATGTTGCCGAGCTTCTTGATGTCGACGTGGACCAGTTCGCCGGGGCGTTCGCGTTCGTAGCGGCGCACGACCTGACCGGTGGGCCGGTCCATCCATTGCAGCCGGTTGATGCCGTGCCGGGTCAGGACCCGGTGGACCGTGGAGGGCGGTATGCCGAGGACCGGCCCGATCCGGGCGGGACCGAGCTTTCGTTCGCGTCGCAGCCGGCAGATCTCCGCCTCGATCGTGTCCGTCGTGCGGTGCGGGGTGGTGCGGGGCCGGCTGGTGCGGTCGTGCAGGCCCGCATCGCCCTCCTCCCTCCAGCGGCGGACCCACTTGTGGGCGGTGGCGCGGGAGACGCCCATCTCGGCGGCCACATGGGCGACAGGCCGTCCAGCCCGGACGCGTTCGACCAGAAGTCGCCTGCCGTGCACGGTCAGCCGGGCGTTACGGTGGGACACGAAGACCTCCGTGTGTGGTGTGGAGCCTAGACACCTCCACCACACCGGAGGTCTTCACTTTGATCAAGCCCTGCACCGTCAACAACGCTTGTGGTCAATACA
>NZ_JBHWEN010000062.1:0-2381 GCF_042734215.1 Kitasatospora sp. NPDC059673 | reverse complement strand
TCACCCACACCACGACGCGACACCAACAACAACCGCCGCACCCCATGACCCACCACCAAACGGCGCGCCACCACACCACCCAACGCACCACCCGCCCCCGTCACCAACACCGTCCCCCCACCGAACGACAACCCGGCCCCGGACGACGAACCACCACCCGATGAGCCACCACCCGCCACCGCCGGCACCCGCACCAACCGCGGCACCACCACACCCCCAGCACCCACCGCCACCTGCGCCTCACCCGACGCCAACACCCCCGGCAACCACCCACTCACCCCACCCGCACCAACCCCCACATCCACCAACACCAACCGCCCCGGATGCTCCGACTGCACACTCCGCACCAACCCCCACACACCCGCACCACCCAAACCACCCACACCCGAACCACCCCACGGCCCCACCGCACCCGCCGTCACCACCACCAACCGCACACCCGCCAACCGCTCCACCGCCAACCACCCCTGCACCAAACCCAACACACCCTCCACCACACCCCGCGCACCCACCGCCACACCCAACCCCTCATCCACCAACCCCACCTGACACACCACCACCTCGGGAAGCGGGGCGGTGCGGTCCTCCGCGAGGAGGGCGGCAAGGTCCGGCAGCTGTTCGGAGGCGCCGGCGGACAGGCCGAGCGGGTCGGGGCCGAGCAGGGCCCAGCTGACGGGGGTGGTGTCGAGGCCGGTGAGCGGTTGCCAGTCGATCCGGTGCAGCGGCAGGGCGCGCCCGCGGAGCTGTTCCTGGTCCTGGGCGAGCTCACGGAGCGCCAGGGATTCGACGGTGGCGACCGGCGCACCGGTCGGGTCGGCGAGCTCGATCGAGGCGGTGCCGTCGGCGCGCCTGGCCAGCCGGACCCGCAGCTCGGTGGCGCCGACGGCGTGCACCTGGACGCCGGTCCAGGCGAACGGCAGCGCGCCGGGCCGGGGTTCGTCCAACTCGCCCATGGCGAGCGGGTGCAGGGCGGCGTCCAGCAACGCCGGGTGGATCGCGAAGCGCTGGGTGTCGCGCTGCTCCGCGGGCTGCAGGGCGACCTCGGCGTACAGCTCGTCGCCCTGTCGCCACAGTCCGCGCAGGCACTGGAAGGGGGCGCCGTACTCGTAGCCGAGTTCCGCCAGCCGCCCGTACGCGTCGGAGAGGTCGATCCGGGTCGCCCCGGGCGGCGGCCAGGCGCCGGTCAGTGGGCCGGCGGGTCGCGGTGCGCCGTCGGCGCGGCTGACGGCACCGGTGGCGTGGACGGTCCACTCCTCGTCGGCGGCGTCGGTGTCGGGCCGGGCGTAGACGGTGACCGCCCGGCGGCCGGACTCGTCGGCCTCCGCGATCGCCACCTGGACGGCGACGGCGCCGCTCTCGGGGAGCACCAGCGGGGCGATCAGGGTGAGGTCGTCGACCCGGTCGGCGTCCACGGCCTCGGCGGCCCGGTTGAGCATCTCCAGGAACCCGGTGCCGGGCAGCAGCGCGGTACCGGACAGCGCGTGGCCGGACAGCCACGGGTGGCCGGAGAGCGAGAGCCGGCCGGTGAGCAGGACGCCGCTGCCGTCGCCGAGTTCGACGACCGCTCCGAGCAGCGGGTGACCGGCCGTGTGCAGACCCGCGGAGCTGACGTCGGCCTGGTCGGCGACCTGGTCCAGCCAGTACCGCTCCCGCTGGAAGGGGTAGGTGGGCAGCTCGGCGGCGGGCCCGGCACCGGCCGGGATCGCGTCGCTCCAGTCCACCGGCAGACCGTTCACGAAACCCTCGGCGAGCGAGCGGCGGAACCGGTCGAGCCCACCCTCCTGCCGTCGCAAGGTGGAGAGCGTCCGCGCGGCGGCCCCGGCCGGGCCGAGGTCGGCGAGGGTCTCCTCGATGCCGACGGTGAGCACCGGGTGCGGGCTGGCCTCCACGAACCAGCGGAACCCGGCCTCGGCCAGTGCCCGCGTCGCCTCCTCCAGGCGCACCGTGTTCCTCAGGTTGGTGTACCAGTACTCGGCGTCCAGTTCCGCGCCGTCCTTGAACGTGCAGTCGACCGTCGAGAAGAACGGCACCTCGGCGGTCCTCGGCCGGACCGGTGCCAGCACGTCGAGCAGTTCCGCGCGGAGCCCCTCCACGTGCGCGGAGTGCGAGGCGTAGTCGACCGGGATCCGGCGGGCCCGCACGCCGTCGGCCTCCAGCTCGCCGAGCAGTGCGTCCAGCGCGGTCACCTCGCCCGACACCACCACGGAGCGGGGTCCGTTCACCGCTGCCACCGAGATCCGTCCGGCGTGCCGGTCCAGCCGCTGCTCGACCTCGGCGGCGGGAAGAGCCACCGAAACCATGCCACCGGTGCCCGCCAACCGCAGCAACGCCTTGCTGCGCAACGCCACCACCCGCGCCGCATCCCGCAACGACAACGCACC
>NZ_JBHWEN010000060.1:0-2895 GCF_042734215.1 Kitasatospora sp. NPDC059673 | reverse complement strand
GCCCCGGAGTGTGGGGCCGTCCCTTTCGGTCTGTCTGCGTTGTGGCGCGGTCCGCCCGCGCCTTGTTCCTCGGGCGGTCAGCGGCTCCGGCCGCCCGCCTCGCCCAGTGCGTCCGCCAGCCGCTGCGGGGAGCGGGTCGACAGATACAGGTACGGGGTCGGGTCGGCCGGGTCGGTCACCGGGACCTTCAGCGCCGTCGGCACATAGCTGCGCAGCAGCATGAACGCCCGCGGGTCGGCCTTCACCGAACGCCAGGCCATGGCCTCCTTCGGGTTCAGCACCTCGGCCTCGCCCAGCGCGCTCACCGGGATCCGGGCCTGCCCGGCCACCAGCGAGCCCTGCACCACCCGGATCCGTGCCGAGCCGTAGCTGCTCAGAGCGGCCGCACCGGCGGCCACCCCCACGACCAGCCCGACCAGGGCGCCCAGTCCGCTGAACCGGAGCAGGATCAACCCGAACGAAAGCCCGAGCGCCACGGGCAGCAGCCACCAGGACCGCGGGACGGTGAGACGTTCCTCGTACATGCCTCCATTGTGGGCGCAGCACACGCCGTGCCCGGTGGCCGGGGCCCCTCGGCGCGCCTGTCCCGGAAAGCTACTGGCAGGTAGGGTCGCGACCGTGAACGGACCCACCCCCACCACCCCGCCCGCGGACGCCGTCCTGCCGTCCCGCTCCCCGATCGCCCCCGCACCCGGCACCGTCATCGGCTCCCACTATGACGATTGCTTCGGCTGCGGCCCGCACCACCCGCACGGCCTCCAGCTCACCGCCGTCGCCGGCGAACAGCTCGACGTCACCGCCCGGTTCACCGTCAAGTCGGCCCACCAGGGCGGCCCCGGACTGGCCCACGGCGGCATCCTGGTCAGCGCCATGGACGAGACCCTCGGCACGCTCAACTGGCTGCTCGGCGCCCCCGCCGTCACCGGCCGGCTGGAGACCGACTTCGTCCGCCCCGTCCCCGTCGACTCCGTGCTGCACATCCACGCACGGGTGACAGGCGTCCACGGCCGCAAGGTCTACAGCGCCGCCGAAGGCCGCATCGGAGGCCCCGAGGGGCCGGTCGCCATTCGCGCCCAGGCACTGTTCGTCCAGGTGAAGCTGGAACACTTCACCACGCACGGCCGCCCCGAGGACGTGCAGAAGGTCCTGGACGACCCGGACCGGATCAAAAGCGCCCGAGCCTTCGAGGTGAACCCGTGACCGACTCCGCCCGCCAGCCCGTCGACATCCTGATCCGCCGCCTCGACCCGGAGATCCCGCTCCCCGCCTACGAGCACCCCGGCGACGCCGGAGCCGACCTGCGCACCACCGTGGACGCCGAACTCCAGCCCGGCGAACGGGCGCTGCTCCCCACCGGCATCTCCATTGCGCTACCGGACGGCTACGCCGCGTTCGTGCACCCGCGCTCGGGTCTGGCGGCCCGTTGCGGAGTTGCACTGGTGAACGCCCCAGGGACGGTCGATGCCGGGTACCGTGGTGAGATCAAGGTGATCGTCGTCAACCTGGACCCTCGGGAGCCGGTCAACTTCAAGCGAGGCGACCGAATTGCCCAGCTGGTCATCCAGCAGGTCGAGAAGGCCCGCTTCCACGAAGTGGGTGAACTCCCGGGTTCGGTCCGGGCCGAAGGCGGGTTCGGCTCGACCGGCGGTCACGCCGCGGTCTAGCATGCGCCGCGGTCTCGGCTCCGCCGAGCAGCACGCGAACGGGTGGAAGCGATTGCAGTCGCAACGATTTTCGGCCGGTCCGATGGGTAGCAGGTAGCACATATTCGCGTTCGGTCTTGGATTCGGTCTTGGACCGGGAAGGACAGTGACCGTGTTCCGTCGTCGCAAGAGCGAGGACGCTGTCGAGCAGCTCGCCGAGGACGCCATCAGCGCCGACGAGACGGCCGATGACGTCGAGGATTCCGTCGAGAACGACACCGAACTCGACCCGGCCGACCGGGTCGGCCTCCCGCCGGCCCCGCGCCCGGACGGGCCGTGGGACATCTCCGAACTGGAGAAGCCCGAAGAGGGCCGCGTCGACCTGGGTGGCCTGCTGGTCCCCGGCGTCGAGGGCATGGAGCTCCGGGTCGAGGTGGCCGGGGACGCGATCGTCGCCGCCACCCTGGTGCTCGGCAACAGCGCCATCCAGCTGCAGGCCTTCGCCGCCCCCAAGTCGGAGGGCATCTGGGGCGAGGTCCGCGAGGAGATCGCCAACGGCATCACCAGCCAGGGCGGCGCCATCGAGGAAGAGGAGGGCCCGCTCGGCTGGCACCTCCGCGCCCAGGTCCCGGTGCAGCTCCCCGACGGCACCCAGGGTGTCCAGCTGGTCCGCTTCGTCGGCTGCGACGGTCCGCGCTGGTTCCTCCGCGGTGTGATCTCCGGCCAGGCCGCGGTCCAGCCCGAGACGGCCGGCCTGCTCGAAGAGGTCTTCCGGCAGACCGTCGTGGTCCGCGGCGAAGCCCCCATGGCGCCCCGCGACCCGATCGTCCTCAAGCTCCCCGAGGACGCCCAGATGGTCGCCGACGGCGCCGCGGCCCCCACCGCCGACGCCGAGTCCCCTTACACGGGCGGCTCCATCGACCCGTTCTCGCGCGGCCCCGAGATCACCGAGGTCCGCTGACCTCACGGACGTCCCGCGTCCCCTTCCGCCCCCGCACCGTTCGCGTGCGGGGGCGGATTTGCTTTGCGGACGCGGATCCCCGTACAGTTCCGGAGTCGCACCGAGAGGGGCGAACGAAAGCAAGTCGGACTGAATGAAACTCCGGAAAACGGAGCGGAAAACATCTGATAAGCTGGAGACACGAAAGAACGAAGCACCCGGAGAGTTCGCAGGAATGCGGCTCGAAGGAAGTGTCCGTTCCTTGAGAACTCAACAGCGTGCCAAAAGTCAACGCCAGATATGTTGACATCC
>NZ_JBHWEN010000059.1:0-4416 GCF_042734215.1 Kitasatospora sp. NPDC059673 | reverse complement strand
TCGCAATCCACACCTGGCCAGAAGGCCCTCACTCATTTCAAGATCACCACGCCGTGAGCCCTGTCACCAACCTCCGTGGTCAGTACAGCTAGGGCCGGGGGAGAACGGCGAGGCCGGGTCTGCTGGTGATCACCGGGGCGCTTGGCGTTCCGCCGTTTCTGGTCCCCGTCTTTGACCCGACCCCCCGAGCCCTGGAGCGCTTACCCCCTCGCCCGCCAGAAATGATCCACCGGCCCGATGCCGGAACCCAGTGCGAAGCCGTGCTCGATGGCACCCGTCACATACGCCTTGGCGTTCGCGACAGCCTCGGGCATCGTCTCCCCCTTGGCGAGCTGCGAAGCGATCGCGCTGGCGAGGGTGCAGCCGGTTCCGTGGGTGTGGCGGTTGTCATGGCGGGGGGCCCGGTACCAGTGGGTTTCGCCGGTGGGGCCGAGGAGTAGATCCGCGGCTTCGCCTTCGAGGTGGCCGCCCTTGATCAGGGTCCAGCGGGGGCCGAGGTCGCGCAGCGCCTTCGCGGCGTCGAGCATCTCGCTCTCGTCGGTGACCTCAAGACCGGTGAGCTGGGTCACCTCGTGCAGGTTGGGGGTGACCAGCGTGGCGACCGGCAGGAGGCGCTCGCGGACGGTGGAAACGGCTGCGGCAGCCAGCAGCGCGTCGCCGTGCTTGGAGACTCCGACGGGGTCGACGACCACGGGGGCGGGGGCGTCGGTGAGGAGTGCGGAGACGGTTTCGACGAGTTCGATCGAGGCGAGCATGCCGGTCTTGATCGCTTGGACGCCGATGTCGTCGACGACGCTGCGGTACTGGGCGCGGACGGCTTCGGCGGGCAGTTCCCAGTAGCCCTGGACGCCGAGCGAGTTCTGCGCGGTGACGGCGGTGATGACGCTCATGCCGTGGACGCCGAGGGCGAGCATCGTCTTGAGGTCGGCCTGGATGCCGGCACCGCCGCCGCTGTCGGAGCCGGCGACGGTGAGCACCCGGGGCGGGGCGGTGTTGGTGGTCATGTGCCCCAACCTATCCACCGGGGGAAACGCGTCAGAGCACGGCCTCGGATTCGGCCCAGCGGTCCGGCGGGACGGTCTTGAGCCGGATGACGCCGTCGGCGATCGGGGTGAGGCGGATCCCGGTGTTGCGCAGGGCGGTGAACTGGCCGAAGGCGCCCTGGTGGACGGCCTCGACGGCGTGCCAGCCGAAGCGGGTGGCGAGGACCCGGTCGAGCGCGGTGGGGGTGCCGCCGCGCTGGGTGTGGCCGAGGATGACCGGGCGGGCTTCCTTGCCGAGCAGGTTCTCCAGTTCGAGGGCGAGCCGGGTGCCGATGCCGCCAAAGGTCTGGTGGCCGAACCGGTCGACCTGGCCGTGTTCGAAGCGCAGGGTGCCCGGCAGCGGCTGGGCGCCTTCGGCGACGGCGACGATGGCGAACTTCTTGCCGCGCCGGAAGCGGTCCTCGATCATCCGGGCGACGGCCTCGATGTCGAAGGGCTTCTCGGGGATGAGGATGCCGTGGGCGCCGCCGGCCATGCCCGCGGTGAGGGTGATCCAGCCGGTGTGCCGGCCCATCAGTTCGACCACCATGACGCGCTGGTGGGATTCGGCGGTGGTCTTCAGCCGGTCGATGGCCTCGGTGGCGACGTGCACGGCGGTGTCGAAGCCGAAGGTGACGTCGGTGGCGTCGATGTCGTTGTCGATGGTCTTGGGGACGCCGACCACCGGCAGCCCGGCGTCGCTGAACAGTTTGGCGGCGGTCAGGGTGCCTTCGCCGCCGATCGCGATCAGCGCGTCGATGCCGAGTTCGGCGGCGAGTTCGGCGGAGTTCTCCACCGCCCAGTGGATCCGCTCGCGCTGCACCCGGGCGGAGCCGAGGATGGTGCCGCCGAGGGTGAGCAGGCCGGTGACGTCATCGTGCGAGATCGGGCGGGCGCGGCCTTCGATCAGGCCGAGGAAGCCGTCCTCGATGCCGATGATCTCGTCGCCGTGGACGTCGGTGCCGCGGTGCACGACGGAACGGATCACCGCGTTGAGTCCTGGGCAGTCACCGCCGCTGGTGAGAACTCCGATGCGCATGGTGGCTGTGTTCTCCTGCTCCCGGGAACGCGGGGCCCCCAGCGTAGGTGGAGACCGGACCGCCGACGCTGCCGGTCCGCCCGACAGTCGCCACCCTACGCGTTGGCGGCCCTACCGACGGGTAAAGCGGGCGGACTACTGTTCGGCGAAGTGGTCCCAGCCGGCGGTGCGGTCCCAGGGGGCGCCGTCGACGGTGACCACTCCCCCGCGGCCGGGCCGGGCGGGGCGCACCACCTCGCCGATCTGCCGCCAGCGGGCGGGGAGTCCGGCGCTCTTCGGGAAGGTCGCGACGATCGCGTGGTCCTCGCCGCCGGACAGCACCCACACGAGCGGGTCCACGCCGACGGCCTGGCCGATGTCGGCCATCTGCGCGGGGATGTCGAAGTCCGCGGCCCGCAGGTCGATGTCCACGCCGCTGGCCCGGGCGACGTGGCCGAGGTCGGCGACCAGCCCGTCGGAGACGTCGACCATGGCGGTGGCGCCGAGGTCGCTGGCGGCGGGGCCGGCGTGGTACGGCGGTTCGGGACGGCGGTGCGCCTCGACGAAGGCCCGCGGGGAGCGGAAGCCGCGCTGCAGGACGGTCAGGCCGGCGGCGGACCAGCCGAGCCAGCCGGTGACGGCGACCACGTCGCCGACCTGGGCGCCGGAGCGCACCACCGGACGGCGGCCCTGCAGGTCGCCCAGGGCGGTGATGGCCAGGGTGATGGTGTCGCCGCGGACCACGTCGCCGCCGACCACGGTGGCGCCGGCCACCTGGCACTCGTCGCGCAGACCGTCCATCAGCTCGGTGGCCCAGGTGGTGGGCAGGTCGGCGGGGGCGACCAGGCCGAGCAGCAGGGCGGTGGGAACGGCGCCCATCGCGGCGATGTCGGCGAGGTTCTGCGCGGCGCACTTGCGGCCCACGTCGTACGCGGTGGACCAGTCGCGGCGGAAGTGCCGGCCCTCGATGAGCACGTCGGTGGTGGCCACCACCCGGCCGTCGGGGGCCTTGACCACAGCGGCGTCGTCGCCGGGCCCGAGTTCCACCGCCGGCGTCATCGGCAGCCGCGCGGTCAGCTCCCGGATGAGCCCGAACTCGCCGAGCTCGCCCACGGTCCCCTGCATCAGCCCGTCCTCCCGCGTTCTTCACGATCCGTCTTGGGTGTGCGCCCCCCGCGCGGCAGCGTACGCCCTCAAAGGGTTCGAGGGTCTCCCCTGTGCCACGGTCGCGCGGTAGCGTGGTGATCAGACTGCCGGTCAGCAACTCCCCCCACCCAGCCGCCTGGAGGTCCACCGTGGTGCAGGCATACATCCTGATCCAGACCGAGGTGGGCAAGGCCACCGCGGTCGCCGAGTCCATCGCCAAGATCCCCGGGGTGATCACCGCCGAGGACGTGACCGGTCCGTACGACGTGATCGTCCGGGCCGAGGCCGAATCCATCGACGACCTGGGCCGCCTGGTGGTGGCGAAGGTCCAACAGGTGGAGGGGATCACCCGCACCCTTACCTGTCCGGTGGTCCGCCTGTAGGGGCGCTTACCATCGACGGATGCGTCCACGTGAGCTCCTGAACCGCCTCCCCGCACCGGTCCGCTGGCTCGCACCGCCGGCCGTCCTGCTGGCCTGCACGGCCTTGCTGGCCGTCGCCTGGAGCGGCGACCCCGACGTCGAGCCGCCGACGCCCAGCGCCCAGGTCGCGCAGTACTGCCAGGCGCTGGACGCCAAGCTGCCCGCGGAGGTACTCGGCCACCCGCGCAAGGACCCGTCCCCGGCCTCGCCGTACACCGCCGCCTGGGCGTCCTCGCCGCGCACCGTGCTGACCTGCGGCGGGGACCGGCCGGCGTACATGAGCGACGACCGGAAGGGCCCGTGCATCGACGAGGTCCGCTGGGGCCTGACCGAGGACGGGCACGGCGGCTACTGGTTCGCCACCGGGCTGCGCAAGGCATACGTCGAAGTGCACGTCCCGGCGGGCGCCTACACCAACTACGCGGATCCGCTGAGCTCGTACACGGACGCCATCCGGTCGACCATCCCGACCTGGGACGAGAAGGCCGACCTGGACTGCTTCGACAACAACGCCTAGGTGTACTGACCACGGAGGTTGGTGACAGGGCTCACGGCGTGGTGATCTTGAAATGAGTGAGGGCCTTCTGGCCTGGTGTGGATTGCGACATCTTCACCGGCGACCAGAAAGGCCCTCATGCCACACCGTAACGCACCGCTGACCGAGACCGGACGCCTGCGCCTGGCCCGCTGCGTGGTCGAGGACGGCTGGCCACTGCGGCGGGCCGCCGAACGCTTCCAGGTCTCCCCGACCACCGCCAAGCGCTGGGCCGACCGCTACCGCGCGCTCGGCGAGGCAGGCATGGACGAC
>NZ_JBHWEN010000058.1:0-7033 GCF_042734215.1 Kitasatospora sp. NPDC059673 | reverse complement strand
AAAACCGATCCTCCCGATGGACCGCACCCTGCTCCCCCACCGCCGCGACCACCGCCCCACCCCCCAACAACTACCCCACCTGCGCGCCGGGGGGGGGGGGCGCCCCAAAGGACCCCAACCACCCACCCCCGCACCCTCCCCCCTCACATCCCCGCCCCTCCTCACCCCTACTTCTTCGCTGGCGAGCAACGGGCGGGCGGGTGGGCGCAAAAACCCCAACCACCCCACCCCCCGCACCGCCATCACCCGCCGCCGCGCCCCCTCCCTCGCCCCTCTCCCCCAACCCCCCAACCCCCAACCCCCACCCAACGCAAAGGACTGCGGCCCACCCTCCCGACCGCAGCCCTTCACCACCTACCACCGCCCACCGGCGGACCAACCCGACCTACAGCACCCGCGTCATCGTCCGATGCGGAATCCCCGCGTCGTCGTACTCAGGCCCTTCCGCCGCATACCCGAGCCGCTCGTAGAAGCCCAACGCCCGCACCTGCGCATGAAGTTCGAGCTCCTTCGCGCCGCGCTCGCGCCCGAGTTCCTCCACAGCCCGCACCAGCCGCACACCCAGACCGGTGCCACGGGCCTCACGAACCACAGCGAGCCGCCCCAGCAGCACCCGGTCCTGGACGCCCTCGGTGAGCCCGAGCGCCTCCGCCCCCGAGATCAGCCGCGCGGTGCCCAGCGCAGCGCCGTCCTCCCCGACCGCCAGCAGGTGCACCGATGTCGCGTCGTACTCGTCGTACTCCAGCTCCGCAGGAATCTCCTGCTCCTCGACGAACACCGCCCGCCGCACCGCCCACACCGCCGCGAGGTCCTCCTCGTCGGCGGCGACCCGGATGACGACGGCCATCTCAGCTCTCCGCCGCGATGACGTCCAGCGCGTGCTGCAGGTCGTCGGGGTAGGCGGAGGTGAACTCGACCCAGCGCCCGTCCTCGGGGTGTTCGAAGCCGAGCGAGACGGCGTGCAGCCACTGCCGGGTCAGGCCGAGCCGCTTGGCGAGCGTCGGGTCCGCACCGTAGGTGAGGTCGCCGACGCAGGGGTGGCGCAGCGCGGACATGTGGACCCGGATCTGGTGGGTGCGGCCGGTCTCCAGCTTGATGTCCAGCAGGGAGGCGGCGCGGTAGGCCTCGATCAGGTCGTAGTGGGTGACGGACGGCTTGCCGTCCCGGGTCACCGCCCACTTCCAGTCGCTGCTGGGGTGCCGGCCGATCGGCGCGTCCACGGTGCCGGACAGCGGGTCGGGGTGGCCCTGGACCAGCGCGTTGTACTTCTTCTCGGTGACTCGGTCGTGGAACTGCCGCTTCAGGTCGGTGTAGGCGCGCTCGGACTTGGCGACCACCATGATCCCGGAGGTGCCGACGTCGAGGCGGTGCACGACGCCCTGGCGCTCGGCGGCGCCCGAGGTGGAGATGCGGTAGCCGGCGGCGGCCAGGCCGCCGATGACGGTGGGGCCGGTCCAGCCGGGGCTGGGGTGCGCGGCGACGCCGACGGGCTTGTCGATGACGACCACGTGGTCGTCGTCGTGGATGATCCGCATGCCCTCGACCGCTTCGGCGACGATCTGGACCGGCGCGGCGGGGGCGGGGATCTCGACCTCCAGCCAGGACCCGGCGGTGACCCGGTCCGACTTCCCGGCGACCGCGCCGTCCAGGCTGACCTTGCCGTCGGCGGCGAGTTCGGCGGCCTTGGTGCGGGAGAACCCGAACATCCGGGCCAGGGCGGCGTCCAGCCGCTCACCCTCCAGGCCGTCGGGTACGGGGAGGCTACGGGTCTGCGCTGCGATACTCACCCACCCGAGTATGCCCGACCCGCACCTGCCCGACGTCCGCCAGTGGGGGCCTCAGGCCTTGGACTCCCCGTCCTCACCCTCGCCCGCGGTCTTCTCCTCGGCCGAAGCGGCCGGAGCTCCGTGCGTGGTCCCGTCCGGGTTGGTGCCGCGGAACGACAGCAGCACGACCAGGATCCCACCGCACACGATCGCCGAATCCGCGAGGTTGAAGACCGCGAAGTGCTGGACCGAGATGAAGTCGACCACGTGTCCGCGGAACGCGGACGGCGAGCGGAACAGCCGGTCGGTGAGGTTGCCGAACGCGCCGCCGAGCAGCAGGCCGAGGGCGATCGCCCAGGGCAGGCTGTACAGGCGTCGCGCGATCCGCCAGATCACCACGATGACGCCGGTGGCGATGGCGGTGAACAGCACGGTCAGCGCCTGTCCTATGCCGAACGCGGCGCCGCCGTTGCGGATCACCTGGAGGGTCATCCAGTCGCCGATCACCTGGATCGGCGCGGTGTGGTCCTCCAGCTTGGCGACGACCAGCAGCTTGGATCCGAGGTCGATCAGATAAGCGAGCACCGCGACGACCAGCAGCACGCTGATCCGGCGACGGCGGACCACCGCACGGCCGCCTTCGGCAGCGGTCGCGCCACCCCCGGCCCGGCGCTCCTCGCCCCGCCGTTCCTCGGGCGCGGCAGGGCTCACCCGCTCACCCGCCTCGGCGGAGGCGGAGGGGGTGCCGGGGACGGCGTCGTCCTGGGTCTGGTGGGAACCTGGCGTGCTGATGATCCGCTCCGCTGCCGTGGGATATTCCGGTCGACCTTACGGGGACGAGAGTACGACACCCGTCGGCCCGTTGGCCGCCCTGTGGGGCAATGCGCCGCGCGGGGGGCGGCCGAGGCGCAGCCGGCGGTCAGCGACGTTCCTGCTTCGCCTTGCAGCTGACGCAGAGGGTGGCGCGCGGGAAGGCCTGCAGGCGGGCCTTGCCGACGGGCTGGCCGCAGGACTCGCACAGGCCGAAGCCGGTGCCTTCGAGGCGGGCCAGCGCGCGTTCGGTCTGGGCGAGGCTGTCGCGCGCGTTGTTGGCGAGCGACAGCTCGCTCTCCCGGTTGATGTTCTTGGTGCCGGCGTCGACCTGGTCGTCGCCCGCGCCGTCGTTGGAGTCCCGCATCAGGCCGGCGATGGCGGCCTCGGAGGCCTCGATCTCGGCGCGCAGCCGCAGCAGGTCGGACGCCAGTTCGTCGTGGAGCTCGGCGACCTCGGCGGCCGTCCACGGCTCTTCGCCGGACCGGACCGGCAGCTCGGCCGGGTCCACCGCCTCGGCGCCGCGCGCGCCGGAGCCGGCCGGCACGTGGGTGCGGCTGCTGGCCGCGGTGTGTCCGGTGGTGCCGGTCTTTCGCCGCGCAGTACTCACGGTCCCCTCCCCAGGGTCGCTCGCCACGGCCTTGCGCGACCTCGCGGTCACGGTTCCTGTCGCCTTCTCAGCCATGGCTTTCGACCTCATTCACGAATGATCAGAAGCGTCGGTTCCCGACGATCTTGCCGGTCCCGGAACGATAAACCTCATCGAATCGCCCCACAACGGGACATACCGAAGCGTTTCTTCGATCCCACCCACCCAGCCTCCGTCAGTCCCGGCGCTGCACAAGTTGTGCCCAGAACGCCTCCGGCTAACCACCCGGGCCCCGGCTCACGGGTGCGCGAAACGGCTTGCGGGGGCCGATACACTGGGCCGTGCAAGGCGCAGATGGGACGAGTACCGACGTACGCAGCCATGAGCGACCCGGGGACGGTGCGAGCCCGGGGGTGTGCACGGCGGGAAGATCACCCCGGAGCCGCCGGAAGAACGGCCCGGTCAGGGCCTACTAGACCCGGCAGCAAACCCAAAGAGAGGGCCGCAGCGCGCGCGGTCAAGGAGGGTGGTACCGCGGGGCGGCTCGCCGTCTCGTCCCTCCGTCGGAGCCAGTCCACGCATCCGCCGGAGGTAGACGCACCCCATGTCGCCCACCTACAACACCGTTCCCGCGCAGGTCGACCTGCCCGCGCTCGAGCACCAGATCCTTTCCTTCTGGCGGGACCAGAAGGTCTTCCAGCGCAGCCTGGAGCAGTCCGAGGGCCGCCCCGAATGGGTGTTCTACGAGGGCCCGCCCACCGCCAACGGCATGCCGGGCGCGCACCACATCGAGGCCCGCGTCTTCAAGGACGTCTTCCCGCGCTTCCGCACCATGAAGGGCTACCACGTGGCCCGCAAGGCCGGCTGGGACTGCCACGGCCTGCCGGTGGAGCTCGCGGTGGAGAAGGAGCTGGGCTTCTCCGGCAAGCCGGACATCGAGAAGTACGGCATCGCCGAGTTCAACGCCAAGTGCCGCGAGTCGGTCACCCGGCACACCGACGCCTTCGCCGAGCTCACCGAGCGGATGGGCTACTGGGTCGACATGGACCAGGCCTACCGCACCATGGACCCGTCCTACATCGAGTCGGTCTGGTGGTCGCTCCAGCAGATCTTCGACAAGGGCCTGCTGGTCCAGGACCACCGCGTCGCCCCGTGGTGCCCGCGCTGCGGCACCGGCCTGTCGGACCACGAGCTGGCCCAGGGCTACGAGACCGTGGTCGACCCGTCGGTGTTCGTGCGCTTCCCGCTCACCTCCGGCCCGCTGGCCGGCACCGCCGCCCTGCTGGTGTGGACCACCACCCCGTGGACCCTGGTCTCCAACACCGCCGCCGCCGTCCACCCGGAGGTGACCTACGTGGTCGCCACCGACGGCAACGAGCGCCTGGTGGTCGCCGAGCCGCTGGTCGCCAAGGCCCTCGGCGAGGGCTGGGAGCCCACCGGCGAGTCCTTCACCGGCGCCGAGATGGAGCGCTGGGCCTACCAGCGCCCGTTCGAGCTGGTCGAGATCCCGGACGCCCACTACGTGCTGACGGCCGACTACGTCACCACCGAGGACGGCACCGGCATCGTCCACCAGTCGCCCGCTTTCGGCGCCGACGACCTCGCGACCTGCCGCCGCTACGGCCTGCCCGTGGTCAACCCGGTGGAGAGCGACGGCACCTTCGCCGCGGACGTCCCGCTGATCGGCGGGGTGTTCTTCAAGAAGGCCGACGAAACCCTGGTCGCCGATCTGTCGGCCCGCGGCCTGCTGTTCCGTCACCTGCCGTACGAGCACAGCTACCCGCACTGCTGGCGCTGCCACACCGCGCTGCTGTACTACGCGCAGCCGTCCTGGTACATCCGGACCACCGCCGTCAAGGACGCGATGATCCGCGAGAACGAGGCCACCAACTGGTACCCGGAGACGGTCAAGCACGGCCGCTTCGGCGACTGGCTGAACAACAACATCGACTGGGCGCTGTCCCGCAACCGCTACTGGGGCACCCCGCTGCCGATCTGGCGCTGCACGGACGACCACCTGACCTGCGTCGGCTCGCTCGCCCAGCTCTCCGAGCTGACCGGCACCGACCAGTCCGGCCTCGACCCGCACCGCCCGTTCATCGACGAGGTCACCTTCCCCTGCCCGCAGTGCTCCACCACCGCGGTCCGGGTGCCCGAGGTGATCGACGCCTGGTACGACTCGGGCTCCATGCCGTTCGCGCAGTACGGCTACCCGTACCGCAACAAGGAGCTGTTCGAGCAGCGTTACCCGGCGCAGTTCATCTCCGAGGCGATCGACCAGACCCGCGGCTGGTTCTACACACTGATGGCCGTCGGCACCCTGGTGTTCGACAAGAACAGCTACGAGAACGTCGTCTGCCTGGGCCACATCCTGGCCGAGGACGGCCGCAAGATGTCCAAGCACCTGGGCAACATCCTGCAGCCGATCCCGCTGATGGACCAGCACGGAGCCGACGCGATCCGCTGGTTCATGGCCGCCGGCGGCTCCCCCTGGTCGGCCCGCCGGGTCGGCCACGGAACGATCCAGGAAGTGGTCCGCAAGACCCTCCTCACCTACTGGAACACCGTCGCCTTCCAGGCCCTGTACGCCCGCACCGCCGGCTGGGCCCCCTCCGCGAACGACCCGTCCGCTGCCGAGCGCCCGCAGCTGGACCGCTGGATGCTGTCCGAACTGCACACCCTGGTGCGCGAGGTGGACGCCTCCTACGAGGCGTACGACACCCAGCGGGCCGGCAAGCTGCTGTCCGGCTTCGTCGACGACCTCTCCAACTGGTACGTCCGCCGCGGCCGCCGCCGCTTCTGGCAGGGCGACGCAGCCGCGCTCGCCACCCTGCACGAGGCGCTGGAGACCGTCACCCGCCTGATGGCCCCGCTGACCCCGTTCATCACCGAGCGGGTCTGGCAGGACCTGGTCGTCCCGGTCACCCCGGACGCCCCGCTCTCCGTCCACCTCAGCAGCTGGCCGGTCGCCGACGAGGCGCTCATCGACACCGAGCTCTCCAAGCACATGGCACTGGTCCGCCGCCTGGTCGAACTCGGCCGCGCCACCCGCGCCGAGAGCGGCGTGAAGACCCGCCAGCCGCTGTCCCGCGCGCTGATCGCCGCCCAGGGCTGGGAAGAGCTCCCCGCCGACCTGCGCGCCCAGATCGCCGAGGAACTCAACGTCTCCACCCTGGAGTCGCTGGCCGAGGTCGGAGGCTCCCTCGTCGACACCTCCGCCAAGGCCAACTTCCGCGCCCTCGGCAAGCGTTTCGGCAAGGGCGTCCAGGACGTCGCCAAGGCGGTCGCCGCCGCCGACGCCGCGCGCCTCGCCGCGGAACTGCGCGCCACCGGCCAGACCTCGGTCGAACTGAACGGCGAGACGGTGGCCCTCTCCCCCGACGAGGTCATCATCACCGAGACCCCGCGCGAGGGTTGGGCCGTCGCCAACGAGTCCGGCGCGACCGTCGCCCTCGACCTGGCGATCACCCCCGAGCTCAAGCGCCTCGGCGTGGTCCGCGACGCGATCCGGCAGATCCAGGAGGCCCGCAAGAACTCCGGCCTCGACGTCGCCGACCGCATCCACCTCCAGCTCGCCACCACCGACGAGGACACCCTCGCCGCCCTGACCGAGCACCAGTCCCTGGTCGCCGCCGAGGTCCTGGCCGAATCCCTCGGCCTCACCATCACCGACCCCGACGCCCCCCGTTTCTCCGACGAAAGCCTCGCCCTGGAGTTCACCCTCCGCAAGGCATAAAGCACCGACAGGGGCGCGTGGGGGTACCTCCCGGCCCGCTAGGTGTATTGACCACAAGCGTTGTTGACGGTGCAGGGCTTGATCAAAGTGAAGACCTCCGGTGTGGTGGAGGTGTCTAGGCTCCACACCACA
>NZ_JBHWEN010000057.1:7201-7780 GCF_042734215.1 Kitasatospora sp. NPDC059673 | reverse complement strand
GGTCACCCCCGTACGGGGGTGACCGCCTCCGACCCAGCAGCCCAACTTGATGGCGGTCGCCTCGGTGGTCTCCACCGCGTCGGGGCCGACCACCACCCGCTCCAGCACTTTCACGTGCGACCGCGGGACGGGCTTGTCCCGACCCTCCCGGGCGACGAACTGGGCGAGCGCGGCCAGGCCGAGCGCGAACCGGTCCGCCCGCGACACCGACGGCTTCTTCGGCCGGCCCGCGGCCGCCGCCTTCCGCGCCTTCTTCACCGCGGACGCCTCTGCCAGCACCGGGTCCTCCTCGATGCCGATGCCGACCAGCAGGTCCTGCTGCTCCTGCTCCAGGCCGGCGAACACCCCGCGCTGCGCGGCGACCCAGTGGCCGAGCTGCTCGCCCTCGAACACCGTCTCCGTCGGCAGCGCCGGCCAGTCGACCCGGCCGTCCGACTCCTGCCACCAGGTCCGCGCGGCCACGTAGGCGCTGCCAGGCAATCGGCACGGACAGCAAAGCGGCGGGGGCGCCCACCGCGGGGGGGGGGCCCCGGGGCGGGCGGGGGGGGGGGGGGGCCGCGCGGGCCCGCCCCCCCCCCC
>NZ_JBHWEN010000057.1:0-7191 GCF_042734215.1 Kitasatospora sp. NPDC059673 | reverse complement strand
TCGGGCCCGCACACAAACGGGGGGGGGCCCCCCCGGTCGGGGGGGGGCCCGGGGTGGGGGGGGGGGGGGGGGGCCCCGCCGGGCCCCGCCCCACGGACGGGTCACAGGGTGTACTTGATGTCCCAGTGCACGGGGCCGCCGTTCTTGGGGTGTTCCAGGACGTACTCGGCGGAGTGGGTGAGCCAGCGCGGGTCGTTGCCGCGGTCCGGGCCGCGGAACATGTGGCTGGTGATGAACTTGTCGATGCACGGGTTGGGCCGGATGTCGATCTTGTAGCCCTCGCTGTGGGAGCGGGAACCGGCGTTGTGGCCGGCCTCGGTGCCGCCGGTGACCGTCACGTCGCAGCCGCTGCGCTTCTTCAGGTCGATGGCGAGGTCGAGCGTCGGGGCGAGGATGTCGGTGAAGCTGGTGCAGCCGCGCTTGTCCTTGTCCATGCAGCCGTTGTTGCTGGCGTGCCAGGTGACGCCTGCGGCGCGCAGCCGGGAGACGGCCTGGGTGTTGGTGAGCCTGGTGGGCGTGCGGGAGGGCTTCTTCGCGGGCGGGGCGAGCAGGGCGAAGAAAGTGGTGTTGGTGTCGAACCCGGTCGGGGCGAAGTCGTGGACGAACCCGGTCGGGGCGAGGCCGTGGTCGCGCTGGAAGTCCTGGACGGCGTAGAGGGTGCGCGCCCCGTAGGAGCCGTCCACGGTGACCGGGTAGCCGTGGACAACCAGGCGGCGCTGGATCTCCTTCACCTCCTCCTGCTCCGTCTTGGCCTTCGAGGACGGCTTGGCCGTGGCGGAGGCGGCGGGCGCGGGGCCGGCGGCGGCGAGGCCGGTGAGGATCAGCGCCGCGGCGAGCAGCGCGAGGAGCATCCGGACGTAGCGGTTCGCGCCCGCCGCGGCCAAGGTCGAGGGCATGTTCATCGTCATGGGTTCCTTGTCTCGCTGGGGGAAGGACTGGTCGGGTTCGGAAGAGGTCGGGGGTCAGTGGCGGGGACGGTTGAACCAGGCGACGGCGTCGGGACGGGTGGCGAGGTAGGCGACCAGGGCGCCGCCGGCGGCAGTGGCCAGCGCCCGCACCACGGCGCCGCCGCCAGTGGCGGAGCCGCTGACGGCGAGGGCGAGGACGCCCATCAGGCACTGCCAGCCGCCGAAGGCGACCATCGCGCTGCGGAGCGCGCTGCGACCCTTGTCGATCCGCAGGGCCAGCACGATGGCGACGACGGCGTGCAGGCCGACCCACACCAGGGCCAGCTGAGCGAACTCGACCCCGGCCTGCGCGGCCTGCCCCTGACCGGAAGCCGCGGCGAACCACGCGTCGTGGTACCGGGCGAGGGAGTCGCGCAGCGCCTGGGCCTGCAGGAGCGCCACGGCGGCCAGGACGAGGTTCAGCACGGCCGTGACGATCAACGTGATCCGCGTGCGCAGCACCGGCCGCGGCAGCACCCCGGCGGGCGCGGCGGGCGCGGCGGGGGGCTGGGTGTGGCCGGGCGGGACGAACGGGGGGTACGAGGGCCGGGGCGGCAGCGGCTGTCCGCCTGCGATCTGCGGGGCGGGGGCGGTGGGTGCGGTGTACATCGGATCTCCTTGGGACGGTGCGTGCGGTTGAGGGCGTGCGGCAGCGCGCACGGGGGCGCGTGCGGGGGTTGGGGGAGTCGGCGGTGCGTCCGACGCACCGTCACAACTGATGCTGCCGGGCAGCCGGGTGGCGGTGAAGTGCCTTCCGGGGGTGGAGAATTCCGCTGGAACTTCCACCGCCGCGACCAGCGGTTCCACCGTTCCAGCGGAACTTTCAGAAGGGGGAACGAGCGCTGTGGGGACCGACGACGACCCGGCTTTCACCGCTGCCGTGCTGGCGCTCGCCGCCGACATGGACGAGTGGGCGAAGACCGTCTGGCAGAAATTCAAGGGCAGGGTCCGAGGCGACGGCTGGCTCTTCGACAACATCAAGGCCACCGGGGCCTACAGGTCGCAGATCTCCGCCTGGAGGAAGGGACGCGGGGCCGTGGCCACCGACCGGGCCCTGCCGACGGCGGAGGAGACCCGGGCGATCGCGGCCCTGCTGGGGCTGGAGGGCCGGGACGCGGCCGAGCTGATCGGGCGCGGCCACAGGATCGAGAAGGCGTACAACGACCTCAAGCGGCACCACCGCTGGAGGCAGAGGGCGGGCGAGGTCCTCGCCCGCAACGCGGCCGGCGCCGCGGCTGCTCCCGGCAGGGCGGCGGTGTCTTCCCCAGGCGCTGTTGCCGGCACTTCGGCGGAGCGGTCGGGTACAGGGGCCGCCGATCAGGTCGAACCGTCCCGGGCACAGGACCCGGAACCCGGGCCGGAGCCGGAGCCCGGGCCGGAGCCGGAGCCCGGGCCGGAGCCGGAGCCGGAGTTGGCGGAGGTGGAGGAGCCGGAGGCCGGCTCCGGGGCGGCCCCGGAGCGGGAGGAGAACCCGGCCCCGCCCGCCCGGGCCGTGCTGCCCGTGCCCGTCCCGGCCGGGACGGCTCCCGCTCTTCCGCAGCCCCAGCCCCAGCCGCAGCCGCCCGCAGGCCCGGGCACGGCGCAGGCGAGGTGGTGGTCCCGCCGGGGGGTGCAGGCGGCAGCAGCAGTCGCCGTCGTGGCCGCAGCCCTGGCCGGCAGTACCTGGTACGCCAGGTCCTCGGAGGTGGAGTCTGCGAACCTGCCCTCCGGCGACACGGCCGTAGTCCCTCCGACCGGGACCGCCCCGCAGAGCACGACGGCGCCGAACCCGCCGCTGTCGGGCAGCCCTTCGGCGAGTCCGTCCCCGTCGGGCCGGGCTTCGGCGAGGCCGTCGCTGTCGGGGCCGGCCTCCGCCCTCCCCGACGGGGAGAAGTGCCGCGGCCCGGTGACGGCCTACACCAGCCGCGGCGCCGCCGTGGACGTCTGCGTCCGCAGGTCGGGCAACGACGTCTACATGGTCGGCTACATCCAGTCGACCCGGCCGCTGTCCGTCGACCTCTACCTGTGGCTCAAGGGCACCGAAGACACCAGTGCCGTCTACCCGGCCGACAAGGCCGTCCCGTGGACGAACGTCCCCGTCACCTCGACCCAGGTTCGCAAGGAAACCAAGATCGCCATGCGCCTGACCCCCGGCGCGACGTACACCGTCTGCTTCCAGGACTACCCCGTCGGAAGCCCCGCCCCGAACATCAAAAGTGCCGCCGTCGACGGCCGCCAGGTCGAATTCATCTACTGACCGCACGGGGCCGGCCACCAGTCGGTGGCGGCCCCGCCGCTTTGCTGCCCAGGCGCTACCAGTCCAGCGCCGGCCCGCCGTAGCTGTCGCCGTAGTCCTCGCGCCCGAAGCGCGGCCGCTCCCGGTAGACCGCGGGCGGCTGCTCGCGGTGGCTCTCCATCCCGGGCGGCGCCGGGGTGACCGGGACCGGGGGGACGTGGACCAGGCCGTCGCCGTCGACCCGGACGTGCTCGGCCAGCACCGCCAGCACCCGCTCCGCGCTCCACCCCAGCCCCTCCGCCAGCGCCTCCAGGCGCCGCCCGGCCTCGCCCGGCACCACCACCTTCACCTGGACCCGGTCCGGCGGCGGCACAGGCGGCACCGGCCGCGCCGGGCGCTGCTGGCGGGCCCGGCGTCCGGCCTGCAACTGCTGCTCCCACTCGGCCAGCCACGCCTGGGCCTGCGCGTCGAGGGCGACGTCGTACACCGCCCCCGGACCGCCCGAGGCGACCAGGGCGGCGATGCGCTCCCACTCCTCCACCTCCCACCCCGCACCCAACCCCGCGTGCTCGTCCCGGCCGGACTGCCGCTCCCAGCCCCGCGCGGCCACCAGGCCCGCCCCGATCTGCTCCGCCGTCAGCCCCCGGGCCTGGCGCTGCACCCGCCGCCGCGCCGCCGCCAGCCGATGCACCTGATCGAACATCACCGCACCACCTCTCCGGCCGGCACCGCCGACACGTCCTCGCCGCACTCCCCGCAGTACCAGTCCGCCAGCCAGGAGACCGTCACCGCGCCGCCTCCTCGGTCTCCCACCGCACCGGGGCCAGCTCCGCGGCCCACTCGACCCCGGCCCGGCCGAGCGCGACGAGCTGCTGCGCCGTCAGCTTCGCCCGGCGGCTGCGCTGGTTGGACAGCCACGCCCCCAGGCCCAGCAGCACCGGCTCCTCGGAGCCCTCGGCGGCCTCCACCGGCTCCTTGTGCTGCCGGGGCACCCGCACGTGCCCCTCGCGCCGCGCGAAAGCGTGCAGGGCCTCCAAATGCTGCGCGAAGCGGTCCGCCCGCCCCTTCACCGGCCGGGTCGCCTTCTCCGCCTTCGCGGCGGCCTCGGCGGCCAGCTCCTGGTCCTCCTCGATGCCCAGCGCCAGGAGCAGATCCTGCTGCTCCTCGGCGAGCTGCGCCCAGGACCCGCGCTGCGCGCGCACCCAGCGGCCGATCGTCTCGCCCTCGAAAGCCGTCTCGACCGGCAGGCCGGGCCAGTCGACCCGGCCCTCGCAGGCCAGCCACCACGCCCTGGCGGCCGCGTACGAGCGCTGCCAGGTGATCGGCCAGGCCGGGCACCACCACGGGTCGATCGCCTCCAGCGCCTGGCGCCGATCGGGCGACAGTGCCCCCGGCTGGTCGGCCGGTACCTCCGCCTGCGCCCGCAGCTCCACCAGCCACGTGCCGATCGCGTACCCGCCGATGGACGCCCGCGACGGCGCGGCCAGCGACCCGTGGTGCTCCGCCGCCCACTGCCGCGCCCACGCGAGCCCGGCCTCGAAACGGGCGTCGGAAACCGACCAGACCATGCCCAGAGAATCCAGGAGCGCGACACGGTAGTCCGCCATGTCGCCCGTGGAGCGCTCGTGACGCCGGTCCGAGAGCCACTTCCCGAGCGGGAAATTACCCAACTCGCCCACCATCGCGTTGTACGGGACATCGAGCGAACCGTTTTCCTCGACCCACTCCGCGCAATGCTGCATACCCTCCTTCCAATACACGCTCTCGGACCGGAAGACCTGCGTGGAGACGAACAGCGCGAGCGCGGTCTGGGACACCCGGGACTGGAACCGCACCGGCAGCGTGAACGCCCCCGCCGACTCCTCCTCGCCCCCGCCCTCACCAGGCGCGCCAACGAGTTCGGCCCGCCCGCCGGTGGTCCGCCGCCCGCTGCTCTGCGGCACCGCCAGCGCCTCCAGGAGCCGGGCGTCGTGGCTGCGGATCGCGGTCAAGACCTTGACCAGGGGCCCATAGGAATCCGACTCCATAATGTCCCCGGGCTGCTCGCCCTTGCGCAGGAAAACCGGCACGACAATACGCGCCACTTTCCCCTCACCGGGCTTCATGCGGAGCGCACGCCCTATGGCCTGCACGATATCGACCATGCTCCCCCGACCCTGGAGGAGAATGGAATCAGCCCCCGGCATGTCCACACCCTCACCCAGAACACGGCAATTCGACAGCACCCGATACCCCAGACCGTCGTACTCCTCCAACTGCCCGAAGTCCCCGAGAATGTAGCGGCGGTAATCCGCCGGGTGCTCACCGGACAGCCACTGCGCCCATACCTCCTCGGGGAATTCGTCCGGGTTCTCCAGGAACAGGCGCTCCGCCGTCTGGTTCAGCGTCTCGCTGAAGTAGCGGGCCTCCAGCGTCCTCGGGTGGAACGTGATCGTGCGCCGCAGCCGGTGCATGGCCGCGACCTTGAGCAGCCCGGCCTGCATGGCTGCGACCCGTGCGACCGGCACCTGGTCCTCGGACCCGTCCTCCGCCTCGCCCGCGCCGGCACCCCACGGCACCGGCTGCTCGGCCGCCGCGTCCGCGTCCGTCTCCGGGTCGCGCAGCTCCAGGACCACGATCTCGAACGGGGCCAGCAGGCCCCGGTCCACCGCCTCCGCGAGACCTAGTGTGTACACCTGCGGCCCGTAAATGGCCTGGTCGTCCATGGAGACGGCCAGCTCCTCCGGCAGCGGCTGGAAAGCCTCCCGCCCCTCCGACTCCTCCCGGCGCCGCTTCGGCGGCATCCAGATCCGCGGCGTCGCCGTCGTGTACAGCCGCCGCGCCGACGGGATCGCCGCCTGGTCGTGCACCACCGTCCACGCTTTTTCTGCCGACCCGGAGGAGCGGTGCGCCTCGTCACACACCATCAGGTCCAGCGGAGCCAGTTCCCGGCCCTCCTCCTGCCGCCAGACCTCGTAGGCGTCCTCCACCGCCCCCGCCGCCGCGTACGTCGAGTACAGCGTCAGCGGTTTCCCCGCAGCCGCCGCCCGGTCGATCCACGACGCGATGACCAGCGGATGCGTGGTCCCCGGCATTCCCTCCGGCAGCTCCTCCTTGACCAGCGAGCACACCGCCAGCGCCTCCCCCGCGCGGCCGGCCTCCACCCACGACGCCCGCATCTGCGTCAGCAGGTCCAGGGTCGGCACCACCACCATCACCACACCCCGCGGCGCGAGCCGCTGCGCCGCCACCGCCCCCACGAAGCTCTTGCCGGTGCCGGTGGCGAGCTGCACCGTGGCCCGCAGGCCCGCCGGGACCACGCGCCCCGGACGGGGCGTCAGCGCCCGCACGATGGCCTCCACCGCCTCCTCCTGGTGCGGCCTCAGCCGGATGCCTCGGGCCCGCCCCTGACGCCCCGCCACCGCCCCGGAAGTCCCCATGCCCTGCCCCTCTCGAATAGGCACCCGCATTCGCGCGGGAAAGCCTCGCAGTCAGTTTTGATGCACGCGGCCGGACGAAACTCGAAGAGAAATTCGACCGACAATACGGCCCATTAAAAGCGACCGAACAGCAGAATATCAGAGCCCCGGTCGAGCCCGCAGGAAAACGCGGAAACCCGGGAGGGGAGAGTCCTACAGGCGGGATCGGCTGACAGTGCGAAGTGAAGCATCACGGCGGAGCGTCAGATCCGGGCCGCCCTTCGCGCCCAAGAGGTCCAGACCACTTATCGACCGATCCGCCCGCGCCGGCACTTCCCCGCCCCGGCCCCCACGGGCCCGCATCCGACCACCGCGCCGGCCCCTCCTCCTAGCCAGCCCGGCCGCAGGCCGCCTCTCCGTCAGCCAAAAACCCAGCTCAGCGAGTTGACCGAGCCTCAGCCAACCCCGGGCCGCCGGAGCGAAGCGGAGCGGCCCCGGGCCGAGCGCGAAGCGCCAGCCGCGACCGGCGAAGCCGGGAGCCGGACACGCGGAGCGGGTCTAGGCCACCCGAAGGGTGGCCCCCTCGCGCGGAGCGCGAGGCGAACCGAAGGGCCGAAGGCCCGTAGGGACC
>NZ_JBHWEN010000056.1:0-8138 GCF_042734215.1 Kitasatospora sp. NPDC059673 | reverse complement strand
GTCCGGCCGCCCACCGGCCGGGCCCTCCGCCGGGGCGGCCGGCGCGGGCACGGGCCGCTCCTCGGCGCGGGCGGCGGCCCGGGCGGCTCGGCCGCCACCGCGCGCGGCGAGCTCGCTCAGCCGCTCGTGCAGCGCGGCCGCCGGCGGGCGCTCGGACGGCTCCTTGGCCAGGCAGGCCGCCACCACCGGGGCCAGCACCGGCGGAATCCCGGACAGGTCAGGCTCCTCGTGCACCACCCGGTACAGCATCACCTCGGACGAGGCGCCCGACCCGAACGGCGACTCCCCGGTCAGCGCGAAGGCCAGCGTCGCCCCGAACGCGAACACGTCGGTGGCGGGCGTCACCGCCGCGCCGCGCACCTGCTCGGGCGCCAGGAAGCCGGGCGAGCCGACTGCCGTGCCGACGTGGGTGAGGGTGGACGCGCCGCGCGACCAGGCGATGCCGAAGTCGATGATCCGCGGGCCCTTGGGAGACAGCAGGATGTTCGACGGCTTGAGGTCGCGGTGCACCACCCCCGCCTCGTGCACCTTCACCAGTCCGTCGGCCAGCGCCGCGCCGATCCGCGCCGCGTCCGGCCAGGCCAGCGTGCCCTCCTCGGAGACCTGCTTGTACAGCGAGGGCCCGGGCACGTACGCGGTGGCCAGCCACGGGCGGTCGGCCTCGATGTCGGAGCCCATCACCCGGGCCGTGCAGCCGCCGCGGATCCGGGAGGCCGCCGCGATCTCCCGGGCGAACCGGGTGCGGAACTCGGCGTCCTCGGCGAGTTCGGCGCGGATCAGCTTCAGCGCGACCCGCTGCCCCTTCCGGTCCGAACCGAGGAAGACCACGCCCATCCCGCCGGCTCCCAGCCGCCGGTGCAGCCGGTACGGGCCGACGATGCGGGGGTCCTCACGCCGCAGCCGCATCATTGCCATTTGCCCGTACCCGTTCCCGTTCCGTCAGCCTGTGGGGTGAGGCCCCGTCGGATTTGGGGCATCGTCAGACAACTGTCTCGGCACAGCTTACGGACTGGTAGCGGCCCCGTGCCGACACGCAACACTGGAACCGCCGGTCGGATTGTCAGATCGGAGTGGTTGGCGCACCGCCAAACCCCTTGCCCCACCGGCAATCCGGCGCTCCCCCAGGGGGCACTGTCAGGGTCGCCTAAGGGGTCCGCGCACTCCCGTCTCCGACTCCAGGCGTACATCGCCCCGTCTCTCCTCCTACCAGCGGAGGCGATCAGAACGGTACGACGGCATGACGATCCGGAAAGCCGTTCCGCCTACCGTTGTTCACAGCGAGGACGGCCCCGCTCGTCCCCCGAGAATGACCGTCCTCGCTGCCAAGCAGTACCACCCGTCCCCGACCCGACCGCAGCACCGCAGCCCGGCAGGAGCACAGCAGACATGGCACCGCTCAGCAGAGCCCATCGCCGCCGGCCACTGTCTTCGCACCCCGCGGAGACCCGGCACCCGATGATCGCCCTTGCCATTGCCCTGCCCTGCGCGATCCTGCTGATGGCCCTGTTCGGGGTGTGGGACCAACTGGCGATCCAGACCCAAGCGGTCGCCGACCTGATCGGGCGCTGACCCCCCATGGGGTAGGGGTCTTCGCCGGCCGGAGCAACCCTCATCAAGTCGTGGACGGACGAAATGAGTGGCGCAGGCTGCAGCTCCGGCTCACCCGGTGGCCGGGAACAACACGTCGGTGAGGGCGTGTTGTTCCCGGCCATTCCCATGTCTGCCGCTGCACCCGCAAATGCCGAGAGCCGCCGTCCGAATATCGGACAGCGGCTCTCAAGTGTGGTGCGCGATACTGGGATTGAACCAGTGACCCCTACCGTGTCAAGGTAGTGCTCTCCCGCTGAGCTAATCGCGCGGGGTCGGTCCGAAGACCAAGGATCCGAAGATCAGTGCGCGATACTGGGATTGAACCAGTGACCCCTACCGTGTCAAGGTAGTGCTCTCCCGCTGAGCTAATCGCGCGGGGTTGATCCGGAGATCAAGGATCCGAAGATCAGTGCGCGATACTGGGATTGAACCAGTGACCCCTACCGTGTCAAGGTAGTGCTCTCCCGCTGAGCTAATCGCGCGGGGGTGTCAGGCGCTCCGAGGAGCCTTGCCTGTGGTGCGCGATACTGGGATTGAACCAGTGACCCCTACCGTGTCAAGGTAGTGCTCTCCCGCTGAGCTAATCGCGCAGGGAGGACCACCCGGTCGGAACCGGGCGGTGCCTCTTGGAGGTGGAGACGGGATTTGAACCCGTGTACACGGCTTTGCAGGCCGTTGCCTCGCCTCTCGGCCACTCCACCAGGCAACTTCGAAGAACGATCTTACCCGTTCCCCTTGGAGAACGACCTTACCTGTTCTCCGTCGAGCGGACGACGAGATTCGAACTCGCGACCCTCACCTTGGCAAGGTGATGCTCTACCAACTGAGCCACGTCCGCCTGTCTCCCTGGAAGCTCTTCCGGTTTTCCCCGGCTGCGCTCCCTGGCGACGTGTTGAACTCTAGCGGATTCCCGGCCCAGCTGAAAAATCCGTTCCCGCAGCGTGGCGCGGTGGTGGCCGCCGGATGCCCAACCGTCGGGCCCGACCGGAACGTTCCAGCAGGCCCGCGACCTAGACTTTCGGTACCGGGGCGATCCCCCGGCGCCCACGCCCGCGCCCGCGCGGGCGCTACGGGCAGCACCGCAATCCGCGAATCCGCGCAGGAGAACCGTGTCCGGCCGCACCGCCCCGCTCAGCCCCCACCAGCCGATGGCCCGCTTCGCCGGACGCCTCGCCACCGGTCTGCGGGAAGTCACCCACGACCCCGCCGCCCTCGACCGCGGCGGATTCTGGGCCGTCGCCCACGACTTCGAGGGCCGCCTCACCTGCGCCCGCTTCGAGGACGTCCGCCCCGACCCCGCCCCGCCCGCCACCCACAACTGGCGCGGCCCCGCCCCCGACAGCTGGCACACCTCCCTCGACGCCGACGCCTACCGCGCCGGAGTGCGCCGAATCCGCGAACACATCGCCGCCGGCGAGGTCTACCAGGCCAACCTCTGCCGGGTGTTGAGCGCACCGCTGCCCGACCCCGAGCGCACCGACATCGACGCCCTCACCGGCCTGCTCGCCGCCCACAACCCCGCGCCGTACGCAGGAACCGTCCGGCTCCCCGACCACGGCGTCGAAATCGCCACCGCCTCACCCGAGCTCTACCTGAGCCGGCACGGCCGCACCGTCCGCTCCGGCCCGATCAAGGGCACCGGCCGCACCGAACACGACCTGCTCGACAAGGACCACGCCGAGAACGTGATGATCGTCGACCTGGTCCGCAACGACCTCGGCCAGGTCTGCGACACCGGCACCGTCACCGTCCCCGACCTGTGCGCCGTCGAGAAGCACCCCGGCCTGGTCCACCTCGTCTCCACCGTCGAAGGACGCCTGCACGCCGACGCCGGCTGGCCGCGACTGTTCGACGCCACCTTCCCGCCCGGCTCCGTCACCGGCGCCCCCAAGAGCAGCGCCCTGCGCATCATCCGCGCACTGGAGACCGCCCCCCGCGGCCCCTACTGCGGCGCCATCGGCTGGGTCGACGCCGACCGCGGCGAGGCCGAACTCGCCGTCGGCATCCGCTCGTTCTGGATCGAACGGGACAGCGGCCGACCCGTCCTGAAATTCGGCACCGGCGCCGGAATCACCTGGGACTCCGACCCGGACCGCGAATGGCGCGAAACCGAACTCAAAGCCGCCAGGCTGGTGGCGATAGCCTCCACCGGCACCCCCGCCTGAGACGTCAAGGAGCACCGCGCCGATGATCTGGGTCAACGGAACCCTCACCACCGAGGACGAGGCCACACTCTCCGTCCTCGACCACGGACTCACCGTCGGCGACGGCGTCTTCGAAACCGTCAAGGCCGAGAACGGCCGGCTCTTCGCACTCACCCGCCACCTCGACCGCCTCACCCGCTCCGCACGCGGCCTCGGTCTCCCCGACCCCGACCACGACCAGGTCCGCGAGGCCTGCGCCGCCGTCCTCGCCGCGCAGCCGCTGCCGCTCGGCCGCCTGCGCATCACCTACACCGGCGGCCGCGCCCCGCTCGGCTCCGAACGCGGCGACAGCGCACCCACGTTGGTCGTCGCCCTCGGCAGCGCCCAGCGCCGGCCCGACACCACCGCCGTCGTCACCGTCCCCTGGCGCCGCAACGAACACTCCGCCGTCACCGGCCTGAAGACCACCTCCTACGCCGAGAACGTCATCGCCCTCGCCGCCGCCCACCGCGCCGACGCCAGCGAAGCCCTCCTCGCCAACACCGCCGGCCAACTCTGCGAAGGCACCGGCTCCAACGTCTTCCTGGTCCTCGACGGCCGCCTCCTCACCCCCACCCTCTCCTCCGGCTGCCTGGCCGGCATCACCCGCCGACTCGTCATCGACTGGACCGGCGCCGAAGAGACCGACGTCCCCCTCGAAGCCCTCGCCGAAGCCGAAGAAGTCTTCCTCACCTCCACCCTCCGCGACGTCCAGTCCGTCACCCGCGTCAACTCCCGCACCCTGCCCGCCATCGGCCCGGTGACCCGCAAAGCCATGGAGATCTTCGCCCACCACGCGGCCCGGAACAGCGACCCCGTCTGACCAAGGCCGGGTGCGGTAGAACTCGGGCGGCGGAGGGAAGGGAGCCGGTATGACTACCACGTTGCGGCCGGACGGGGCCGAGGAGGCCGCGGCCAACGACGGGCGGACGCGGCGCTGGCACATCATGGTGAACGGACACCCGGTCGGCGGCCTGCGGACGACCGCCTGGCCCGGAGAAGGGTTCTGTCCGGGCGAGATCAGCGAACTCGAGGTCACCGAGGGACGGCGGCGGGGCCGCGGCACCGTCGCCGTGCTCGCCGCCGAAGAAGTGCTGCGCTCCTGGGGATGCACCCGGGTCGACGTCATGGTGCCCGCCGACGCCGAGGCCGGCCTGCGGCTGGCCCACGCCCTCGGCTACACCGAGCGGATGCGCAACATGATCAAACCGCTCACCGAACTCCCGCAACTGCCACCGGGATTGACGGACCGCCGGATCGGACCGACGGAGTACCCGGCCTGGGAACAGACCGCGATCGCGGGCTACCGGCAGGAGCTGATCGACTCCGGTCTCGGCGCGGCCGAAGCCACCGCGAAATCGGAGCACGACCACCGGCGCGCCCTGTCGGCCGGCCCGGACACCCCGGACACCGTGCTGCGCCAACTCCTCGACGCGGATGGAAACGTGCTCGGCTGCCTCTGGGTCGCCCTGCGCCAGGCCAGCCTGCCGGACGGCCGCCCACTGGCGTGGGTGATGCTGGTGGAGGTCGCCCCGGACCACCGCGGCCACGGCCACGGCCGCACCCTGATGCGGCTCGCCGAACGCGAATGCCTCACCGCCGGCGTCCACGACCTGGGGCTCAACGTGTTCGCCGACAACGGCGTGGCGATCGCGCTCTACGAGTCGCTCGGCTACCAGGTCACCCTGCGCAGGCTCAGCAAGCCGCTGCTCTGAGCCCGGCCGCTCCGAAACGGGCCTGACCGCCCCGCCGCCACCGACACCGGGGAGGTCAGCCGCCCAGCAGCTCGACGATCCGCTCCAGCAGCCCGTCCTGGGACTTGCCGCCGTCCAGCCGCTTGCCGGCCACCACGTACGTCGGGGTGCCCGTGACGCCGATCGCCCGGCCCTCGGCCACGTCCGAGTCGACCAGCAGCATGTGGCGGCCGTCGATCAGCGCGGTGTCCACCTCGTCCGCGTCCAGACCGGCCGCCCCGGCGATCTCCACCAGCGCCTGCGCCCCGTCGCGCTCCACGTCCTCCAGCCGGGCCAGCAGCGCCTCGACGAACGGCCAGCCGCGCCCCTGCTCGAACGCCTCGGCCGCGGCCTCCGCCGCCGGGTACGCGAACTTGTGCTTCTCCAGCGGGAAGTGCCGCACCTCGACGGTCAGCCCGTCACCGAAGCGGGCGCGCAGCGCGTGGATGTCCGCAAGCGCGGTGCGGCAGTCGGGGCACAGCAGGTCGCACCAGAACTCGACGCGGGGCAGGGAGGAATCGCTCATGCCCCAAGTCTCCCAGGTCCACAACCCCACCCCGCCCCGACCGGCCCCGCCTCGACCGGCGGCGCGCAGCGGCTAGCGTCCGGCCGCCGCTGCGGCCGCCACCGCCCCGGCGGCCTCCGCCGAGCGCTGCCGGGCCCGGTACGCGGCCACGTGCAGCCGGTTGCCGCAGGTGCGGCTGTCGCAGTAGCGGCGGGAACGGTTGCGGGACAGATCGACGAAGACCCGGGCGCAGTCCGGCGCCTCGCAGCGGCGCAGCCGCTCCAGCTCGCCGGCCATCACGATGAACGCCAGCGCCATGCCCAGCTCGGCGGCCAGGTGCCGCCCGACCGCGGCGTGCGGGGCGAAGTAGTGGATGTGCCAGCCGTGGTGGTCGTGGTTGGTCAGCCGCGGCGTGGTCCCGGCGTCGGCGACCAGCGCGTTGACCAGCTCCGCGGCCCGCTCGACCGTGCCGGCCGAGAACACCTCGCGCAGCCGGTCGCGCAGCTCGTGCACCGCGGCCAGGTCGGCCGGACCGAGCGAGTCGATCTCGCTGATCTCCTGCCGGACCACGAAGGCGCGCAGCGCCGCCACATCGGGCAGCTGCTCACTGCCGCAAGCCTCCGGCGCGGTGTTCAGCAGCTCCACCAGGATGCTCAGCGCGCATTCGGTGTCATGGGTGATCAGCACGTGGGAACTCCTCACGCGGCGGCGGCCCGAGGACCGCCGCGTCGGTCAACGCGGGGCCCGACTCTACCGGCCCGGGCCGCCGTTCGGGCCCGGACGCGGCTTAGCCCCGGGCGTCCGCTCCGGTGGGAGGGAACGCCCGGGGCCGGGCCCCGAGGCCGCCGGCGGGCGGCAGTGAACTGCGACCGTGCCCCCGAGTAGGACGGTGCGCATCGAGGCGATCCCGCCGCCGCGCGACGGCGGGCCGTAACTCGTTCGGGTTCAGCTCTCGGCGAGGATGTGGGACAGCTCCCGGTCGAGGTCGAAGTGACGGTGTTCGGTGCCGGGCGGCACCGCGGCGTCCGTCCGCTTGAGGAAGGACTCAAGCGCCCGGGCCGGGGCCTCCAGCAGTGCCTCTCCTTCCGGAGAGCTCAGGGCGATGCAAACCACGCCTTGACCGTGGCTGCGGGACGGCCACACCCGGACGTCGCCGGTACCGGTCGGTCGGTGCAGCCCCTCCGCGAGGAGGTCGCGGGCGAACACCCACTCCACGGTCTCGTCTGCTCCGGTGTGGAACGTCGCATGCACGGCATAGGGGTCGGCAGTGTCGTAGCGCAGGCCCGCGGGGACGGGCAGTGAGGACTCGCTGGACACGATGAGGCGCAGGTGCAGCTCGCAGCTGACCGTGGTGTTCATAAGCGCCAGGGCCTTTCGCTCAGTGTGCGCTCGGGGAATCGCACGTCGGCGAACGGACCATCCCACCTGAAAGCCCGGTGTAAACCCGTCTGTCCCGATTCCGGTGCGAGTCGTACCCCTTCCGGCGCATTGCGGAATCCCCCGAACGGCCCGGCCGGCCGCCGCCCTGCCCGGTAACGGCAGGGATTACCGGCGGTCGCACCGGAGCGGCGGCCGGGCGGCTGGAGGAACGCACGAAGCTGCCGCCTCCGGACCCGCCCCGTCCGCCGCCCGCACGGCCGGCCCGGCCGACACCGCTGGTCGGGGCCCCGGGGTGCGGATCGGACGCGGCGAGGGGCGGGGGTGGTCGGAGCACCCGCGCAGATGGGGTAATGTTCTTTCTGCACCCGGGCGATTAGCTCAGCGGGAGAGCACTTCGTTCACACCGAAGGGGTCACTGGTTCGATCCCAGTATCGCGCACAGAAGAAAACCCCCGGTCTCCCGGGGGTTTTCGTGCACTGTGAAAGACACCGACGGGACGACCCGGCGGAGTGGTCCGAAGCGGGGACGGCCTCGCAGATCGGCTGATCACCCGTGTCCACCACGTCTGCGTCCTCTCTCCGCGCCGTCCTCACGCCGACCGCGATCATGAGGCTCGCGGTCGGCTGGGGCGGCTATCTCGTCGTCACCCTGCTGGCCCCGGTGCTCGCCGAGGGATTGCCCACACTCGTGCTCTGGACGGTCCTCGCCGCGATCGTCGGCATCATCGTCGTCTGCGCGTTCGGCGT
>NZ_JBHWEN010000055.1:0-8663 GCF_042734215.1 Kitasatospora sp. NPDC059673 | reverse complement strand
TGGTGTGGAGCCTAGACACCTCCACCACACCGGAGGTCTTCACTTTGATCAAGCCCTGCACCGTCAACAACGCTTGTGGTCAATACACCTAGCCCAGCTCCTCCGGCAGCGGGTCCGTGTGGAGCACCGTCAGGCCGGACACCGCGCGGGTCAGTGACACGTAGAGGCGGCGCAGGCCGGTGCGGTGGTCGGGTTCGCCGGTGATGATCGCGGCGGGTTCGTCGAGGACGACGTAGTCGTATTCGAGGCCCTTGGCGAGGGAGGCCGGGACGAGGGTGAGGCGGGCGTCGGCGGTGGTCTCGGTGCCGGGCTCCAGCCAGGGCAGCCCCGCGGCGCTGAGCGTCTCCGCGAGGGCGGGGATGCGGGCGTCGGCGGCGATCAGGCCGACGGAGCCCTCGTGCCGGAGGGCGTCCTGGCAGGCGGCGAGGACGGCTTCGTCCCGCCCGGAGGGGACGTGGCGGATGGTCAGGGAACCGGGGGTGTCGCGGACGGAGGTCGCGGGGGCCAGGCCGGGGGCGATCGCGGGGAGGAGGCGGGAGGCGTAGGCGATGACCTCGCCGGGGACTCGGAAGCCCTGGGTGAGTTCCTCGATGTGCGCGCCGTCCTTGCCGAGGTGGTGCAGGGCTTCCTGCCAGCTGGCGGTCGCCCAGGGGGTGGTGCCCTGGGCGAGGTCGCCGAGGACGGTCGCGGAGCCGGTGGTGCAGCGGCGGCCGACGGCCCGGTACTGCATGGGGGAGAGGTCCTGGGCCTCGTCGACGACCACGTGGCCGAGCGAGGGGGTGCGGTGGACCAGGTCGGCGGTCTCGTCGATCAGGACGGCGTCGGCGGCGGACCACGGTGCGGTGCGGGCGGAGCGCGGCGCCTTGGCCCACCGGATGGTGGCCTGTTCGTCGGCGTCCAGGATGCCGTCGGCGGCGGTGGCCAGGAACTCGGCGTCGGCCAGCAGGCGGTGCACCAGCTTCACCGGGTCGACGGCCGGCCAGCAGGCTTTGACGACGGCCTTCACGGCGGCGTTGCGGGCCACCGCGTCCTGCACCCGGTCGTCGGGGGCCTCGCCGCCCTGTTCCATCTTGACCAGCACGGCGTGCGAGATCCGCTGCGGGAGGGCCTCGGCGGCAGCCCCGTAGCGGATCTCGCGGTCCATCAACTCGCGGACGATCTCCTCGAGTTCGTACGCGGGCACGCGCCAGCGGCGGGAGCCGCGGACCACCACGCAGGGTTCGGTGGGCAGGGTGATGCCGGCCCGCACCGCGTTGCGCAGCACCTGGGCCATCCGGGCGTCGCCCTTGATCCGGGCGGCGTCGGCGGTGTCGGTGCCGCGCACCTCGACGTGGCCGACGAGCTCCTGCACGGTGGCCTGGGCGACGTCCAACTCGCCGAGGGCGGGCAGGACTTGCTCGATGTACTGGAGGAAGGACCGGTTCGGGCCGACCACCAGGGTGCCGGTGCGGGCGAGCCGCTCGCGGTGCGCGTACAGCAGGTAGGCGACACGGTGCAGGCCGACGGCGGTCTTCCCGGTGCCGGGGGCGCCCTGGACGCAGACGGTGCCGGTGATGTCGGCGCGGACGATCTCGTCCTGCTCGGGCTGGATGGTGGCGACGATGTCGCGCATCGGGCCGACGCGGGGCTTCTCGATCTCCGCGGCCAGCAGCGCGGAGCGGCTGTCGCCCTCGTCCGGGTCGGACAGGTTCTCGTCCTCGTAGGCCGTCAACTCGCCACCGGTGTAGCCGAATCGGCGGCGCTTCTCGACGTCCATCGGGTCCTTGCGGCTGGCCCGGTAGAACGGCTGGGAGACCGGGGCGCGCCAGTCGATCACCATCGGGTCGCCGTCGGCGTCGTGGACGTGCCGGCGGCCGATGTAGAACCGCTCGCCGCCGCTGCCCTCGGAGTCGGCCTCGCTGATCGCGTGCAGGTAGTCCAGGCGGCCGAAGAACAGCGGGGTGTGCGCGAGGTCGGCCAGCGCCTTGATGCGCTCGTCGATCTGCTTCTGCAGCACCAGCGAGGACACCCAGGTGCCGGTGACGTCACGCAGGTCGAGCGCCTCGACATCCTCGCGCATCGCCTTCAGTGCGGCCCGGGAGGCGGCCAGGTGGGAGCGTTCGCGGCCCAGCGGATCGGTGGCGGCGAACGTGTCGGTGGGAGTGGGGGAGTGCACGGCGGACCTTCCCGGCCGCCCGGCATCCAGGGGCGGCGGACTCGTCTTGGCTCACGGTGAAGGACACCGGCCGGTTTCCGAGCGGCCGGTACCTCCCACGGCTGCCGACGCGGCACCACGGTTCGGGAGGGGCAGACGGACGATCCTAGACCCGGCGCCGTCCGGGTGCGAATCCAATTCCCGGGGACGACCCGGCCTTCGCCCCTGGGGGATCACCCCCTGACGGGCGTAGGGGTCGGTACGCCTCCAGGACGACCAACCGCCCGACAGGTACGGCCTTTCGGCTGATGCCTGCCGCCCGGATCCGCACGCACCATGGAGACATGACGAACGAACGAATGAACCCGCAGGTCAACGGCGCCCACGGCGTCTCGGAGCGCCGCCGCGGCCCGGTGGCCGCCGTCGTCCGCAACGTCGGCATCGTGCTCGACACCGCCGCGCGCGTCCTCTTCCTGGGCCGCGACGGCGTCAAGCTCTAGCCGCGCCTACAGGTCGTCCGCGTCGACGATCCGGTACGCGTAGCCCTGCTCGGCCAGGAAACGCTGGCGGTGCGCCGCGAAGTCCTGGTCCACGGTGTCCCGGGCGACCACCGAGTAGAAGTGCGCCGCGTGCCCGTCCGCCTTCGGGCGCAGCACCCGGCCCAGCCGCTGTGCTTCCTCCTGGCGGGAGCCGAAGGTGCCCGACACCTGGATGGCCACCGTGGCCTCCGGCAGGTCGATCGAGAAGTTCGCGACCTTGGAGACCACCAGCACGCTGATCTCCTTCGACCGGAACGCCTCGAACAGCTTCTCGCGCTGCGCGTTCGAGGTCTCACCCTTGATCACCGGGGCGTTCAGCGCCTCGCCCAACTCGTCCAGCTGGTCGATGTACTGACCGATGATCAGCGTCTGGTCGCCCTTGTGCTTCTCCACCAGCCGCTCCACCACCCGGCGCTTGGTCACCGTGGTCGAACAGAACCGGTACTTCTCCTCCGGCTCGGCGGTCGCGTACATCAGCCGCTCCGAGTCGGACAGCGTCACCCGTACCTCGCAGCAGTCGGCGGGCGCGATGTAGCCCTGTGCCTCGATCTCCTTCCACGGGGCGTCGAAGCGCTTCGGGCCGATCAGCGAGAACACGTCGCCCTCGCGGCCGTCCTCACGCACCAGCGTCGCCGTCAGACCGAGCCGGCGGCGGGCCTGCAGGTCGGCGGTGAACTTGAACACCGGCGCGGGCAGCAGGTGCACCTCGTCGTAGACCACCAGGCCCCAGTTGCGGGCGTCGAACAGCTCCAGGTGCGGGTACACGCCCTTCCGCTTGGTGGTCATCACCTGGTACGTGGCGATGGTCACCGGGCGGATCTCCTTGCGGGTGCCGCTGTACTCGCCGATCTCGTCCTCGGTCAGCGAGGTCCGCTTGACCAGCTCGTGCTTCCACTGCCGGGCCGAGACGGTGTTGGTCACCAGGATCAGCGTGGTCGACTTGGCCTCCGCCATCGCCGCCGCGCCCACCAGCGTCTTGCCGGCGCCGCACGGCAGCACCACCACGCCGGAGCCGCCGTGCCAGAACCCGTCCACCGCGTGCCGCTGGTACGGGCGCAGCTGCCAGCCGTCCTCCTCCAGGTGGATCGGGTGCGACTCGCCGTCCACGTACCCGGCGTGGTCCTCGGCCGGCCAGCCCAGCTTCAGCAGCACCTGCTTGATCTGCCCGCGCTCCGACGGGTGCACCACCACCGTGTCCGGGTCCACCCGGGCCCCCACCAGCGGTGCGACCTTCTTCGACCGCAGCACCTCCTCCAGTACTGGCCGGTCCGTGGTGGACAGCACCAGCCCGTGCACCGGGTGCTTCTGCAGCTGCAGCCGCCCGTACCGCGCCATGGTGTCCGCCACGTCCACCAGCAGCGCGTGCGGCACCGGGTAGCGCGAGTACGTCACCAGCGCGTCCACCACCTGCTCGGCGTCGTGCCCCGCCGCCCGCGCGTTCCACAGCCCCAGCGGCGTCACCCGGTACGTGTGAATGTGCTCCGGCGCCCGCTCCAACTCCGCGAACGGAGCGATCACCCGCCGGCACTCCGCCGCCTGCGGATGGTCGATCTCCAACAGCAGCGTCTTGTCGCTCTGCACGATCAGCGGTCCGTTCACGCCTGTGCATCCCCTTCCGCGCGGGCCAAACCTCCAGTGTGCCCCATCGCGCGAGGCCGGTCGCACGGATGATTCGGCGTATTTGTCAGCACTGAGTGTCCGCGTACGGGTGAACCCCCTAGAGATGCACTCAGAGAGCTTGTATCGTCACGTTTTGACGTGAGAGGCATCTACAAAGCATGCCCAGATGCATGTGGAGGTTGCCGTGCTGTTGCGGTTTCGAGTGGCCAACCATGCTTCACTGCGTGATGAGCAAGAACTCTCCCTGATCGCGGCGGATCGTCACCCCGAACGGGCGGAGCGTGGCGTCGACGGGGCCGGCGGCCTCCGCGTGGTTCCGGTGGCTGCCATCTACGGAACGAATGCTTCGGGCAAGTCGAATGTCATCGACGCCATCGGCTGGATGCGTTCGGCTGTCCTCTCGTCCTTCCGGAGCTGGGACCCAGAAGGCGGCGTACCTCGCCGTCCTTTCGTCCTGCGTCCCGACACCGCGTCCTGGCCATCGACCTTCAGCGTGGACTTTGTGGTGAACGGGGTCCGTCACGAGTTCGGCTTCTCCGTCGACGACGAGAAGATCCTGGAAGAGTGGCTCTACTACTATCCGGAGCGCAAGGCCAATCGTCTGTACGAACGTAAAGCGGACTGCACCGTCGCGTTCGGGCGCTCGCTCACCGGGCGAAAGAAGATCATCTCCGAGCTGTTGCGTCCGAACAGCCTCTACCTTTCCGTCGCTGCTGCCCAGAACCATGCCCAGCTGGGGGAGATCTTCCGGTGGTTCCGATCGGGTCTGCGACTGGCAACCGACAGAAACTACCGAGCGCGGATGGACAGCACTGTCCGGCTGCTGCTCGAAGAAGCGGGCGACGACAGTTCGTCGCCCGTCATGCAGCTGCTGAGGTATGCAGACCTCGGGGTCTCCGGACTGGCGGTCGAGGAACCCGATGAATCCGTGATGGACGAGTACCAACGGCTCCGTCAGGTCATGCGGGACGTTTTGGGCGACCGGGTCCGGGTCGAGTCTCCGGGCCTGCACACAGTGCGTGTGGAGCACCGGGCGGACGGCGGCGTCTTCCCGTTGGATCTGAACGAGGAGTCGAGCGGGACGAAGACCTGGATCGGGCTGATCGGGCCGGTCCTCGGTGCCTTGTCCACAGGATCGGTCCTCTGCGTGGATGAGCTCGACGCGCGCCTGCACCCGTACCTCGTGGACGCACTGGTCGGGATGTTCCAGTCACCCGAAGTGAATCGGACTGGGGCGCAGCTCATTTTCAGCACCCACGAGGCTGCGTTGCTGGGGAGGAACGTGCGAACGGAGCTCTACCGCGATCAGGTCTGGTTCACCGAGAAGGGTCACGAAACACTCTCGACCAAGATTTTCCCGCTGACGGACTTCCATGTGCGAGATTCCGTCGAGAATCTGGAAAAACGCTATCTTTCCGGGCGATACGGTGCCGTTCCGGCCCTGGACGACGAGTTGCTGGGTGAAATCGGGCGAAACGTCGTCGCCGGCAGGAACTCATGAGGCGCGGCAAGTCGCTCCAGAGAGGGAAGAGCACGCGTGCCGAGCAGCGCCGGTTCCTGATCTACTGCGAGGGCGAGTGCACGGAGTCCATGTACTTCAAGGGGCTCAGGAGCGATCTCAAGTCACTTCCCGTGACAATATGCCTGGGCGCGGACCATGGCGAGCCGAAGTCCCTGGTCCGAGCGGCGATCAGCCACAAGGACCGGGCCCCGTTCACAGCCGCCGACCGGTACACGGCCTACGACGAGGTCTGGTGTGTGGTGGACGTGGAGGCACCCAAAGCACACCCGTCACTTGACGAGGCACTCGTGCTGGCTCGGCGAGCAGGCGTCAAAGTGGCCTTGACCAATCCGTGCTTCGAGTTCTGGCTCCTGCTGCACCTCCACAACTTGACGTCCTACCAGACGACTGCGGCCGCGCAGACCGCCCTGGAGAAGTCCGGCGTGTGCGGCTACAGCGCCCAGCGGAAGCACTTGGACTACGTCGGCCTCCGCGGCCCGGGCGACGAGCGGTATATGAACGCGCGGGAGCGTGCCGGCCGACTTCGGGCACGTAGCGAGGACGCCCATCGCACCAATCCGTGGACGAACGTCGACGAGTTGGTGGACTTACTGCGGGACGCGCGCGGCGTCTGACGCACCGGGACCCGAGTCGGTCAGCCGAGGAAGAAGTTGTGGCCGACGTCCGGGGGGATGATCTCCTGGTACGGGGTGGAGCCGGGGCCGGGGAGGTGGGTGCCGGGGACGGGGGCGGGGTCGGTGTGGCGGAGGAGGGTGACGCCGTCCTGGTCGAAGAGTTCCTGGTAGCCGTGGGTGAGCAGGAAGGTGCGGTAGGCGGCCTGGTCCGGGTCCTTCTGGAACGGGAAGGCGCGCTGGGTGTAGCGCAGGATCACGTACTCCTGGCCGCGCGGGGTGCCGTCGGCCAGCATCACGTGGGTGCGGTTGGTCAGGCGCGGCGCGACCTGGTTGTCGGCCTCCACGGTGGCGCCGTCCGGGATCAGCTTCGCCGCCCGGGCCAGCGCCGCCGTCGAGGCCTTCGGCTGCCACTCGTACGGGACGGCCAGGTGGTAGAGACCGAGGGTGGCCGCGGCGGTGAGCGAGAGGACGGCGGCGGTGGCGCCCAGCGCGCGGGCCTGCCGGTGCTGCCCGCGCGCCCACAGCACGCCCAGGGTCTCGATCGCGGCGGTGACCAGAATCGGCCACAGGAACGCGTCGTAGTGCCGGGCGATCGACCAGTGGTTCGGATTGTCGGACAGGATCCGTTCCGCGAGCAGCGGCAGCGCGACGAGCAAGGTCGCCGAACGGAACGGCAGAGCCGCCGTGGTGAGCACCAGCCAGCCGAGCAGCATCGGCTTCAGCGGGCTGGAGAACGCCGAGTCCACCAGCAGCCACGGATTGCCGAGCACGTGCCGCAGCGCCTCGCCGCCGTCCGCACCGAGCTGCCCGTAGTTCCAGTAGTAGCCGGGTGCGCCGCCCATCGCCGGAATCAGGTAGGCGATCTCCACCGCGCTGGCCAGCGGACCGCCCACCAGCAACGCCCAGCCCAGCACCTTCGCCCACCGGTCCGTGCCGCCGCGCTCGCGCCACAGCAGCACCGCGCCGAACGCGCCGACCGCCAGCCCCAGATCCTCCTTGGTCGCGCACAGCAGCAGCGCCGCGAGCGCCGCCGCGCCCCAACGCCGCGCCCCCGCCCGTTCGAACAGCAGCAGGAACAGCGGGACGGCGAACCCCACCTCGTGGAACCCGCTGCGCGAGGAGATCAGCAGCGGCCAGCCCAGCCCGTACACCAGCGCCGCGACGTCCATCACCCGGGTACGGACCCGCGCGTCGGCACCCGCGAACGCCCGGCTCGCGATCCGGCGCACCAGCGGAACGCCCGCCGCGAACAGCGCCGCCTGCCCGATCAGCAGCATCCGCGGGTCGTCCCACACCCAGTACAGCGGGGCGAGCAGTGCCAGTACCGGCGAGAAGTGGTCGCCCAGCAGGGAAAAGTCCGGGGGGAACTCGTGGTGCACGCTCTTCAGCGTCGACACCGGCAGCCCGAAATGCGCGTAGCCGCGTACGCCCTGGTCGAAGATCCCGAGGTCGAAGCCGCCCAGCTGGAGCGACGTCCACTGCTGGACGCCCAGCGCCAGACAGGCCGCGAAACTCAGCAGCGTGAACAGGGCCGTCCGGCGCCGGCGGGTCAGCCGGACCCCGAACACGCGGCCGGTCGCCGCACGGGCGACGGGGGGCTGCACAGCGGGGGAAGTGGTCACGGCTCCGGTCCTGTCGGGGGCCGGCGAAGGCCCGGTTCCGGCGCGGGTGGACCCTCCCACCCCCGGCCGTTCCGCAGTCTAACCGCGACCCGTGGGACAGCCCGTCCGGATCGCCAAGCGGAGCCCGGCCTCCCGCAACAGTGACTCCCACGCGGCCGGCTCGTTGGGCAGGCCATGACCATGCGCAACCGATTCCTGGCCGGCCTCGCGCTTTCCGGCGCCGCCCTCGCCACCACCCTCGGGGCGACGCCCGCAAGCGCCGCCGGCGAGACCCCGGCCCTCGACCAGGTCGCCGACGTCGGCCAGCCCGGCGGCCTGCTCGGCACCCTCGCCTTCACCGGCACCGGCCTGCTGACCGGCGTGGAGCCGAAGATGCCGGACCCGCACGCGATCATGGAAGAGGCGAAGAAGCAGAAGGCGGAAGAGGACGCGAAGCAGCACGCCAAGAAGTGAGTACGGCCAGGGGCGCGTGGGGGTACCGCCAGGGCGTGGAGGTACCCCCACGCGCCTCGCCTGCCTAGGTGTATTGACCACAAGCGTTGTTGACGGTGCAGGGCTTGATCAAAGTGAAGACCTCCGGTGTGGTGGAGGTGTCTAGGCTCCACACCACAC
>NZ_JBHWEN010000054.1:0-10593 GCF_042734215.1 Kitasatospora sp. NPDC059673 | reverse complement strand
GGGTGCCGCATCAACTGCGGCACCCGGGCGGTTCGTTCGCGTCTCCGAGCCGCCGTCAGGCGGCCTTCGCCTCCACCGACGCGGCGGGCTTCGGCGCGGAGCCGGCGGCCTTCGGCTTGCGGAAGAAGAAGTACAGCGTCGGCACCAGGTACAGCAGCCAGATCACCACCTGCACCACCGTCGGGTCGGGCTGGAAGTTGAACACACCCTTCAGCAGGGTGCCGTACCAGCTGTCCACCGGGATGGTGGAGGAGATGTTGAACGCCAGCTCGTGCAGGCCGGGGATCCAGCCCGCCTCCTGGAGGTCGTGCACACCGTACGCGAGGACGCCCGCGGCGACCACGACCAGCATCGCGCCGGTCCAGGTGAAGAACTTCGCCAGGTTGATCCTGAGCGCGCCGCGGTAGAACAGCCAGCCCAGTACGGCCGAGGTGAGCAGGCCGAGGATCGCGCCGGCCAGCGGGTTCCAGCCGTCACCGGTGGCCTGGACGGCGGTCCAGATGAACAGCGCGGTCTCCAGGCCCTCCCGGCCGACGGCCAGGAAGGAGGTGACCACCAGCGCGACGGTGCCCATCGCCAGCGCGGCGTCCAGCTTGCCGTGCAGCTCGCTCTTCAGGTGCCGGGCGGTGCGCTTCATCCAGAACACCATCCAGGTGACCAGACCGACCGCGAGGATCGACAGGGTGCCGCCGAGCGCCTCCTGCGCCTCGAAGGACAGCTGGTTGGAGCCGAACTGAAGGATCGCACCGAAGGCCATGGACAGGCCGACGGCACTGCCGACGCCGATCCACACCGGGCCGAGCCGGTCCTTGCGGCCGGTCTTGACCAGATAGGCGATCAGAATGCAGACCACCAGGCTGGCTTCGAGGCCTTCTCGAAGGCCGATCAGGTAGTTGGCGAACACGGCGGTTCTCCTCGTGTGGGGAGTGAGGGTGATGTGGGGCGGGGGTCAGCCGAACAGGGTCTGGCCCCACCACTCGCCGGGCTTGCGGACCCCGGGCGGGCAGGCGAAATGGGCGGATCCGACGTGCGTGATGTACTCGTTCAGCTTGTCGCCGGCCGCCAGCTTGGTCTGCAGCGGCACGAAGGCCTTGCGGGTGTCGCGCTGGTACGCCAGGAAGAACAGGCCGGCGTCGAGGCGGCCGAGACCGTCGGTGCCGTCGGTGAACGAGTAGCCGCGGCGCAGGATCATCAGCCCGTCGTTGCTGTCCGGGTGGGCCAGACGCACGTGCGAGGTGGCGGGCATCGCGGCCAGGTCGGGCGCGTCGCGTTCCTTCTGCTTGCCGTACGGGGCGCCCTCGATCTTGGTGCGGCCGAAGGTGTCCTCCTGGTCCTGCAGCGAGGCCCGGTCCCAGGTCTCGATGGTCATCCGGATCCGCCGGGCCACCAGGTACGAGCCGCCGGTCATCCAGTCCTGGCCGTCACCGGGCGCCACCCACACGTGCTTGGCGAGCCCGTCCGCGTCCGTCCCCGCGATGTTGTGCGTGCCGTCCTTGAAGCCCATCAGGTTGCGCGGGGTCTGGCTGTCGGGCGTGGTGGACGAGGTCTTGCCGAAGCCGAGCTGCGACCACCGGACGTTCACCACGCCCATGCCTATCCGGGCCAGGTTGCGGATCGCGTGCACCGCGACCTGCGGGTCGTCCGCGCACGCCTGGATGCAGATGTCACCGCCGCTGCGGTTCGCCTCCAGCCGGTCGCCCTTGAACTTCGGCAGGTCCACCAGCGCCTCGGGCCGCTTCGCCTTCAGGCCGAACCGGTCCTTGCCGTCCTTCTCGAACAGCGTCGGCCCGAACCCGATGGTCAGCGTCAGCCGGGACGCCGGCAGCCCGAGCGCCTCACCGGTGTCGTCCGGCGGCGACTGCGGGACGACCCCGACCGCACCGCCGCCGACCTCGCGGCCACCGGTGATCGACGCGGCCGCCTTGGTCCACTCCTTGAGCATCTTGACCAGCGCGTCACGGTCCTCGGTGATCACGTCGAACGCGGCGAAGTGCAGCCGGTCCTGAACGGGCGTCGAGATCCCCGACTGGTGCTCGCCCCAGAACGGCACGTCCTGACTCTGCGGCGCGGCGGCCGGAGCGTCCGACCCCCTGGTCGCGGCCGCCACCGTGCCCACCCCGGCCGCGCCGATCGCGACACCCGCACCGGCCCAGCCGATGACAGCCCGTCGGCTGAGCCCCGCACGCTGCTGCGCCCCGCCGGCCTCGGCGGAAACCGCCTGCTGCTCGTTCTCGGCGTCCATCTCTGACGTTCCCTCTCGGACGTGACCTGCTCGAAAGACCTGCTCGGAAGACCTGCTGACAGCGACTCGGCCTGCGCTGCCCTTGATTCGCCTGCGTCTGCTGCGGCGGTTACTTGACCACGACGGCCGCGGCCAGCTTCGACAGCGGCTCGCTCAGCGCGTTCACGGCGTCCTGGAGGGTCTTGCGCTCGCCCTCGGTCACCTTGTCGTACGAGGTCCACGTACCGTCGGCCTGGCGGTACTTGGCCAGCAGACCGGTGATCTTCTCGAACTCGGCGTCCAGGGTCTTCGACAGGCTCGGGTCGTTCTCGGTGGCGACCGGCTTCAGCAGCTCGTAGGCCTGACGGGCGCCCTCCACATTGGCGGCGAAGTCCGACAGGTCGGTGTGGCTGTAGCGGTCCTCCTCACCGGTGATCTTGTTCTTGGAGACCTCGTCCAGCAGTTCCTTGGCGCCGTTCGCCATACCGGTCGGGGTGATCTCCGCGCTCGGGACGCGCTTCTGCCAGTCCTTCAGGTCGGTGACCAGCTGGGCGGCGAGCGTCTTCTCCTCGTCACCGACCTTGCCGTCCGCCCACAGCGCCTTCTCCAGGCGGTGCCACCCGGTCCACTGCCCGCCGTCCTCCAGCGCGTCCTCCCGGACGTCGGTCTTCGGGTCGATGTCACCGAAGCTCTCCGCCACCGGCTCCGTCCGCTCCCAGCCCACCCGGGACGGCGCGTAAAGCGACTTCGCCTTCTCCACGTCGCCCGCGGTGATCGCCGCCGCGAACTGCTCCACCACCGGAATCGTCGCGTCCGCCTGCTCCTGCGCGTACTTCCGGTAGTCCGCGATCGCCTGCGTCAGCCGGTCGTCCGTCTTCACCGCCGCCCCGCCGGCCGCCGTCACCGTGATCTTCTGCCGAATGCCGTCACCGGTCATACCCGGCTTGCACGCCACCTCGTACGTACCGGCCTTGATCTCGGCGTTGATGCTCACCTTGGTGCCCGGGCCGATGTTCTCCCGCTCGGTGACGATCTTGTCCCCCTCGGCGTACACGTACACCTCGGTGGTCTTGCTCCCCTTGTTCGCCACCGCCAGCTCGACGTGCCCCGCCGGGAACGTCGTCTTCGACAGCTCACACTTGCTGTCCGTCGCCGTCACCTGCACCGGCCCGCTGCCGTCCGCCGAAACCTTCCCGTCGTCCTTCTTCGAACACCCCACCAACGCAGCCCCCGCCACAGCGAGAACGAGGAAAGTCGCAGCAGTCGTACGGCGGGCGGGCATGCTCACTCCAGGGACGAGGGTACGGAAACACCGGCTGGGCGGCCTCCCCCGAAAGCCTCCCCCGGGGGCACCGCTCAGTAAGCTAAGGCATACCTTAGATGCCTCTTTACGCCGAGGTCGACACCGGGGTGGCAAAACCCGAGGCAGAACAGGGTCCGCGTCCCGCGCCGGCGCGACGCGGGACCGCCCCCGGAGCCCGAAGGCCCCGGGGGCGGTCCCTCACCGAACAAGCGGCGAACCCGCGGGCTTTACCCCACGAACCGGTCCGCGTCCGCACGGCGCCGCGCCCGGTACAGCAGCACACCGCCCAGCGTCAGCAACCCACCACCGGCCAGACCCGCCGCCGCCAGACCCGCCGGCGAACCCGTATCCGGCAGATAACCCCCACCGCCACCGTGCGGCGGCTTTGAAGGACCACCCGGACGAGGCGGCTTCACACACCCCTCCTTCTCCGGACACTCCGACACCGTGACACACACCGACACCGGCTCACTCTCCACCAGCGCCCCCTGCGGATCACGACCCGAAGCCTCCGCTACGTTGATCACATGCCCGGCCTTCGCATCCTCCTCCGTCACCGTGTACGTGCCGTGGCACGTCGTGCTCGCACCCGGCTCCAGCACCGTCGCGTCACACGTCACCGACGCCACCCGGTCATCACGGACCATCACATCCGTCAGCACCGTCGACCCGGTATTGGTCACCGTGTACGAGTAGCTGACCGTGTCACCGACACGGAACGGGCCCGCACTGTCCGCCTTCTTCTCGACCGACAACGACGACGCACCGGAGACGGTCTTCACCGTCACCTCACTCGGCGCACTCACCACCGGCCGACCCTCGGGATCGAGGCCGTTCGCACGAGCCGTGTTCGTCACATGACCTGCCTCGACGTCCTCCTCCGTCACCGTGTACGAGCCACGGCACACCGTGCTCTGCCCCGGATTCAACGTCGTCGCGTCACACGTCACCGACGCCACCCGGTCGTCCGACACCACAACCTCGTGGACCACCACGGCACCCGTGTTCCTAACGGTGTACGAGTACCGCACCACGTCACCCACACGGAACGGACCGGCGCTGTCCGCCGTCTTCTCGATCGACAACCGGGCCTCACCCACCACCGTGACCGTGGCCTCGGCCGGCGGGCTCTTCACCTCCTCACCCTCGGGGCCGGTGCCGTTCGCGTGAGCCGTGTTGGTCACGTGACCGGCCTGGGCATCGGCAGCGGTGATCACGTAACTCCCGTGGCAGAGCGTGCTCTGACCCGGGTTGAGCATCGTCGCGTCGCAGGTCACCGACGACACGTGGTCATCCAACACCGTGACGTTGTGAACAACGGCCGTGCCCGTGTTGGTCACGGTGTACGTGTACTGCACCGTGTCACCCACGTGGAACGGACCGGCAGAATCGGCCACCTTCTCGATGGTCAGCAGCGCCTCACCCCGAACCGGGACCGTCGCCTCGGCCGGCGGACTCACCACCGTCTGACCCTCCGGGTTCGTACCCTCCGCGCGAGCGGTGTTGGTCACATGACCCGCCTGCACATCCGCGGCCGTCACCACGTAACTGCCGTGGCACAGCGTGCTCGCACCCGGGTTCAACACCGTCGCGTCACACGTCACCGTCACCACGTGGTCATCCACGACCTTCAGAGCGTTGACCACCGCCGTACCGGTGTTCGTCACCGTGTACGTGTAAGTAACGGTGTCACCCACGTGGAACGGACCAGCACTGTCAGCCTCCTTTTGGAGGGTCAACTCGGCGATGCCCGCCACCGGAACAGTGGCCTCACCGGGCGGACTCACCACCGGCCGCCCCTCAGGATCAGTGCCGTTCGCGTGCGCCTTGTTGGTCACATGACCGGCCGACACATCCGCAGCGGTGATCACGTACGTGCCGTGGCACAGCGTGCTCGCACCCGGGTTCAGCACCGTCGCGTCACACGTCACCGACGCCACGTGATCGTCCACGACAGTCAGGTTGTGCACCGTCGCCGTCCCCGTGTTCGTCACCGTGTACGTGTAGGTGACGGTGTCACCCACATGGAACGGGCCCGCGCTGTCAGCCGTCTTCTCGATGGCCAGCAGACCTTCGCCCACCACCGGGACCGTCGCCTCGGCCGGCGGACTCACCACCGTCTGACCCTCCGGGTCCGTACCCTCCGCGCGAGCGGTGTTGGTCACATGACCCGCCGCCACATCCGCAGCCGTCACCACGTAACTGCCGTGGCACAGCGTGCTCGCACCCGGGTTCAGCACCGTCGCGTCACACGTCACCGACACCACGTGGTCATCCACGACCTTCAGAGCGTTGACCACCGCCGTACCGGTGTTCGTCACCGTGTACGTGTAGAAAACCCTCTCACCCACGTGGAACGGACCAGCACTGTCAGCCTCCTTCTGAAGGGTCAACTCCGCGACACCGACTACAGGAACGGTGGCCTCCGTCGGCGGGCTCTCGATCAGCTGGTCCTCCGGATCGGTAGCCTCCGCGTGCGCCTTGTTGGTCACATGACCGGCCGTCACATCCGCAGCGGTGATCACGTAACTGCCGTGGCAGAGCGTGTTCTCCCCCGGGTTCAGCACCGTCGTGTCGCACGTCACCGACGTCACGTGGTCGTCCACGACAGTGAGGTTGTGCACCGCCGCCGTCCCGGCGTTGGTCACCGTGTACGTGTAGAAAACCGTCTCACCGAGGTGGAACGGGCCGGCGCTGTTCGCCACCTTCTCGATGGTGAGCAGGGCATCGCCCAGGATGTCGATGGTGGCTTCACCAGAGGGGCTCTGCACCGACTGTCCCTGCGGGTCGGTGCCGTTGGCGTGGGCCGTGTTGGTCACGGAGCCGGCCAGCACATCCGTGGCCGTGATGACGTAGCTGCCGTGGCAGAAGGTGCTCTCGCCGGGGTTCAGCGTCGTCGCGTCACAGGTCACGGACACGATGTGGTCGTCCGTCACCGTCAGGTTGTGCACGGCGGCCGTGCCCGTGTTCGTCACCGTGTAGGTGTAGGGCACGGTGTCGCCCACGTGGAACGGGCCGGCGCTGTCGGCCGCCTTCTGGAGGACCAGTCGGGCTTCGCCCACCACCGGAACCTTCGCCTCGGCCGGCGGACTCACCACCGTCTGACCATCCGGGTCCGCGCCCTCCGCGTGAGCGGTGTTGGTCACGTGACCGGCCGACACATCCGCAGCGGTGATCACGTAACTGCCGTGGCAGAGCGTGCTCTGCCCCGGGTTCAGCACCGTCGCGTCGCACGTCACCGACACGACGTGGTCGTCCGCGACGGACAGGTCGTGCACGGCGGCCGTACCCGTGTTCGTCACCGTGTACGTGTACGACACCGTTTCGCCCGCGTGGAACGGGCCGGCGCTGTCCGCCGTCTTCTCAATGGACAGCTGGGCCTCGCCCACCACCCGGACGGTGGCTTCGGCCGGCGGGCTCTGCACTCCTTGGCCCTGGGGGTCGAGTCCGTGGGCGTGGGCGGTGTTGGTGACATGCCCGGTCTGCACGTCCGCGGCCGTGATCACGTAACTGCCGTGGCACAGCGTGCTCTCACCGGGGTTCAGTGTCGCGGTGTCGCAGACCACGCCTGCGACGTGGTCGTCCGTCACGGTGAGGTTGTGCACCACTGCCGTACCGGTGTTGGTCACCGTGTACGTGTAGAAGACCGTCTCACCGAGGTGGAACGGGCCCGCGCTGTCCGCGGTCTTCTCGATGGCCAGCAGCGCTTCGCCCACCACCGGGACCGTCGCCTCGGCCGGCGGACTCACCACCGTCTGACCCTGCGGGTCCGTACCCTCCGCGTGAGCGGTGTTGGTCACATGACCCGCCTGCACATCCGCGGCCGTCACCACGTAACTGCCGTGGCACAGCGTGCTCGCACCCGGGTCCAGCACCGTCGCGTCGCACGTCACCGAGGCCACATGGTCGTCGATCACGGTCACGTTGTGCACCAGCGCGCTGCCCGTGTTGGTGACGGTGTACGTGTAGAACACCACGTCACTCTCATGGAACGGACCGGGCGAATCCGGCGTTTTCTCGATGCTCAACGTCCCGACACCGGCCACCAGGGCGCTCGCCTCCGCGGGCGGCGTGGTGATCACGCTGCCGTCCGGGGTGGTGAACGTGGCGGTGACGCTGTTGATGGTGTCCTGGGTGATGCCGGGAAGGTTGCAGAAGATCTGATGTTCTGTGCCGGCCCCCAGGTCGAAGGGGCCGCCGGCGGCGCAGGAGGGGGTGACGGGGTCGGTGAGGGTGACACCGGAGACGTCACCGGGGCCGGGGTTGGTGACGGTGATCCGCCAGTAGGCGGTGCCTCCCGGCGGGAGGGTCGTGGTGGCCGCCCAGGGGCCTGGGCCGCCCGGGCCGCAGTCGGCGGGGTTGGTGGAGGTGCAGACCTCTTTGACGATGGTCAGCTTCGCGGCGCACTCGGGGCCCGGAGTCACCTGGAGGGTGACGGTGTTGGAGACGACGGGCGGCTGGCCGTTGGTGACGGCGGTGGCCTGGTTGGAGACGGAGGTGACGGCGCAGTCGGTCGCCACGGTGGTCTCGAAGCAGATCTGGGGCGCGTCGCCGACGAAGGTGACCTGCATCTGCGGGTGGTTGTCGGGGGTGAAGGACGCTCCGCTGATCAGGGTGATGTTGGCGATGACCTGGATCGGCGAGTCGGCGATCGGGACGGAGGAGATGTCCGCCGTCTCGGTCACGGGGTCGAACGGGAAGGTGCCGACGGTGGTGCCGTCCGCCGCCAGCACCGTCACCGAGGACTGGGTGAAGTCGACGGTGGTCGGATCGATGCCGAGGAGGCTGACCGTCCCGTAGGACCGGACATGCCCGGTGGCCCCGTCGCAGTAGAACGCGGCGGGGTTGAGGGAGCTCTGGGCCCTGGTCTTCAGGCAGGGCGAGGCGCCGGTGACGGGGTCGATCGAGAACAGGTAGCCGGTGTCACCGAGGCTGTACTTGCACTGGCCGTCGTAGGCGTAGCCGTAGGGGCTGGTGTTGCCGCCGTTGACGTTGGGCGGGCCGTTGACGATGCCATTGGCGCCGTACTGGGCGCAGGGGCTCTGGGTCGTCCAGTCGTAGCAGTACGAGGTGCTGTTGAGGGTCGGCGTGATGCCCCGGTAGATCCAGAACGGGAACTCGGTCTCCAGGTGGCCGTTGAGGGCGGTGATCGTGAGCGGCACCTGGAAGTTGGCCTCGCCGAGTGAGAGGTTGGTGCTGACCAGGGTGCTGAGGCCGGGGGGTGCGGCGATGGGGTTGCCGGTCAGGTCGAAGCACTCGACGGTGCCGACGGCCGGGGTGACGCCCTGGTAGAAGCCGCCGACGATCGTGCAGACCCCGGTGATGGTGCCCGCCGCGTTGTACATCTCGAAGACGTTGTCGGCCCGGGCGGGTTCGTCGTCGAGCGGGGTGGCCACGATCCGGGGGGTGGCCCAGCCGGCGCACGCGGCGTTCGTGGACGGGTCGAAGCAGGACATCACCGTTGGCAGCGGGGCCAGTTGGTTGTCGGTGACGTAGATCTTTCCTTCGATCGTCCGCATGATGCCGGCGTAGTCGCCGCTGGGCACGACCTGGCCCTCGTTGGGGGGCAGGCCGATGTTGAAGGTGCCGCAGGAGGTGTTGGCGACGGCGTCGTAGCAGAGGATCTCGCCGGTGCCGGAGACCGCGTAGATGTGCTGGTTCGGTGCCTGGACGACACCGCCCACGACCAGCCCTTCGCCGGTCTGCAGCGCGGTGAAGCCGCAGCTGGCCTGGGCCTGGAGGTCGATGCAGCCGACGCCGATCAGTGCGGACTCGACCCGGCTGACCGCGGCGTAGTACAGCTTGGAGCCGAGCTGCACGTAGGTCGGGGTGCGGGTGCTGCCGAGGTCACCGGTGGTCGCTCCGGGCTCCGAGGAGTTCAGGGCCCGGGGCCAGACCGCGGGGGCTCCGTCCGGGGTGGGGCAGGGGCCGTTTGTGAGCAGGTCGGTGCAGACCACGCTGGGCGGGTTGCCGAAACCGTGGTGGTAGATGTTCCAGACCTCGGGCGTCTGGACGCCGTTGATCGTGGCGGTGTACAGGATGGGGGTGAATCCGTCGCCGCCGGTGGCCGTGTTGATCGGCGTGAACGGCGGCGCGATCGGGACCACCAGGCCGGTCGCGGGCGACGCGAGCTCCGGGTTGTGGGCCTGCACCACGTTGGTCGCGGTGCCCTGGTCGGTGCCGGTGAAGGTCGCGCCGCCATCGGTGGACCACTGCTTGGTGAAGCCGGGCGGCGCCTGGAGCGAGCCGGGTACATAGGTCTGGCTCTGCGGGACGCTGCCCGGTCCGCCCTGGATCACGTCGGTGATCGTGGCATCGACCGGGACGCCGTCCGGGTTGGTCGCGGAGACCACCCAGCGGACGGTGTCACCGTGCGCGGTCTGGGTCGTGCTCCCGGTGGTGACGTCGGTCCCGGTCTTGGACAGGGTCACGGGCAACTGGCGGCCGGCCCGGTCGCCCGCGGCGGCGTGCGCGGCCGCGGGCGGGTGTGCGACGGCGGGCCAGGCGAAGGAGGCCGACGCCGTGGCGAGTGCGACGACGAGCAGCAGCAGTGCTCTGACGGCGCGGCCGCGGATCGCCGCCGGCCCATAGCGTCCGGGCGGGCGTTCGCAGGGAGGTCGACGGCGTCTCATGACGGTTCCTCTCGATCGGTCGGGCGGCGATTCGCGCACGCAGCGCACATGAGCGATTACTCACCGCGACCATACAATCGAGCGTCTTGTCTGAAAATCCGTCAAATACCCTCAATGACCCACAAGCTGGACGCGTTCACTCCGGCGGGTGCGAAACCGTCCCGGACGGGCGCGAGAGCCGGGATGCGGCGGGGTGCACAAAAAGGGGCGCGGGGAACTGCGCGAGCAAGGAGTGCACGTCAGCCAGGTCGCGATCACGTGCAGGTCATTGCCCTGCCTCGCGATCCTGCTGGTGGGTGCCTTCCGCTTCGCGCAGTTCCCCGCGCCCCTGGTGGTGCCGTCCCTGCTACGGCAGGTTGCGGGCCATGACGATGCGCTGGACCTGGTTGGTGCCCTCGTAGATCTGGGTGATCTTCGCGTCGCGCATCATCCGCTCC
>NZ_JBHWEN010000053.1:0-12940 GCF_042734215.1 Kitasatospora sp. NPDC059673 | reverse complement strand
GCCCCGGCGGGCCGGCCGTTGCGTGTCGTGCCCAGGGTTCCCAGCGGGATTCGAGCAGCCGTCGTCCGGCCGACAGCAGGCTGTGAGCCGTACCGACCAGCCCCGCAGACCAGACAGGAGACACCAGATGGCGCACCCGGTGCAGCCGGACCCGGTTCCGAGCCCCTACCGGCGGGGCGAGACCATGCACGGACTGTTCCGGTGGAGCGCCGAACGCACCCCCGACGCGACCGCCCTGGTGGACGGCGAACGGCGGATCGGCTACCGGCAGCTCGACGACGCCTCCGACGACTTCGCCGCCGCCCTGGAGGACGCCGGGGTCGGCCCCGGCCGGATCGTCCCGCTGCTGCTGCCGCGCGGCCCCGAACTGGTCGTCGCCATGCTGGCCGTGCTCAAGCGCGGCGCCGCGTACGCCGCCCTCGACCCGCGCTGGCCCGCCGACCGCACCGCCGGCCTGGTCGCCCAGCTGGACGCCCCGCTGCTGGTCACCGACCTGCCCGGCGACTGGCCGGTCCCGGTGGCCGCACCGCCCGCCGACCCGGCCGTGCCGCCTGCCGCAGCTGTCCGCCGCCCCACCCCGGTCGAGGTGCGCGGCGAGGACATCAGCAGCGTCTTCTTCACCTCCGGCACCACCGGCGCCCCCAAGGGCGTGCTCTCCCCGCACCGCGGCACCGTCCGGCTGTTCGACGACTGCGCGTTCTCCGACTTCGGCCCCGGCACCGCCATCCTGCAGCTCGCCGCCTCCCCCTGGGACGGTTTCACCTGCGACTGCTGGGGCGCGCTGCTGTGCGGCGGCAAGGTGGTGTTCACCGACTCGCTGCTGCTGCCCGACACCCTGCGCACGCTGATCGCCACCGAGGGCATCACCCACGGCTTCATCACCACCTCGCTGTTCAACATGATCGTCGACGAGGGCGTGGACGCCTTCACCGGCATGCGCAAGGTGCTGATCGGCGGCGAGAAGGTCTCGCCCCCGCACGCCCGCCGCTTCCTGGAGCGGCACCCCGGCATCCCGCTCGGCAACGGCTACGGCCCGGTCGAATGCACCGTGTTCGCCACCGAGTACGAGATCACCGCCGCCGACTGCGACTCCCCGGACGGCATCCCGCTCGGCCGGGCGCTGCCGCACACCGAGGCGTACGTGCTGGACGGCGACCGGCTCTGCGCGATCGACGAGGAGGGCGAGATCTGCCTGGCCGGCGACGGCCTCGCCCGCGGCTACCTCGACCCCGAACTGACGGCCCGCAAGTTCGTCGAGGTCGACATCGAGGGCCGCGCCGTCCGGGTCTACCGCACCGGCGACCGCGGCCGCCTGCGCGCCGACGGGCTGCTGCGCTACGGCGGCCGGATCGACCGGCAGGTGAAGATGCGCGGCCTGCGGATCGAGGTCGAGGAGATCGAGGCGCACGCCGCCGCCGTCCCCGGCGTCGCCGACACCGCCGTCGTCCCGGTGTTCGGCCCCGACGGCGCGTGCACTTCGCTGAGCCTGTTCTTCACCAGCCAGGACACCCCGCCGCTCGACCCCGACGGCCTGCGCGCCGAGCTCGCCGCCGCGCTGCCCGGCTACATGGTGCCCGCCGGGCTGATCCGGCTGGAGCGGATGCCGCTCACCGCCAACTCCAAGCTCGACCGCAAGGCCCTGGACGCGCTCGCCGCCGAAACCCCGGCCGCCGCCGCCGACGAGGCCGAGCAGACCGACGGCCCCACCGAACGGGCCGTCGCCGACGCCTTCGCCGCCGTCCTGCGCCGGCCGCACGTCCCGCTCGGCGCCTCCTTCTTCGACCTCGGCGGCAACTCGCTGGACGCCGCCCGGCTGTGCGCCCGCCTCGGCGCCGACGGCCACACCGCGGCCGCCGCCCAGCTGTACCGCACCCCCACCGTGCGCACCCTCGCCGCCTGGCTCGACCGGGCCGACCCCGACACGCCCGCGGCCGCCGGGACCGGCCTGCCCGCCGGCGCCGTCGAACTCACCTCCATGCAGGACGTGTTCCTGGTCCTCGACGACATCTCCGCGTTCGCCTGGCGGCTCGACGGCGACCTCGACCCGGCCGCGCTGCGCGCCGCCGCCGGCGACCTGCACCGCCGCCACCAGGCCCTGCACGCCCGCTACGAGTCCCGCGGCCGCTCCCTCGCCCTGCTGCCCGAGCAGATCGGCGAACCCGAGTTCGCGCAGCTCCCCGACGCCGACGAAGCCACCGCTGCCCAGGCGCTCCAGGACCACCTGAAGGGCCGGCTGTCGGTCGGCGCCGGCCGGATCTGGCGGACCGCCGCCGTCCGGATCCCGGCCGCCGGCGCCTGGCTGATCGGCGTCGCCGTGCACCACATCGCCTTCGACGGCTGGTCCCAGGCCCTGCTCGCCGAGGACCTCTCCACCGCGTACACCGCCCGGGCCCGCGGCGAGCAGCCGGTCTTCGCCCGCCCCGCCGCCACCCTCGCCCAGGCGGGCGAGGAGCACCGCCGGCACCTCGCCCGGGTCGACCTGGACGCCCAGCGCTCCTTCTGGGCCGCGGAACTGGCGGGCATCCAGGCACTGGAGCTGCCCGGCGCGAGCCCGGCCGGCGCCCCGGTCGGCCCGGTGCGCACCGACCGGATCCGGCTCGCCGCCGAGGACCGCGCCCGGCTGGACGCTGCCGCCCGGGACGCCGGCAGCACCCCGTTCACGCACTGGTACACCGCGCTGGTCGGCGTGCTGCGCGGCCTGACCGGGCAGCAGGACGTCACCGTCGGCGTGCCCGCCGCCCGGCGCGGCGGCCCGCGGATGGACGCCACCGTCACCACCCGCGTCGACCTGCTCTGCCTGCGTGCCCGCCCCGGCGGCGAAGGCCCCGCCCGGGCCGTCGGCCGGGCCCTCGCCCACCAGGAACTCCCGTTCCGCGACGTGGTGATGGCGCTCGCCCTGGCCGGCCAGGACATCGGCCGGCTGCTGGCCGCGCCGCTGTTCGTCCTCCAGGACGACGCGCTGCCGCGGCTCACCCTGCCCGGCCTGTACGCCACCCCGCTCGACCTGGACGAGGAACACGCCGCGCAGGCCCTGGTGATCGAGGTCCGCCCGCTGCCCGACGGCGCCGCCGAGGTGGTGGTCCGCACCCGCGCCGACCTGCTCCCGGACGGCCTCGGCGAGCGGATCGGCCGCGAACTGGTGGCAGCGGCACAGGAATTCGCGCGACCCGCAGCGGGCCGCGCCGGGACGGGGCCCGTGCCGACCGGCGCGGCGCCCGTGGTGTGAGGAGCGAGTCGTGCGGGTGTTGTTCACGGTGTCGGACTGGTTCGGCCACTGGTCGGCGATGGTGCCGCTGGGCTGGGCGGCGCAGGGCGCCGGCCACGAGGTGCGGGTGCTGTGCGCGCCCTCCCAGGCGGACGCGCTGTCCCGGGCCGGGCTGACCGCCGTCCCGCTGCTGGACGGCTGGGACATGGCCTTCCAGGGCCGGCTGCAGAACTACCTGAACGCCGGGAAGGGCCTGTGGCCCTACCCCGAGCCGCCGCTGCACCCCGTCACCGGGCAGCCGCTGGCCGACCTCGCCGACTTCGACCTCGGCGGCTGGTTCGGCGAGAACCTGCCCGCCCTGGTCGAGCGCGCCCGGCGGTCCACCGACGCCGCCGTCGGGTACGCCCGCCACTGGCAGCCCGACGTGCACGTCCACGACCTGGTCAGCATCGAGGGGCTGCTGCTCGGCCGGGTGCTGGACGTCCCGTCCGCCGTCCACCTGTGGGGCCCGGCCGGGACCGAGGAGAATGAGCCCGGACTGACCCTGGTGCCCGTCGACATGAGCAAGTCCTTCGAACGGTACGGCGTCGGCGAACCCGGCTTCGGGCAGGTCACCCACGTCATCGACCCCAACCCGGCGAGCCTCGCGCCCGCCCTGCCGGGCGCCGAACGGCTGCCCGTGCGGTTCGTGCCGTACAACGGGCCCGGCGCGGAGCCCGACTGGCTGGCCGGGCTGCCCGACCGGCCCCGGGTGTGCGTGGTGTGGGGGACGTCGGTGTCCGAGATGTTCGGCGAGGTCTCCTTCACCGTGCCGCAGGTGATCGAGGCGCTGGCCGCCCTCGACGTCGAGGTGGTGCTCACCCTGACCGGCGCCGACCGCGAACGCCTCGGCGAACTCCCCTCCAACGTCCGCCTGCTGGAGCGGGTGCCGCTGCACCTGCTGCTGCCGCACTGCGACCTGGTGGTGCACCACGGCGGCGCCGGCTGCGTGATGACCGCGCTCGCCGCGGGCGTCCCGCAGCTCGCCCTGACCAACGGTGTCGAACAGCGGCTGAACGCCGACCGGATCGCCGCCGCCGGCGCCGGGCTCGGCCTTTCCAACGCCGGACTGGAGACCGGGGCCGTCCGCGCGGCCGCCGCCGCGCTGCTCGGCGACCCCGCGCACCGGGCCGCCGCGCAGCGGCTGCGCGCCGAGTGCGAGGCCCGGCCCAGCGCCGCCGAACTGGTCGGCGCCCTGGAGGAGTTGGCCGCCGCCCGGCAGCCCGCCACGTTCGGCGGTGACCGCTGATGCGGGTGCTGTTCACCGTCTCGGACTGGCCCGGCCACTGGTCGGCGATGGTGCCGCTCGGCTGGGCGCTGCAGGGCGCCGGCCACGAGGTGCGGGTGCTGTGCGCGCCCTCGCAGACCGAGCCGCTGTCCCGCGCCGGGCTGACCGCCGTCCCGGTGCTGGACGGCTGGGACATGGCCTTCCAGGGCCGGCTGCAGAACTACGTCTCCGCCCGGGACGGCCAGTGGCGGTTCGCCGAACCCCCGCTGCACCCCGTCACCGGGCAGCCGCTGGCCCGGCTCGCCGACTTCGACCTCGGCGGCTGGTTCGCCCAGCACCACCCCGCCCTGGTCGCCGACGCCGCCCGCTCCACCGACGCCGCCGTCGCGTACGCCCGGCACTGGCAGCCGCACCTGGTGGTGCACGACCAGCTCAGCATCGAAGGCCCGCTGGTCGGCCGGGTGCTCGACGTCCCCGCCGTGCTCCAGCTCTGGGGCCCGGTCGGGCCCGCCGACGAGGGCGAAGGCCTGATCATGCTGCCGCCCGACTACAGCGGCGCCTTCCGGCGCCACGGCGTCGGCGACCTGGGGCCGCAGCACTACGCGTACGCGATCGACCCCTGCCCGCCCGCCGTCGCCCCGCCGCTGCGGGACGCCGCCCGCCGCCTGCCCGTCCGGTTCCTGCCGTACAACGGGCCCGGCGCGGAGCCCGACTGGCTGGCCGGGCTGCCCGAGCGGCCCCGGGTCTGCGTGGTGTGGGGGACGTCGGTGTCCGACATGTTCGGCGAGGTGTCCTTCGCCGTCCCCAAGGTGATCGAGGCCCTCGCCCCGCTGGACGTCGACGTGGTGCTCACACTCACCGGCGCCGACCGCGAACGGATCGAGGCCCGCGGCGAACTCCCGCCGAACGTCCGGCTGTTGGAACGCGTACCGCTGCACCTGCTGCTGCCGCGCTGCGACCTGGTGGTGCACCACGGCGGCGCCGGCTGCGTGATGACCGCGCTCGCCGCCGGCACCCCCCAACTCGCCCTGCCCAACGGCCTCGACCAGCACCGCAACGCCGAACGGATCGCCGCCGCGGGCATCGGCCTCGGCCTGCCCAACGCCACCGCCCGGGCCGACCACATCCGGACGGCCGCCACCACCCTGCTCGGCGACCCCGCCCACCGGGCCGCCGCCGCACGGTTGCGCGAGGAGAACGACCGCCGGCCCGCCCCGGCCGAGCTGGTCCGCACCCTCCAGGACCTGGCGGCCGTCGCCGCCCGCTGAAGGGACACGCAGACATGCACATCGTGGGAACCGGGTTCCTCGCCCGCAGCCTCGCCCCGATCGCCGACGCCCACCCCGACACCGTGGTGCTCGCCGCCGGCGTCTCCTGGGCGTCCGGCACCTCCGGCACTGACTTCGCCCGCGAAGCCGCCCTGCTGGCCGACACCGCCCGCCGCTGCGCCGCCGACGGACGCCGGCTGCTGTTCTTCTCCACCGCGTCCACCGGCATGTACGGCAACGCCAACGGCCCCGGCCGGGAGGACGAACCGGTCGAGCCCTGCACCCCCTACGGCCGTCACAAACTCGCCCTGGAAGGGCAGTTGCAGGACTCCGGGGCCGACCACCTGATCCTCCGCCTCGGCCACCTGGTCGGCCCCGGCCAGCCCCCGCACCAGCTGCTGCCCGCGCTGCTGCGACAGGTCCGCTCCGGCGCCGTGCAGATCCACCGCGGCGCGGCCCGCGACCTGATCAGCGTCGCCGACGTGATCACCGTCATCGACCGCCTGCTCGGCCTGGGCCTGCGCGGCGAAGTCGTCAATGTGGCCTCCGGGTTCGCCGTCCCCGTCGAACGGATCGTCGACCACCTGGAGCACCGCCTCGGCGTCCGCGTCGAACGCACCTGGAGCGACTCCGGCGCCCAGCACGCCATCGCCATCGAGCGGCTCACGGCCCTCGTCCCGGACGTCGCCCGGCACTTCGGCCCCGCGTACTACCGCCCCGTGCTGGACACCTTCCTGGCCGCGGCCTGACTCCCCGTCAGGCCGCTGCGGCCTTCCCCAGGTAGACCGTCAGGCCCTCGACCAGGATGTCCAGGCCCGCGGCGAAGGTCTGCCGGGAGGTGTCCGGCGACCACTGGGCGAGCCAGGCCGCCAGGTACGGGAACCGGCCGGCGTCGAACGACGGCGGCACGGCCCGCGGGTCCCCGCCGTCCACTCCGGGCGGCGGGCTGCTCTGCTCCTGCAGCACGAAGCCGGTCACGTAGCTCATCACGGTGTCGCCCGCGGCGGCCGTCGCCGCCAGCGGGGCGCCCGAGCGGCTGAGCACCTCCATCAGCCGGTCCGCGAAGCCCAGCCGGTTCGGCCCCAGCGCGGACGCGCCGGCCAGCAGGCGGGCGCCGTCCCGGTGCGCCAGCATCGCCTCCCGCATCGCCCGGGCCAGCGCCCCGGTCTGCTCGGCCCAGTGCGCGCCCGGCGGGCCCACCTCCGCGGGCACCTCGCCGAGGATCCGCTCGGCCAGCGCGTCCAGCAGGTCCTGCTTGCTGGAGACGTGCCAGTACAGCGCACCAGGGCGCACCCCCAGCTCGGTCGCCAGCCGGCGCGTGCTCAGGGCGTCCAGCCCGATGTCGTCCAGCAGCCTCATCGCGGCATCGACCACATCGGTCCGTTGCAGCGGCATCGGGCGTCACCTCGTTCTCTCCGCCGCGCCGGGGTGCCGGCGCGGCCAGGGGTCCCATCGTAGGGAAGCCGTATTCCAGAACACTTCGAGCCTGTCGCCGGAGAATCCGGGCGGTCCGGGGACCGCCCGGCACCCCAACTCCCAGGAGGAAACCGTGCAGGTCGACAGCGTCTTCTTGAAGGCCCTCGGGACATGTCTTCCCGACTCCGTCCCGCCGCCCGTACCCGATGCGCAGTCCTCCGAGGAGGGCGGCCTCACCGGGGCGCTGGTCGCCGGGGACGTGTCGCCGCCGGAACTCGCCGTCCGGGCCGTCCGGCAGGCCTTCGCCCGCGGCGGCGTCGACCCCGCCGACATCGCCGTACTGCTGCACGTCTCGGTCTTCCACCAGGGTCCGGACGGCTGGCTGCCGCCCTCGTACATCGCCCGCGAGACGCTCGGCACGTCCGTTCCCGGGATCGAGATCCGGCAGGGCTGCAACGGCATGTTCAACGCCGTGGAACTGGCGCTCGGCCAGCTCGCCCTCGACCCGTCCCGGGTCGGCGCGCTGATCACCTCCGCGGAGAACTTCGGCTCCCCGCTGGTGAACCGCTGGACCGCCCACCCCGGCTCGTACCTCGGCGACGGCGGCGTCGCCCTGGTGCTCGACCGGCGCGGCGGCTTCGCCCGGCTGCGTTCCCTGGCGACCGCCCTGGTGCCGCAGCTGGAGCAGCTGCACCGCGGCGCCGAACCGCTCTTCCCGCCCGGCGGAACCTCCGGCCGGCCGCTCGAATTCGGCCCCCGGGCCCGGGACTTCGCCGCGCTGAACCTGGTGCCCGACGGGCAGGAAATGCTCGGCCGGGCCCGTGACCGGGTGCTGTCCCAGGTGCTGGCCGAGGCCGACACCGCGCTGGACGAGATCGCCTGGGTGGTGTCGATGAACAACTCCCGCCCGCACGTGGCCAAGCGGCTCCTCGAACCGCTCGGTGTGCCGATGAGCCGCTCCGGCTGGGAGTTCGGCCGCAGCTTCGGCCACCTCGGGGCGAGCGACCAGTTCGTCACCCTGGAGCGGATGGTCGCGGCCGGCCGGGTCGCCCCCGGCGACAAGGTGCTGATGCTGGGCGTCGGGCCCGGCATCTCGATCGGCGGCGCGGTGGTCGAGGTCCTGTCCGTCCCGGACTGGGACTGACCGGCACGGCCGGGGCACCGCCCCGGCCGCTCCGGCCGCCGGGCTCATCGCGGGGCGCTCTCGGCGGCGCGCGGGCCCGTCGTCGCGTCCTCGGCCGGTCCGGCGAGGGTCGCGTCGCCCAACTCGCTGGCCAGCGCCTCGAAGTCGTCGATCTCGCGCAGCTGCATCTCCTTGAGCAGGAAGGAGAGCAGGAAGGCCACCAGCATCACCGCGCCGGCGATCAGGAACACCACGTCCAGCGAGTCGGTGAAGGCGTCCAACCCGGCGCTGCGGGCCGCCCCCGACAGGTGGACCAGGCCCTCCGGCTTGAGGCCGGCGGGCAGCCCGGGCGCGGAGCTCCCCGCGACGTTCGCGTCGAACCGGTTGGCCAGCACCGCCCCGAACACCGCGGCGCCGCAGGACTGGCCGAGCGTGCGCAGGAATATCGCCGAGGTGGTGGCCGAGCCCAGATCGGCGCTCGGCACCGAGTTCTGCACCGCCTGCACCAGCACCTGCATCAGCAGGCCCAGGCCCAGTCCGAGCAGCAGCAGGCCGCCCGCCAGCAGCCAGTACGAACTGGTCGCCGAGACCAGGCCGAGCACGCCCAGGCCGACCGAGGCCACCGCCGCGCCGATGATCGGGAAGATCCGGTAGCGCCCGTTGCGGGCCGAGATCACGATGCCGGAGCCGATCGAGGAGACCAGGATGCCCAGGATCATCGGCATCAGCCGGGAGCCGGTCGCGGTCGGGCCGAGGCCGTTCACCAGCTGCAGGTACAGCGCGACGTAGGTGATCGCGCCCATCAGGGCGAAGCCCACCACGAACAGCATCGGACCGGCCACCGCCACCGTCCGCACCCGGAACAGGGCCAGCGGGATCAGCGGCTCGGCCGCCCGCGCCTGCCGCCACACGAACAGCGCCAGCAGGGCCGCACCGCCCGCGCCGAGGGCCAGGATCACCGGGTCCGACCAGGCGTACTCGGTGCCGCCCCAGGTGGTCATCAGCAGCACCAGGCTGGTGCCGGCCGAGGCCAGCAGCGCGCCCAGGTAGTCGATCCGGTGCGAGCGCTGCTCGTGCGGCAGCTTCAGCAGGGTGATCACCATGGCGATGCCGACGATGCCGATCGGCAGGTTGACGTAGAAGATCCAGCGCCACGAGGTGTGCAGGCCGAACAGCGTGTGGTCGCCGGTCAGGTAGCCGCCGATGAGCGGGCCGCAGATGGTGGCGAGCGCGATCACGATGCCGGCGACGCCCTGGAACTTCGCCCGGTCCTTGGGTGCGACCGAACGGGCCATCAGGATCAGCGACACGCTGTACAGGCCGCCGGCGCCGATGCCCTGCAGTGCCCGGAACCCGATCAGCTGCCCCATCGACTGGGCGACACCGCACAGTCCGGAGGCGATCAGGAAGGCGATCGCGGAGATCACGAACACCCGCTTCGCGCCGAACAGGTCGGCGATCTTGCCGTACAGCGGCTGGGTCGCGGTGGAGCCCAGCATGTACGCCCCGATCACCCAGGACATCAGGCTGACGCCGTTGACCGGGTCGAGTTCGCGGGCGATCGGGAACACCGAGACCGAGGTGACGGTCTGGTCGAGGGCGCTCAGGAACGCGGTGAGGATCACGCCCACCAGGGCCCAGATCGTCCGCCGGCTCGGCCCGGCGCCGGTGGCCGGCGGGCCCGCGGGCCCGGGTGCGGTGGTCGGTGCGACGGACATGGCGAACTCTCCCGGAAAATTGAACGGTGACCAATTGGTCAGTGTTCAAGTTAGCTCCGGCCCCCTTGCCGCGCAAGCCCCGCGCGGCCCTCGCAAACCCCTCCCGAGCCGCCTCCCGCCGGGCTCCGAGCCGGACTTGAGCGGCGGCCCGCAGGCTCGGAGATCCGCCGCCCGGTGCCCGTCGACGACCGTGACCCGCACCCGCACGGGCGGCCGTGGCACCGGGGAGCGCGTCACGGAACCGCTCGGCCGAAGCCGCCCGACCGCCCACGAACACCGGCGAACACCGACGAACGCCGACGAACCGACGAGAGGACACCGCCGTGCGCGTCCTGGTGATGGCCAGCCCCGTACCCACCCACCTGCTCCCGCTGCTGCCGGTCGCCTGGGCCGCCCGGGCCGCCGGCCACGAGGTGCTGGTCGCCGGGCAGCCGGACCTGGTCGAGGCCGCCCGGGGCGGCGGTCTGTCGATCGCCGTGGTCGGCCACGAACAGCGGGAGATCGAGGAACGGCGGCAGCGCCGGATGCTCGGCCAGGCCGACCCCGGCGGCGACGGCGGCGCGCGCCGGGAGCCGCCGTGGAAGTCGCTGGCCGACCGCTGGCGGGCCCGGGTCGAGGACGTGCTGCCGGACGTGCTGCGGATCGCCGAGCGGTGGCGGCCCGACGTGGTGCTGGCCGACCCGCTGGAGTACGCCTCGCTGATCGTCGGCGGGGTGCGCGGCATCCCGGTGGTCCACCACCGGTGGGGCGTCGACTCGTTCACCAGCCGCGACTTCGACCGGATCCAGCAGGCGCTGGCCGGCATCTGCCAGGACCACGGCCTGCCCGGCCTGCCCGGCCCGGACCTGGTGCTCGACCCCTGCCCGCCCAGCCTCCAGCACCCGGACGCGGCACCCGCCCACCCCGTCCGGTTCGTGCCCAGCAACGGCGTCGGCCTGCGGCCCGACTGGGCGCCGAAGCCCGCCGGGACGCGCCGGATCTGCGTCTCGCTCGGGCTGCGCACCCTCGCGCTGGAAGGGCCCGCCGTGATCGCCGCCGCGCTGCGCGGCCTCGGCTCGCTGCCCGGCGTGCAGACCGTCGCCACCGTCCCGGCCGAGCACCGGGCCGGCCTCGGCGCGCTCCCCGCCTCGGTGCGGCTCGTCGATCCGACGCCGCTCGACCTGTTCCTGGACGGCTGCGACGCCGTGGTCCACCACGGCGGCAGCGGCACCGGCCTGGCCGCGATCGCCCGCGGCCTGCCACAACTCGTCCTGCCGCAGACCCCGTGGACCGCCGAGCACGCCGAACGCGTCACCGCGCTCGGCGTCGGGCTGAGCCTGCCCGCCGAGGAGCAGCAGCGCGACCCGGCCGCGGTGGCCGGCGCCGTCGCCCGCCTCCTCGACGAGCCCGCCTTCCGCGCCGCCACCGCCCGCCTGCGCGCCGAACTCCACGCCATGCCCACCCCGGCGGACGCCGTCACCGCCCTCGCGGCCCTCGCCGGCTGACCGAACAGTGGCCCTGGCCCACTGACCGAACAGCGGCGCTCACGGGCACGCCCGGCCCCGGCGGCCTTCCGTCCGGCTTCGATCGCGGGTCGAGCGGGCCGCCGGACGCTGGGGCCGCGTCCGCCGCAGCGGCGCATGCCGAACCGAGCGCATGGAGGAGAACAGTGCGCGTCCTCTTCACCACCTGGGCCTCCCCGTCCCACCTGTTCCCGATGGTTCCGCTGGCCTGGGCGTTCCAGGCGGCGGGCCACGAGGTGCGGGTCGCCGTGCCGCCCAACTGCACCGCCCATGTGACCGGGGCGGGGCTGACCCCGGTCGCGATCGGTCCCGTGCCCGAGGTGGTGGCGAAGAACGGGCCGGGGCGGCTGAAGGTCTGGCACTCGCAGCGGTCCTGGCCGGCCGACTGGCCGCTGCACCTCGACCAGCTGGACGAGGGGCAGCTCGGCCTGCTCCAGGCGCTGGCCGACCGCCAGGCGGCGACCGCCGAGGCGATGGTGCCCGAACTGCTGGAGTTCGCCCGGTACTTCAAGCCCGACCTGATCGTCCGGGACGCCGGCACCTACGCGGCCGCGGTGGTCGCCGACCTGCTCGGGGTGCCGATGGTCAGCCACCAGTGGGGCAGCCCGGCGGTGCTCGACGTCGAGCACGCCGCGCCCGGCGGTGCGCCGTGGCCCGGCTACCGGGCGCTGTTCGAGAAGTTCGGCGCGCAGGTCGACGACGGCGCCGGCGTGTTCGTCGACCCGTGCCCGCCGTCCCTGCAACTGCCCACCCCGGCCACCCGGTTGAACACCCGCATCGTGTCGTACAACGGCCCGGGCGGGCTGCCCGACTGGCTGCGGAAGGAGCCGGAGGCGCCCCGGGTCTGCATCACCTGGGGGGTCACCGCGGGCAAGCTGGACCCGAAGTCCGCGCTGCCCGAGCCGCTGCTCACCGCCAGCCGTTCGCTGGCGGCGGCCGGCCTGGAGGTGGTGCTCGCCGTCACCGAGGCCCAGCGCGAGCTGCTGGGGGAGCAGCCGACCGGCATCCGGGCGGTGTCGATGCTGCCGCTGCACCTGCTGCTGCCGACCTGCTCGGCCGTGGCGCACCAGGGCGGCGGCGGCACCGCGATGACCGCGACGGCGGCCGGCACCCCGCAGCTGATCCTGTCGCCGCGCCCGGAGCAGATGCTCACCGGCGACCGGCTGACCCGCGCGGGCGCGGCCCGGCACGTCCCGTACAACGAGCTGATCGAGGACGAGCGGGCCGGGCAGCGGGTGCACGAGGACGTGCTCGCGCTGGTCGAGGACCCGGCCCACCGGGCCGCGGCCGGCCGGCTGCGCGAGGAGTCGCAGGCGCAGCCCAGCCCGGCGCAGACCGTGGAGCGGCTGACCGCACTGGTGGGCTGAACGCGTAAAGGTGGGCCGAACGCGTAAAGGTGGGCCGAACGCGTAAAGGAGCGGCCCCGACCACCGGTCGGGGC
>NZ_JBHWEN010000052.1:0-13444 GCF_042734215.1 Kitasatospora sp. NPDC059673 | reverse complement strand
CGCCGCCGCGGCCCCCCCCGGCGGCCCTCCCCCGCCCGCCGCGCGCGGGTGGGGGGGGCGCCGCCGGGCGGGGGCCCGGCCCCCCCCCCCCCCCCCGCCCCCGGCGCTGCCTTCGACGGCCTGATACCTACTGCCCGACCACAATCGGCACGCCGACCTCATTGTGTCCGGCCCGAACGGCTTCCTGCATCGCTTCCGCAACCCGACTTCGTCAGCCGCATCTCCGGCCACGTCGAAACGGACACCCGTACCTCTCCAACCCGGGTCTGGTAACCGCCTGACGGCGGGCCCATACAGGCGTCCCCGCCCGGGAGTTCCGGGCGGGGCCGTCGCACGAGCCGTTACTCCCGGCGCGGGGCCGGGGCGTAGCCGGCCGGGTGGGTGGTGAAGGTGCCGCGGCCCTGGGTGCGGCTGCGCAACGCGCCTGCGTAGCCGAAGAGTTCGGCGAGCGGGACGGTCGCGGTCAGGGTCGCGCCGCGGGCGCCTTGCGGTTCGGAGCCGTGCACCCGGCCGCGCCGGGCGTACAGGTCGCCGAGGACGCCGCCGAGGCTGTCCGGCGGGACGGTCGCGGTGACGTCCACCACGGGCTCCAGCAGTACCGGGATGCCGCGCCGCAGCGCCTCGCGCAGGGCGAGCCGGCCGGCGGTGCGGAATGCCAGGTCGGAGGAGTCCTTGACGTGGGTCGCCCCGTCGGTGAGGGTGACCCGGACCCCGGTGACCGGGTGGCCGAGCGGGCCGTCCGCGAGGGCGTCCCGGCAGCCCGCCTCGACGGCCTGCACGAACTCCTGCGGGACCCGCCCGCCGGTGACGGTGGAGCGGAACTCGAAGCCTTCCGTGCCGGGTTCGCCGAGCGGTTCGACGTCGACCACGATGTGCGCGAACTGCCCTGCGCCGCCGTCCTGTTTGACGTGCCGCAGAACGAGTCCGGCGACCGCGCGGGAGAGCGTCTCGCGGTAGGCGACCTGCGGCCGGCCGACGGTGACCTCCAGCCCGGAGCGGCGGAGCTTCTCCACCGCCACCTCCAGGTGCAGTTCGCCGAGGCCGGACAGCACCCGCTGCCCGCTCTCCGGGTCGGTCCCGACCACCAGGGACGGGTCCTCCTCGGCGAGCCGGAGCAGCGCGACTGCCAGCCGGTCGGTGTCCACCGAGCTGCGGGCCTCGACCGCGACGGTCACCACCGGGTCGGCGGCGACGGCCGGTTCGAGCACCAGCGGGGCGCCGGGCGCGCACAGCGTGCTGCCGGCCCGGGCGACCTTGGGCCCGATGACGGCGACGATGTCGCCGGCCACCGCCGTGTCCGTCTCGGTGTGCCGGTCGGCCTGCACCCGCAGGATGCGGCCGATCCGCTCGGTGCGTCCGGTGCGCGCGTCGAGCACGGTGTCCCCCTTCCGTAGGATGCCGGAGTAGATCCGCAGGCCGCTGAGCCGCCCGGTGGTGCTCGCGTTCACCTTGAACACCAGTGCCGCCAGCGGCTGTTCGGGATCCGCCGAGCGTTCCTGGACGGTGCCCTGCCAGTCGCCGCGCACCGGCGGGACGTCCAAGGGCGAGGGCAGGTACGCGGTCGCCGCGTCCAGCAGCGGCTCGATCCCGCGGTTGCGGTAGGCGGAGCCGCACAGCACCACCACCGCCTGTCCGTCGGCGGTGAGTTGACGCAGCGCGCCCGCGAGGGTGTCCGCGCCGAGGGTGCCGGTGGCGCAGTACTCCTCCAGTGCCGCCGGGTGCAGTTCGGCCACCGCCTCCGCCAGCGCCTGCCGCCGGCGTTCCGCCTCCGCCGCCAACTCGACCGGCACGTCGGAGACTTGTACGCCGTCGGCACCGCCGGGCCGGTCTGGCCAGGTGAGCGCGCGCAGCCGGAGCAGGTCGACCACGCCGGTGAACTCGCCCTCCCGGCCGATCGGCAACTGCACGGCCAGCGGCGCCGGGTGGAGCCGGTCCCGGATCGAGGCGACTGCCCCGTCCAGGTCCGCGCCGGGCCGGTCCATCTTATTGACGAACGCGATCCGCGGCACCCCGTGCCGGTCGGCCTGCCGCCACACCGACTCGCTCTGCGGCTCGACGCCCGCCACGGCGTCGAAGACCGCCACCGCGCCGTCCAGCACGCGCAGCGAACGCTCCACCTCGTCGGCGAAGTCCACGTGCCCCGGCGTGTCGATCAGGTTCAGCCGGTGGCCGTCCCAGTCACAACTGACCGCCGCCGCAGAGATGGTGATGCCACGGTCGCGCTCCTGCGGGTCGAAGTCGGTGACGGTGGTGCCCTCGTGCACCTCACCGCGCCGGTGGGTCGCCCCGGTCAGGAACAGGATGCGCTCGGTGACGGTGGTCTTCCCGGCGTCCACGTGCGCGAGGATGCCGAGGTTGCGGACGGTGGCGGCCGCGGAGGCAGAAGTGGTGCTGGGGGTGGGGAGGGTGAGGTCGGTGCGCATGGCCCGGCGCCTTTCGGGATTCGGTCCTGGAGTGGGCAGCGCGATTCACGGCAGCACGAGCAGCACCCCCGAACCCACCCCCGGGCCCGTCCTCGACCGGCGGCGCAGCACGAAGACGGCGTGCGGCACGGCAAGGAGACGACAGCGGGTGTGAACGGCCCGCCGACAGTGGCGGCGCGACCGCAGGACGCCCACAACGGGCGTACACAGCACGGAAGTTGGGTGGAGCTCGCGGTCCTTACCGGCGCCGGCCGCGCAGCGGGCGCCGGCCTGCCGAGGACACCAGGATCACCTCGAACCGCGACGGGGGAACGACAACAGCGGCGGTACGCACGGCTGGCCCCTCCCTCTCCACATCACGGTGTGCCCCGGCCGGCCATCCGGCCCGGGCGTCTTTCGGCGAGCCGAGTCTAGGGGGCCCGGCGTCCGCCGTCACCACATTTTTGGTCGACCGTATCAACATGTCCTCACGCAGGCCTGGTTGACGGTACGTCAGTCCCACACGATCGAGCGGATCGTCATGCCGGCTGGCACCGGTGGAACGTCCAAATATTCATCGACCAGGCCGTTCACCACGCCGCTGGACTCCCAACCCGCCGTCCAGGACTCGCAGGTAGCGGCGTCCGCGCTGGTGCACACGGCGACGGCCTCGGCCAGCAGCTCCGCCAAGTCCAGTGTCTCCGGGTGGAGTTGCACCCGCACCCAGGCCACCTCCGGCAGTTCCGCGATCCGGGCCAGACCGGCGGCCAACTCGGCCAGCGGCGGGCGGCCGTAGCCCCACTGGTTCGGCGCCAGCGAGTCCTCGACGGTGTTGCCCGCGAAGAACTCGGCCAGCGAGAGCAGCGGCAGTACGCCCTCCGGGCCGGCCTGCTCGATCACATCCTCGACAGCAATCATGCCGCCGATCCTGCCACCGCCCGCCGACACGACAACGGCCGCAGCGGCGACCCCGGCACCTCCGCGCCGGGGCCGCCGCACCAAACCCGCAACTCAGACCAGCAGCCCGTTCCGCTTCACGTACCAGGTGTGGAAGCCGATCATTCCGCCCAGCACCGCCAGCCACTGCAACGCGTTCACCAGCGGCACCGCGCCGAGCGGCAAGGTCAGCGCGAACCCGACCCGGATCAGGGCGTCCAGGGCGAATCCCGTGCCCCACATCACCGTCAGCAGGCGAATGTGGCGCCGAAAGGACGGGTCGTAGTCCCACTGGCCGATCCAGGCGTCGGCGCCCGCCGGGCCGATCTTGGCGGCGACCACCGCCCGGGCCGCGCCGTACATGAACGGGCGGCGGGTCAGCAGACTGCCCAGCACCCACACGCCGATCACGCCGAACACCCAACTGTCGCGCACCAGCAGCACCCTGGGGCTGCCCGTCACCGCCGACAGCAGCGTGCTCACTGCGATCAGCAGGAGGGTGAACACCGGCATCGGATCCAGCCGACGGTTGCGCACCAGCCCGTAGAGCAGCCACGGCAGCGCGGCCAGGCTGCTCAGCGTGATCGCCAGCCACTGGCCCGCGCCCAGCCCGAGCAGTGTGTAGTACCCGCCGAGCGGGATCGCCAGCTCGAACACCAGCGCCTTGGCCGCCTGCCGCCACCCACGTGCCGCCCGCTGCTTCGGCGTCGAATCGTCCCCCGCCAGCGCCGCCCAGTCCACCTGCCCGTCCGCCGTCCGCGGCAGCTCGGCCGCGCCCCCGCCAGCGGCGCCGGTGACGGCGGGACCTGCGCCGGCCGCACCCCCATCGACCACGCCCCCGCCAGCCGTACCCGCACCCGCAGCTGCACTCGCGCCGGCCTCAACACCCGCCCCCGCCAAGCCCGTTCCTGCCATGCCTGCCCCCGTCATGCCTGCCCCCGTCATGTCCGCCCCCGTCACGCCTGCTGGCCTCGCGTCCTGCCCCACCGATTCCGGCTGTTGCTCGCTCATAGGTCCTCCCCCGGCACCCGATGCACTTCCATGCAGACCTCCGCCGGGCGCACCGCCCGGTCGAACAGGTCGGCCAACTCCCTTGCGCTGGCGGCCACATCCATCTCCGGCTCGCGCAGCACGCGGACCAGGACCGCGTCGATCGCCCCCCGGATCGCCGTCACCAGCACCTTGGCGTCGAAGGGGCCGTACTCGCCGTCCGCCTGGGCGGCGCGGACGATGTACTCCTGAAGGTCCATCACCGCCCGGCGCCCTGCCGTGAACTGGCCCTCTGTGTCGTCGCCCTGGCCGTTCAGGATCTCCACCAGCGCGGCCAGCTCCCGGGGATGCGCGGCCGCCAACTCGACGTTGGACTCGATGTACGCCCGCAGGCGCGCCCGCGGGCCCACCGCCGCCTCGATCCGCGGACGCATGTACGCCTCGGAGACCTGCATCACCTCCGCGATCACCTCGCGCAGCAGGTCGTCCTTGCCTTTGAAGTGGTACGAGATCATCCCGGTGCTGCTCAGCCCCGCATGCTTGGCGATCCGCGCGAACGAGGCCTTGGCGTACCCCACATCGGCGATCACTTCGATGGCCGCCTCGACAATCTGCCGCCGCCGCGCCGATTCGGTGAACGTGCGCCCCACGGGAGCACCCCTCTCTGCTCGCCCGAGCCAGCTCTTGCTTGCCCGAGCAAAAAGCTATCGCCGATTGCTCGCCCGAGCAAGAACCTGTACGACCGAGCAATCACGCCGCCGCCCGCCGCGCCGGTTGACGCACCGTCGAACTTCCAGGCGGGACGGGGGCTGTCGCCAACCCGATTGCCCGGTTGCCAAACATCGAGCGCCGCACTTAAAGCCATGCACATGACATAAGACCCGCCCGCCGCGAAAGAAACTGCTCCAGGTGGGTAAGCACCACAGAACGGGCAGGCCCGGACGAGAAGCCGCCGACCGGAGGGAGCCCCCGTGGCCGTGCACCCGCGCATCGCCCGACGCCACCTGCTCACGGCCGCCACCGCCGCAGCCCTGGCCACCGTCCTCCCGACCGCCGGAAGAGCCGCCGGAAGAGCCGCCGGAAGAGTCGCCGGAAGAGCCGTCGGAAGAGCCCCCGGAAAGGCCGCCGGGAAGTCTCTCGCGGCGGAGGACGAGCTAACAGCCCGACTCCGAGCGCTGGAGAGCGAACACCGCGCGCGGCTCGGGGTGTTCGGGTACGACACGGGGTCGGGCGCGGCGGTCCGGTACCGGGCGGGCGAGCTGTTCCCGATGTGCTCGACGTTCAAGCCGCTGGCGGTGGGGGCGGTACTGCGCGGCGGGTACGACCTCGGGCTGCGGGTGCGGTACACGCGGGACGACGTCACCGCAGCCGGCTACGCGCCGGTCACCGGCCGGCCGGAGAACCTCGCGGGCGGGCTGACGATCGCCGAACTGTGCGCGGCCGCGATCGAGTTCAGCGACAACGCCGCCGCCAACCTGCTGCTGCGCCTACTCGGTGGGCCGACGGCCGTCACCCGTTTCTGCCGGACCCTGGGCGACCGCGTCACCCGGCTCGACCGCTGGGAGCCCGCCCTGAACTCCGCCGAGCCCGGCCGCACCACCGACACCAGCAGCCCGCACGCACTCGCCCGCAGCTACGCCCGTCTCACCCTCGGCTACGCGCTCGACCCCGCCGATCGCCGGCTGCTCACCAACTGGCTGCTGGCCAACACCACGGGCGCCAACCGCCTGCGCGCCGGGCTGCCGTCCGCCTGGACCCTCGCCGACAAGACCGGCACCGGCCCGTACGGCACCGCCAACGACATCGGCCTCGCCCGACCGCCGGGCCGCGCCCCGATCGTCCTCGCCGTCCTCACCACGAAGGCCGCCCCCAAGGCCCACACCCATGCCAACGCCAACGCCCCCGACCGGAGCCCCGCCCCCGACCGAAACGCCGCCCCCGACGAGCCCCTGATCGCCGAAACGGCCGCCCTCCTCGCCGCCGCCCTCACCTGACCACCGACCGACCCACCCGCCGCCCCACCTGCCGACCCGACCGGAGCCCCACCCGCCGACCCGACCGGAGCCCCACCCGCCACCCCACCCACCGCCCGGGCCCGAACGCACCCCGGCCCCGGCAACAGAGCCGGGACCGGAGCCGGGCCGGAGCCGGGGCCGTCCTACGGAAAATCAGACAGTGACGACGTGCCGCTCGCCCGCCTCGACCGAGACGGTGAGCCGGTTGCCGGGCGGCGGGAACGGGCAGATGAAGTGGTCGGCGAAGGCGCACGGCGGCAGGAACGCCCGGTTGAAGTCGAGCACGGTGTTCCCGTCGGCATCCGGCGCGGGCAGCGTGATGAACCGGAACCGGTAGGTCTCCCGGCCGCTGGTGCCGTCCGCGATGACGCCACTGAGCGGGCCGCCGGAGCGCCCGGAGCCGCTGACGGTCAGCGTGTGCGGCTGACCGGCCAGCGTGAAGGCGACCTGGCCGGTGACCGTCATCGGACGGGCCTTCCCGTCGGCGTTCTCCACCACCAAATCCTGCGCGCCGCTCTCGAACGGGGTGAACACGGCGGGCACCGCCCAATCGGGCGCGTACGGGAAGACGGAGATCCCGCCGAACGAGGCCCGGCTCGGCGCGTCGGGGTCGAAGACGCGGAGGGCGAGTTCGCCCTCGCGCTCGATCGGGACCAGGCGCAGCGCGTCCAGCACGGCGATCTGCGCGCCCGGGTCGGTGTCGGGGCGCAACGCGACCCGTCCGGTCACCTCCTGCTGCTCGCCTTCGAGCCGGACGCCGTCGCCGGCGGCGAGTTCGGCGCACACGGCACCGCTCTCGGCCCACCAAGTCCCGGGCAGGCCGGGCAACTTCGCCGGTTCGGACTCCAACCAGTGGGTGCCGGTCAGCGCCAGCGGGCCGTGCGGGGCGCTCACCGCCGCGCTCCGGGACTCCGTCCAGTGCTGCCACGCCTCGGCTGCGGTGTCGGTCATCGGACTGCCTCCAAGTGGGGCTCTGGTTCGGGCACTTGCTTCAGCTGGACTGAGGCTGGACGAATCCGGACTGAGTCTGGGCGAGTCCGGACGAGTGGTGGAGGGCGCCGGTCAGCGCCCGGCGAGCGGCCGGAACAGGCCCTCCTGCATCACGGAGACCACCAACTGCCCCTCCCGGTCGTAGATTTCGCCGCGGGCGAGGCCGCGCGCGGCGTGCGCGATCGGCGACTCCTGCCGGTACAGCAGCCAGTCGTCGGCCCGGAACGGGCGGTGGAACCACATCGCGTGGTCGAGCGAGGCCATGTCGAAGTTCCGTTCTCCCCATAGGGGTTCGACGGGCGCGCGGACGGCGTCCAGCAGGGTCATGTCGCTGGCGTAGGTGAGTGCGCAGACGTGTATCAGCGGGTCGTCGGGCAGCGGGCCGTTGGTCTTCAGCCAGACGCCGCTGCGGGCCTCGACGCCGTCGAGTTCCTCGCGGCTCCACTTGAGCCGGTCCACGTACCGGATGTCGAAGGGCTGGCGGCGGCTGATGAACGGCGGCAGTTCGCCGAGCCGGGAGCCGACCTCGTCCAGCGCGCTCGGCAGGTCCTCGGGGGCGGGGACGTCCGGCATCGGGAACTGGTGCTCGATGCCGCCGGGTTCGGGCTTGTGGAAGTCCGCGGTCAGCGCGAAGATCGACCGCCCGCCCTGGATGGCCAGCACCCGGCGGGTGGTGAAGGAGCGTCCGTCCCGGATCCGGTCCACCTGGTAGACGATCGGGACGCCGGGAACGCCGGGGCGTAGGAAGTAGGCGTGCAGCGAGTGCACCGGCCGGCCCTCGTCCACCGTGCGGCCCGCCGCGACCAGCGCCTGGCCGGCGACCTGCCCGCCGAAGGTGCGTTGCAGCGCCTCCTCGGGGCTGCGGCCGCGGAAGATGTTCAGCTCGATCTGCTCCAGGTCGAGCAGGTCGACGAGCTGATCGACGGGGGTTCCCATGTATGTCGCTCCCTCTCCGGGCGGCCGGGCGGGGCTGGGTGTGCCGCCGGACGCCTGTTCCGTCCAACACAAGTCTCCGCGCCCACCGGGAATTCCCGCCCTCCGGCACGCGGCACGCCCACCACCCGGACGGGCCACCACCCGGCCCGGCCACCCATAACTCCGGACAGGCGGCCGCACCCGCTACTCCAGGCCGGACTGCCGCACCGTGATGTTCAGCCGCCCCACCAGCCCGAGGTCCGGGTCTGCGGTGCCCCGCAGCGTCCGCACCACGCCGTGGTACGCGAACCGCATCGGGCCGCCGAACACCAGCAGGTCGCCGCTGCGCAGCTCCAGATCCGTCCAGGGGCGGGTCCTGGTCTCCGTGTTACCGAGCCGGAACACGCAGCTGTCGCCCAGCGACAGCGACACCACGGGCGCGTCCACCCGCTCATCGCGGTCCCGGTGCAGGCCCATCTTCGCGCCGTGCGGGTAGTGGTTGACCAGCGCCACGTCCGGTGCGAACCCGGCCGCGCCGGCGATCTCGCCGACGCCGGCGCCGTACGCCTCCGCGACCGCCCGTCGGGCCAACTCGCCGAGGTGCGGCGGGAACGCCTTCACCGGCGCACCGTCCCCGTCCACCACGGTTCGTGCGTATCCGTACGGGTACCAGTGCCAGCCCAGGCACACCGTCCGCACCGACATCACCCCGCCGGTCGGCAACGTCACCGTCCGCATCCCGGCCGGCGGACGCGCCCACTCCCGGCACGCCGCGACCAGCTCCCGTTGCTCCCCCGCGCCCAGCCACCCCGGCACCAGCACCACCCCGGGCGCCGGCTCCTCCCGCTCACGCCCGAACAGTTCCCCGGCGAACACCCCGCCACCACTCACCCCTCCATGCTCCCACCCCCACCCCGAGGCCCTCCCGACTCCACCACGCCCACCCCAACCAGAGGCCCTCCCGACCCCACCACGCCCACCCCCAACCAGAGGCCCTCCCGACCCCACCCCGAAACAGCCGCCCCACATGCGGCAGCCCCCGTCCCGTTCGACCCTGGGGTGAGGGGCGTTGCCGGTTGGCGGAGGAGGCGCGATGCATCCCCTGGAGTTCCGGGCGGTGGATCTTCCCGAGGAGTCGTCGCACCAGGTGGCGGTGCTGGTGCTCGGGCAGCACCAAGCGGTGCTGATCGGTACGGGGCTGCGGCTGACGGACGGGCGGCGGCTGGCGCGGGAGGTCGCGTCCTCGGGGCGGCGGCTGGGCGCCGTGCTGGTGCCGGACTTCGCGCCGGAGTACTGGCTCGCGGCGGAGGTGCTCCGCGACGCGTTCCCGGAGGCCCGGTTCCTCGCGCCCACACCCGTGCTGGCCCGGATCGAGAGCGATCACCTCGCCGTGCACGCCGCGTGGGCCGGTCTCGGGGCGGAACTCCCCACCCGCCTGGTCGGGCTGGAGCCGCTGGCCGACGACGCCGTGGAACTGGAGGACCACCGCCTGGAGGTGCGCGGCGCGTCCCTCGGCCTGCCGGACCGGCATTACGTGTGGGAGCACCGCAGCCGGACCTTGCTCGGTGGCCCGCTGCTGTGGCTGAACGTCCACCCGCGACTGGCCGACACCCCGCACGCCGCCCAGCGCATCGCCTGGATCGAGCTGCTGGACGAGATCTCCGCCCTCGACCCGCAGCGCACCGTCCCGGGCCACCGGTACCTCAGCACCCCGGTCCCGAACCACGTCCCCGATCCGGTCGTCTGGACCGGCGACTACCTGCGCGCCTTCGAGACCGAACTCGGCAAACCGGTCGAGCCGGACGCGGTGCAGGCCGCGATGCTGCGCCGCTTCCCGTCCGCCGCGCTGCCTGCCACCGTGGCACCGGGCGTCCTCGCGGCCCTCGCCCACCCGTAAGCGGCCGCCCTCGCCCACCCGCGACCGGCCCTCGCCCACCCGCCACCGGCCCTCGCCCACCCATAAGCAGCCCTCGCCCACCCGCCACCAGCTCTCGCCCACCCGTGACCGGCATCCCAGCCACGGAACGGCGGAAGCCGCCACCCCGACCAGCGGGGTGGCGGCTTCACGCCGACAGGGGGGATCAGCGGATCCCCGTGGAAGCGGAGCTCCCGGGGGTGTCTCAGACGTTCAGGACCTGGCCGGGGAAGATCAGGTCCGGGTTGCCGCCGACGACACCGGAGTTGTTGTTGTACAGCGCGTGCCAGTCGACGCCGAGGCCGGCGGCGATCTTGGACAGGGTGTCACCGGACTTGACGGTGTAGGTGTTGACCGCAGCGCCGGACTTGTTCGTCCCGGTCTGCTTCGGGGCGTCCTGCTGGGCCTTGGGGGCCTGGGCGCGGGCCTCGGAGCGGGAAGCCTTGGCGGAGGTGTCCGCAGCGGCGGTGTTCGACTTCGCGGTGTTCGTCTTCGCGGTGTTCGAGGTGGCCGCGTTGTTCGACGGGGCCGGCTTCGAGGTGGAGGCCGAGGAGGAGGTCGAGGAACCGGCGGAGGTGTCGACCTGGGCCGGCGCGCCACCCTTGGTCAGACCGGCCTTGACGGAGCACACCGGCCAGGCGCCGGGGCCCTGGGAGGCGAGCACCTTCTCGGCGACGGCGATCTGCTGCGCCTTGGTGGCCAGGTTGGCCTGCGGGGCGTAGGCGGTGCCACCGAACGCGGCCCAGGTGGAGGACGTGAACTGCAGGCCACCGTAGAAGCCGTTGCCGGTGTTGATCGACCAGTTGCCGCTCGACTCGCACTGCGCGACCTTGTCCCAGGTCGCGACGTCGGCGGCGGAGGCCGAGTTGGCCGTGACGAGGCCGGCCACCGGGGCGGCGAGCAGGGCGCCACCGACGACAGCCGCGCGGATGCGGTTGCGCTTGGAGGCGGTGGTGGTGGCGGCAGTCTCGTTACGGAAAGTCATGAGATTCCTCTCGACATCCCCGGGATGGGCAGGCGGAACCAGACCCTGTGCAGGGCCGTGTTCGCTCGCCAAGTCCGGTGGGCGGCCGTGCACGTGTCGGACGTGCCGCTGCCGCCCCGGCCACCTGTCCGCATCCCCGGCGGCGGCTGGCTGCCGTCGCGCCGGTGGGCGCAGGGTCCGGTTCCGGGGTGAGCCGGGGCGGACCGTTGCGTCGGGGGTGAACCCGGGAGGTGCTCGTTGCACCGGCCATGAACCTACGAGCCGGTGCACGACGTGCCAAACAGTTTCGGGTTCTCCCAGGTCAACGCGGGGTTACCGGGGGTATCGATCAAGCAAATCCAGGACAAATGTCCACTTTGTCCGCTTTTCCCAAAGTCATTCCCTATGCGGATATGGTCCCGGTCACAGTTTGGGTGGTGTGAGGTCGGGCACAGCGTCGACAGATAGCGACGCCCCGCACACACAGGGCAGTCAGAAGCCGCGCAAATTTCGTCGTCCGGACGCCCACCCGTGACCCCAGCCACAACCTCCCGTTGGTAAAGGCGGTCGGCGCGCCCCGCGCCGCGCACCCGGAAGTCCCGCCGGGCGCACCCAGAACGTCAGGGCGAAACGAGGAGTCTTTGTGCCGCGCATGCTTCAGGTGAGCGAGGACGTACGTGCCGAGATCGGCGACGACGAGGCCGAGGGCCTGCTGGCCGGAGCGCACGCCCCGGACGCGTACAACTGCACCTCGTGCCGACAACCGGGCGACTCGCTGCGCGAACCCACCAGCACGGTCCTGTTCGTCGGCGAGGAGACCGCGGTGCTGGCCTTCGCGCACGCCCGCTGCATCCCGTCCCAGGTGGTGCCGGTGGACGAGCAGCAGCTGCGCGGCGCCGTCGCCTCGATCAGCCAGGGCGCGGCTGCCCCCGAGCCCCGGCCGACGGCACCCGTACCGCCGCAGGCCCAGCCCCGGCCCCAGCCGGTCGCCCAGGTGAACATCCCGCAGCCGATCAACCCCGCACCGCCCGGTCGCCCGCAGCCCGCCGTCCTCGGCGTGACCTGCGGCATCGTGCTGTGCGGCGACACCCAGCAGGCCGCGCTGGTGATCGAGCCGACCGGGCCCGTCGGACGGCCGGGCAGCACCAGCGGCGAGGACGAGTTCCTGTCGCTGCTGACCGAACACGGCTTCCAGCTGATCCCGGACGTCAACCGGGCGCCGTCCCGCCCGCGGGCCGGCTGGTCGGTGCTGATGGCGATGGGGCAGTTGCACGCGATCCTGCAGCCCTCGGCGACCGGCGGCTCGGCCGCCTGGTGGCAGGCCCACCAGGCGCTGCAGGTCACCCCGGCGTGGCGGGCCGCGGCGGCCCGCAAGTCCGAGGTGCTCATGTTCGCGGTGCCGGCCGGCGCGGTCGGCCGCCAGCCCCGCGAGGACCTGCTGCGCGTGGCCCTGGACCGGGCCGCCGCCCGCGGCGTGCTCGCGGCGGGCATGCTGCCGCTGGCCGGTACCTGAGCGGGGGCGCGCCGATGACCGACCCCGTGAACGACCCGGCCGCCACCGGCTCGTCCAGCAGCGCGTCAACCCTGGCCGCCCGGGCGGGGGTTGAGGACGTCCGGGGCGGCGGCCCGGCCATAGGACTGGGGGCGGTGCCCCCGCATCCCAAGCCGGTCTCGCTCGTTGGCTCCTACGTGTACAGCTACGACCTCGCCTCCGCCGGCCGTCCCTCCTCCCCCGCCGGCCGGTCGATCCCCGGCATGCGCCCGTCCTACGACGCGGAGCACCCGGTGTCGGCCACCCCGATCTACGACTCGCTGTACTCCGAATACCGGCGGATGTTCCGCGCGCTGCCGGGCGACCGCTCCGGCGAGGAGGTGCTGCGGTTCACCGGCTTCGCGGTCCGCGACCAGCAGCCGCGCGAGGCGGCGGCCGAGCGGCACGAACCGGCCCCCTACCCGCAGCAGCAGCTCCTCGCGGCCCGCGACCAGCAGCCGCGCGAGGCCGTGGCCGAACGGCGCGAACCGGCCCCCTACCCGCAGCAACAGCAGCCGTCCTTCGAGACCTACGCCGGACAGGCCCAGGGCGCGCCGCCATTCATGCCCTCTCAGGGGTCCGGCGCGCAGGCGAACGGCCAGGGCTGGGTGGCGACCGGCTACCTCGGCCCGTCCCCGCAGCCCCCTGCGGCCCCGGCGCCCGCCGCCGGCCCGACGGCCCCCGGCCCGGCGGGCGGGCGGCACCGCTCGGTGCTGTCGCTGCCCCCGGGCCGGGACGCCTGACCGCGCACGCCATACGGCTGTGGGCCGCGAGACACCCCCGGTG
>NZ_JBHWEN010000051.1:0-16949 GCF_042734215.1 Kitasatospora sp. NPDC059673 | reverse complement strand
CCTCCACACCTACAACTACCATCGCTGCCACACCGCACTCGGAGGACAACCACCGATCACCCGCGTCAACAACCCTGCGGGTCAATACAGCTAGGGCTGGGGGAGAACTGCGCGAAGCGGAAGACCACCCGTCCGCAAGATCGCGACGCAGGACAGTGACCTGCACGTGATCGCGACCTTGCGGACGGGCCTTGCGCTTGTCGCGCAGGTCCCCGCGCCCCTTCTCGCACCCACCCGCCAGATCGCGTCGTGACGGCAGGTCATTGCCCACGGCGCGATCTTTCCGTTGGTCGCCTTCCGCTGCGCGCAACCCACGCGCCCCCGGTTGCACTCAACGCGAAGGGCGCCCCCGGCCGTCATGGCCAAGGGCGCCCTTTCGATTACGCGTTGCGGGACCGCTAGTTGTCGCCGTCCTCGTCGATCAGAAACCCTCGCATCGGAGCGGGAGCCTGCTGCATCGGCTGCGGGGGCTGCGGCCGCACGGCCGCCATCGGCTGGGTCATGCCCGCCGGCGCCATCGCCCCGTTGGAGCTCGCGGAGGCGCCGCCGAAGGACGGGGTGCCGGCCGAGCTGCCGAAGGAGCTGCCGCCGAAGGACTGGTTGCCGCCGAAGGACGGGGTGGAGCCGAACGACGGTGCCGAGGAGGACATCGCGCCGGCACCGGCGGGCGCCATCGACGACGCGGCCGGCGGCAGCGACGCGGTGGCGGGGATCCGCGGCGGGGCGAGTGAGTCGTCCGCCTGCGACTCCAGCTGACGCAGCTGGGTCTCCAGGTAGGACTTCAGCCGCGTGCGGTACTCGCGCTCGAAGGCGCGCAGGTCCTCGACCTTGCGCTCCAGCGTGGCACGGGCGGACTCCAGCGAGCCCATCGCGACGCGGTGCTTCTCCTGCGCGTCCCGCTCCAGCGCGTCGGCCTTGGCACGGGCGTCGCGCTCCAGACCCTCGGCGCGGCTGCGGGCCTCGCCGACGATCTTGTTGGCCTCGGAACGGGCCTCGGAGATGGCCTGGTCGGCGGTCTGCTGGGCGAGCGCGAGCACCCGGGCGGCGCTGTCGCCACCGGGACCCTGCTGCTGCATCGGGTTGCCCATCGGGCCACCCATCGGCTGCAGCTGCTGGCCGCCCATCGGCTGGAGCTGCTGCCCGCCCATGGCCTGACCCATCTGCTGCTGCATCGGGTTGCCCATCGGCTGCAGCATCTGACCGCCCATCGGCTGGACCAGCTGCTGCTGGCCGCCCATGGTCTGGCCCATCTGCTGCTGCTGCATCGGGTTGCCCATCGGACCACCCATCGGGCCGCCCTGACCGGCAGGCAGCTGCGGCGCGCCGGACGGCAGGCCGAGCGGCTGGTTGCCCATCCCCTGCTGGGGGCCGGCGAGCTGCTGCGGGCCGCCGAGCTGCTGCGGACCGGGGCCCTGCTGCTGGCCGGGCACCGGGGGGCCGGATATGGCGGCGGGCACGGGAGCGCCGGGGCGTCCGCCGTCCTGCGGAGCCTGCTGCTCCTTGCGCATGTTCGCCTGGTTCTGCGCGGCGGCACGGGTGGCGGCCGCCAGCTTGGCGCGCAGGTCCTCGTTCTCGCGCAGCAGGCGGGTCAGCTCGGCTTCGACCTCGTCGAGGAAGGCATCGACCTCGTCCTCGTCATAGCCTTCGCGCAGCCGGACGGTCGTGAACTGCTTGTTCCGAACGTCCTCGGGGGTCAATGGCATCTCTTCACCTCAACGTGATCGTCGGACCGGCATCCTGTCGCATCGTTCAGAACGACAGGCGCTGCACGAGCGAGATCAGGACATACACAATGATCATCAGTACGAAGAAGGACAGGTCGAGCGCCACGCCCCCGAGACGCAACGGCGGGATGAATCGCCGAAGAAGCTTGAGTGGCGGATCCGTGACAGTGTACGTGGCCTCCAGCACCACGACCATGGCCTTCCCAGGACGCCACGATCGAGCGAACTGAAACACCCAGTCCATCACCAGCCTGAAGAGCAGGATCAGCAGGAACACGGTCAGCACCCAATAGAGCACCGAACCGAAGATCCCCATCACTTCTCCCTCTCCCTGACCGACGGTCCGTCAGTGACGCACTGTCAAACTGATCCACACAGAAAGTCGTGGCCGGGTCAGCTCTGGTTGAAGAACCCACCCTCGGCGATCCGAGCCTTGTCCTCCGCCGTGACATCGACGTTAGCAGGCGACAGGAGGAACACCTTCTGTGTCACGCGCTCGATACTGCCGTGCAGACCGAAGACCAGTCCAGCCGCGAAGTCTACGAGCCGCTTGGCATCCGTGTCGTCCATCTCGGTCAAATTCATGATCACGGGCGTGCCGCCACGGAACTGCTCCCCGATCGTACGGGCCTCGTTGTAGGTCCGGGGGTGCAGCGTGGTGATGCGGTAGGACTCTCGTTCGCTGACGACCTTGGGCATGATCACCGGGGTGCTCTTCTCCAGATTGCGGTGGCGCTCGGATGTGATGGACGACACGGGAGCCATGCGCGGCTGCTCCTGACGGATCGGGACCGCGGCAGGCACCGGCTGAGGCGCGATCTGGGCCACGGGCGCCGACCCGGTGGCGGGCGCCGCGGCGGGGGCCGAGGCCCGCAGGTCCTCGGTGCGACCGGTGCGGATCGGCTCCGGGTCCGTGTCGTAGTCGTCGTCGGGGTCGTACCCCTGGCTGTCGTAGGTCTCGTCCTCGACCAGGCCGAGATAGACCGCCATTTTGCGCATCGCGCCGGCCATGCTGCTGTCTCCTCCGCTCATGCGCCCACCGTTCACCTGCGGACGCCGTGATGGTCACGGCCGGTCAGGCCGACGGTCCGTCAGACCGCGGAGGTGTGCGCTCGGATGCGATCCACGGTTTACCAGCAGACTGATCATCTGCTAGGTTCTGTCCTATTTTGTCCTGCAGTCTGATCTACTTACTCGGTGACGTTACCCGAGCGGTGACCGCACTCCGAGTACCGCCGTACCGACGCGTACATGTGTCGCTCCGGCGGCGATCGCCTGCTCCAAATCTCCGCTCATCCCTGCCGAAACCATCGTGGCAGTCGGATGCTCCGCGCGTACGGCGCTTGCGATTTCCGCAAGGCGCGCGAAGGAGCGTGCGGGGTCGCCCGCCAGCGGGCCCGCGAGCGGTGCGACCGTCATCACACCGGCCAATCGCAGCCCGGGCGTGTCGGCGATCTTCCCGGCCAGCGCGAGCACGTCGGCCGGCGCCACGCCCGCGCGGTGCTCGCCCTCGCCGGCCTCCTTGTCGAGCGCGACCTGCACCAGGCAGCCCAGCGGCGGGCGTTCGGCGTTGCGGACGGCGGCGGCCAGCGAGTCGACCAGGCGCTCACGGTCCACCGAATGCACCAGATCGGCGTAACGGACCACCGAACGGGCCTTGTTGGTCTGCAACTGGCCGACGAAGTGCCACGTCAACGGAAGGTTGACGCAGCGTTCGGCCTTCGGAGCGGCGTCCTGGTCGCGGTTCTCCGCAACGTCGGTGACGCCCAGTCCGGCGAGCAGCGCGGTGTCCTCGGCGGGGTAGGTCTTGGTCACCACGATCAGGGTGACCTCCTCGCGCGGGCGCCCGGCCGCGGCGCAGGCGTCGGCGATCCGCCGCTCGACCACGTCGAGGTTGGCGCCGAGTTGTTCGAAGCGGGCGCGCTGAGCGTCCGTCAGGGCGGCGGCGAATTCCGCGCCACCGGGGAACGGACCGAAGATGTCGTTCGTCATGAGAGTGCAGGCCCCAGCCAGACGTAGCTTGCGAGTCGGCCGGTCCGCTGCTCCCGACGGTAGGAGTAGTGGTCCGGAGATTCCATCGTGCAAACAGAAGATCGCACCACATCGCGCACGCCCGCCTCGGCGAGTTGGGCGGCGACGCCGGCCGGCACGTCCAGGGCGGGGGTGCCCCAGGAGGTTTCCGACCGGGCGGCCGGGACGAGCGCGGCCACCTCGGCCCGCATCGCCTCCGGCACCTCGTAGCAACGGCCGCACACGGCGGGGCCGGTGGCGGCGAGGATCCGCTCGGGGCGGGCCCCGAGTTCGCGCATCGCGGCGAGCACCGCGGGGACGACCCCGGCGGCCAGGCCCGGGCGCCCGGCGTGCGCGGCGCCGACCACGCCGGCCTCGGGGTCGGCCAGCAGCACCGGGGTGCAGTCGGCGGTGAGCACCGCGAGGGCCAGCGGGCGGTCGGTGACCACCGCGTCCACCGTCGGCGCGTACCCGGCGGGCTGGCGGTCCGTCACCACCGCGACGTCGGCGCCGTGCACCTGGTTCATCCAGACCACATCGGCCGGATCCAGTCCCAGTTCGCGGGCTGCGAGGAAACGGTTCTGCACCACGGCTTCGGGCGAGTCACCCACCGCACCACCGAGGTTGAGCTCCCCGTACGGCGCGGTGCTCACCCCGCCCCACCGGGTGGTGGAGGCGAAGTGAGCACCGTTGCGAAAGGCCGTATGGATCACTTCAGGAAGTCCGGCACGTCGAGCTCCTCGGCGGGGCTCTCGACGTACGGCTGGCGCACCGGCTGCACCTGCGGCGGCACCGGCGGGGCGGTGGTCACCGGCACCGGGGCCTCGGACGGGCGGGCCGGCTCCTCGGAGCGGGTGACCGAACCGATCGAACCGTAGGACGGACGGGTGGCCGGACGCTCCGGCGCGGAGGAGGTGCTGCTGCTCGACGAGGAGCTGGAGGCCGACTTCACCACCGGCTCGCGGACGATGGCCGGCGGCTGCCCGCCGTCGAAGCCGGCCGCGATCACGGTGACCCGGACCTCGTCGCCGAGCGCGTCGTCGATGACCGCACCGAAGATGATGTTCGCCTCGGGGTGGGCCGCCTCGCTGACCAGCTGGGCCGCCTCGTTGATCTCGAACAGACCGAGGTCGGAGCCGCCCGAGATGGACAGCAGCACACCGCGGGCGCCGTCGATCGAGGCCTCCAGCAGCGGCGAGGAGATCGCCATCACGGCGGCGGCCTTGGCGCGGTCCTCGCCGCGCGCCGAACCGATCCCCATCAGCGCCGAACCGGCGTCCGACATCACCGACTTGACGTCGGCGAAGTCCAGGTTGATCAGACCCGGGGTGGTGATCAGGTCGGTGATGCCCTGGACACCGGAGAGCAGCACCTGGTCGGCGGAGCGGAACGCGTCCAGCACCGAGACCTGGCGGTCGGAGATCGACAGCAGGCGGTCGTTGGGGATCACGATCAGGGTGTCGACCTGCTCGCGCAGCGAGGCGATGCCGTCCTCGGCCTGGTTGGCCCGACGGCGGCCCTCGAAGGTGAACGGGCGGGTGACCACGCCGATGGTGAGCGCGCCGAGCGAGCGGGCGATGTTGGCCACCACCGGCGCGCCGCCGGTGCCGGTGCCGCCGCCCTCACCGGCCGTCACGAAGACCATGTCGGCCCCCTTGAGGACCTCCTCGATCTCCTCGCGGTGGTCCTCCGCGGCCTTCCGGCCGACCTCCGGGTTGGCGCCGGCGCCAAGGCCGCGGGTGAGCTCCCGGCCGACGTCGAGCTTCACATCGGCGTCGCTCATCAGGAGGGCCTGCGCATCAGTGTTGATCGCGATGAACTCGACGCCCTTGAGCCCGACCTCGATCATCCGGTTGATGGCGTTGACTCCGCCGCCACCGATGCCGACGACCTTGATGACCGCGAGGTAATTCTGGGGTGCTGCCACGTCGGGGCCTCTCGCCTCGAATTTCCGGGTCGGCTCCCCTGGATACGAAGGCCGACGGATGTCGATGGGTGGGAAGCACGTGGTTCCAACCCGAACCCTAAACTTGAGGTTGAGGGTTACCGCTGTGCCGGTGTCAGTTCGTTGTCGAGCACAGCTCGTTGACACAGGACAGTAGGTCGCAACCAACGCGTGTTCCACCGAACACGCCGAGCTTCCCTTTTTCTTTTGAGCCTATGTGATCATCGACCCCCCGGTGAAACCGGGGTGACCACCAAGGGTCGGACCGGAGCCTCGGCTCCGTCAATACCTCCCCCAGGCAATGAACTTACCGGATCAGCCGGACACCGCCGGGGCATCCGGCGCACTCACGTCGTAATTCGATGCCTTCCGGCCGAGCAGAGCCGTCAACACCCGGGCCTTGCGGGCGGTTTCCTCCGCGCTGCCCCAGCGGACTGTTGCGCCGGAGGCGAGTTGGAGGCGGATGTCGTCGTACGAATAGACCGTGAGCGAACCGGCCTGCTTGGCCACCTCCGACGGGAGGCCGGCGGCGACCGTGATGGCCGACCGGACCAGCGCGGGGCGGTCGATGACGGGCAGTGCGTCGTTGGCCGGTTGGCCGAGTGCGAGTGACACCACGGGTACGCCGGCCGGCGGCTGCGGCTCGGTGGCGAATTCCACACCCTGGGCGTCGACCTGGACGAACCGGCCGTCCTCGGCACGGATCGCAGCCACTGGTTGACGCTCCGTCACCTTCACCTGCAGGGTGTGCGGCCAGCCGCGCCACACCTCGACCCTGGCCACCCGGGGCACCTTGGCCACCAGTTGCTGGGCCCGGTCCAGATCCACCCGGGCCAGCGGGCCGCGGGCGGTGGAGCCGAGCGCCTTCTCCACCTCGTCCTGGCTCAGCTTGCCGGAGTCCAGGCCCTGGACGGCCACCCGGCGGACCTCCAGCGCGGAGGAGAAGAACACCGTCCAGCCGAGCGCACCGAGCACCAGGGCGCCCAGCACCGCCAGTACCAGCATGCCCCGGCGGGACAGTCGGAGCCGGGGCGGACGGGCCTCGTCGCCGTCCTCCCCGAACTCCTCCTCGTAGTCCTCGTCAGCCACGGCGGCGGCCGCCGCGGCCGGCCTCGATCGCCTCGTAGACCATCTGCACCAGCAGGTCGTCGGCGTCCCGGCGGCCGAACTCGGCGGCGGAACGCGACATCTCCCACAGCTTCGCCGGGTCGGTGAGCACCGGCAGCACGTTCTTCAGCACCCAGTCCGTGGTCAGGTCGGCGTCGTCCACCAGCAGACCGCCGCCGGCCTTCACCATCGGCTGGGCGTTCAGCCGCTGCTCGCCGTTGCCGATCGGCAGCGGCACGAACGCGGCCGGCAGGCCCACCGCGGCCAGCTCGGCCACCGTCATCGCGCCGGCCCGGCAGAGCATCATGTCGGCCGCCGCGTACGCCAGGTCCATCCGGTCCACGTACGGCACCGCGCGGTACGGCGGCATGCCGGGGATGTCGTCGATGGTCGGCAGCTCGTTCTTCGGGCCGACGGCGTGCAGGATCTGCACGCCGTACTGCTGGAGCCGGGGCGCGATCGCCTGCACCGTCTCGTTCAGCCGGCGGGCGCCCTGCGAGCCGCCGGACACCAGCAGGGTGGGCAGCCGCTGGTCCAGACCGAAGTAGTGCCGGGCCTCCGCGCGCACCGTGCCGCGGTCCAGGGTGGCAATGGTGCGGCGCAGCGGGATGCCGATGTAGCGGGAGTCGCGCAGCTTGGAGTCCGGGGTGGAGACCGCCACGAAGTCGCTGTAGCGGGCGCCGATCTTGTTGGCCAGGCCGGGGCGGGCGTTGGCCTCGTGCACCACGATCGGCACCCCGGCGCGCTTGGCGGCCAGGTAGGCGGGCATCGCCACGTAGCCGCCGAAGCCGACCACCGCGTCGGCGTTGACCCGCTCGATGACCTCCTGGGCGGCCCGCACGGTGCCGCGCAGCCGGCCCGGGACGGTGATCAGCTCGGGAGTGGGCTTGCGGGGCAGCGGAACCGCCGGGATCAGGGCCAGCTCGTAGCCGCGCTCCGGCACCAGCCGGGTCTCCAGGCCGCGCTCGGTGCCGAGGGCGGTGATCCCGATGGACGGGTCATGCCTGCGCAGCGCGTCCGCGAGCGCCATGGCCGGCTCGATGTGACCGGCGGTCCCGCCGCCGGCGAGTACGACATGCACCGAAATTCACCGCTCCCTGCGCGTTGGCCCGGGGGCCTTTCGCGCTGTGGTTTTCCTACCTGGCACCACCCGGTCCAGGACGGACCCGAACCGGGAGTTGGCCCCTTTTCGCCATCGGCGGGGCCGGGCAGCCAGCGCTGCCTTCGCCTTCGGGGTGCTGCGCGCGAAGCACAGCAGCAGCCCGATGGCGCACATGGCCGACAGCATCGCGGATCCACCGTACGAGAACAGCGGCAGCGGGACGCCCGCGATGGGCATGAGTCCCAGCGCCGACCCCAGGTTGACCACGGCCTGAGCCATGATCCACGTGGTGGCGGCGCCCGCCGCGTACCGGACGAACGGGTCCGTGGTGCTGAGAGCCACACGGATACCCGCGTAGCCTAGTGCCGCGAAGAGCGCGAGCACGGACAGCGTCCCCACCAGGCCGAGTTCCTCGCCGGTCGCGGCGAAGATGAAGTCGGTGTGCGCCTCCGGGAGTTGGCCCCATTTCTCGACGCCCGCACCCAGTCCGGATCCGAACGGCCCGCCGGCCGCCAGCGCGTACAGTCCGTGCAGTGCCTGGAAGCAGTCCAGGTTGGGGTCCGGCTTGGTCACGCCGACGCAGGCCAGCCGGCCCAGGCGGTGCGGCACCGTGATGATCAGCGCGGTGCACGCGACCACCGCGATACCCAGAGTGGCGGCGAACAGCCGCAGCGGCGCGCCGACCATCCAGAGCAGGCCGAAAAGCATCGCCACCAGCACCATCGTGGTGCCCATGTCGCCGCCCAGCATGATCAGCATCATCAGCACGACGGTGCCGGGCACCAGCGGGATCAGCAGGTGCTTCCACTGGTTGAGCATGTGGGTGCGCTGCTTGCGGGCCAACAGGTCGGCCGCCCACAGCAGCAGCGCGAGCTTGGCGAACTCGGACGGCTGGATCTGGAAGAAGCCCAGGCTGATCCAGTTCCGGTTGCCGTTGATCCGCACCCCGACGCCCGGGATCGCCACCAGCACCAGCGCGCCCACCACCCCGAACAGCAGCGGGTACGCGGCGGTGCGCAGCAGCTTCACCGGGGCCCGGGTGAGCACGACGGCGATCGCCCCGCCCAGCAGCAGGGCGATCAGCTGCTTGCGGAAGAAGAACGTCATCGGCAGCCCGAAGTCCACCACCACGCTCTGCGAGGCGGAGAACACCATCACCAGCCCGAGCACCACCAGCAGCGCCGTCGAACCCAGGATCAGGTAGTACGGCGTCAGCGGACGGGCCATCAAGTACCCGAACCGCTCACGCGCTGCGCGCAGCCGCGCGACCGGGCCCTCGGACTTGAAGGTGGTCGTGGTCGCCGAGACCAACCGCAAGCGCGGCTTCTCGCTGCTGGGCACCACCATCTCCATTCTCGTGCCCCGAAGGGGCGCGGGGAACTGCGCGAGCAACCGAGCGCACGTCAGCAAGGTCGCGATCACGTGCAGGTCATTGTCCGGCGTCGCGATCTTTCCGACGGATGCGTTCCCCTACGCGCAGTTCCTCGCGCCCCTGAACTACATCGCCCTGACCGCGGCTGCGAACATGTCCCCGCGCTCACCGTAGTTGGTGAACATGTCCATCGACGCGCAGGCCGGCGCCAGCAGGACGGTGTCGCCCTTCTGTGCGGCGGAAGCCGCCACGCGGACGATCTCGGTCATCGCCTCGGCGCCAGTCTTCCCCGGCGCGGGTTCGAATACCGGTACTTCCGGGGCGTGTCGCGCGAGCGCCTCGCGGATCAGCTGCCGGTCCTGGCCGATCAGCACGGCCGCGCGCAGCCGGGGGGCCGCGCCGGCGACCAGCTCGTCGAAGGTCGCGCCCTTGGCGAGGCCGCCGGCGATCCACACCACGGGGCGGAACGCGGCCAGCGAGGCCGCCGTCGCGTGGGTGTTGGTGGCCTTGGAGTCGTCCACGTAGGTCACGCCGTCGATCTCGGCGACGTGCGCGATCCGGTGGGCGTCGGGCGTGAAGGCGCGCAGCCCGTCGCGGACGGCCTTGGCGTCGACACCGTAGGCGCGGGCGAGAGCGGCGGCAGCCAGTGCGTTGGCGATGTTGTGCGGGGCGGGCGAGGAGATGTCGGCGACGGCGCCGATCTCGGCGGCGGCGCGGTCCCGGTCGGGGACGAAGGCGCGGTCGACCAGCAGGCCGTCCACGACGCCGAAGTTGGAGATGCTGGGGGCGTCGAGGCCGAAGCCGATCGCGCGGCAGCCCTCTTCGACGTCGGCCTCGCGGACCAGCGCCTCGGTGGCGGGGTCGGCGAGGTTGTAGACGCAGGCGACCTGGTTGCCCTGGTAGATCCGGCCCTTGTCGGCGGCGTAGGCCTCCATCGAGCCGTGCCAGTCGAGGTGGTCGGGGGCCAGGTTGAGCACCGCGCCGGAGTGGACGCGCAGCGAGGGCGCCCAGTGCAGCTGGTAGCTGGAGAGTTCGACGGCGAGGACGTCGTAGGGCTCCTCGGCGAGGACCGCGTCCAGCACCGAGACGCCGACGTTGCCGACGGCGGCGGTGCGCTTGCCGGCGGCGGTGAGGATGGACGCCAGCATCTGGACGGTGGTGGTCTTGCCGTTGGTGCCGGTGACGGCCAGCCAGGGGGCCGGCTCGCCGGTGGCGGGGTGCGGGGTGCGCAGCCGCCAGGCGAGTTCGACGTCGCCCCAGACCGGGACGCCGGCCTGCTCGGCGGCGGCGAACAGCGGGCTGTCGGGGGCCCAGCCGGGCGAGGTGACGATCAGCCGGGTGCCGGCGGGCAGGGTGGCGCCGTCGCCGAGGCGGACGGCGATGCCCTGCTCGGTGAGGGCGGCGGCCTTGGCGTCCAGCGCGGGGCCGGTGCCGCCGTCCACGACGGTGACGTGCGCGCCGAGCCCGTGCAGGACTCTGGCGGCGCTGACCCCGGAGAGGCCGAGCCCCGCGACGACGACCGGCAGGCCGGCCCACTCCGGGTTGTTCATCCGGTCACCCATCCCGCGTAGAAGAGTCCGAGTCCGATGGCGACGCACAGGCCCTGGATGATCCAGAACCGGACCACGATCAGGACTTCGCTCCAGCCCTTGAGTTCGAAGTGGTGCTGGAGTGGCGCCATCTTGAAAACGCGCTTGCCGGTCATCCGGAACGAGCCGACCTGGATGATCACCGAAAGGGTGATGATCACGAACAGGCCGCCGAGGACGGCGAGCAGCAGCTCGGTGCGCGAGACGATGGCGAGGCCGGCCAGGGCGCCGCCGAGGGCGAGCGAGCCGGTGTCGCCCATGAAGATCTTCGCGGGCGAGGTGTTCCACCACAGGAAGCCGAAGCAGGAGCCCATCAGGGCGGCGGCGACCACGGCGAGGTCCAGCGGGTCGCGGACCTCGAAGCAGGACGCGGTGGCCTTGATCGCGTAGGCACAGTTCTGGGTGTGCTCCCACAGGCCGATGAAGGTGTAGGCGCCGAAGACCATCACCGAGGCGCCGGTGGCGAGGCCGTCCAGACCGTCCGTCAGGTTCACGCCGTTCGACATCGCGGCGATCATGAAGTAGGCGAACAGGACGAACAGCACCGGGCCGATCGCCCACTTGAAGTCCTGCACGAACGACAGGTGCTTGGAAGCCGGGGTCAGCCCGCGGCTGTCCTCGAACTGGAGCGCCAGGATGGCGAAGGCGAGCGCCACGAAGGACTGGCCGAGCAGCTTCGCCTTGGCCCGCAGGCCCAGCGAGCGGCGCTTGACCACCTTGATGTAGTCGTCCAGGAAGCCGACCAGGCCGAGGCCGGTGGTCAGGAACAGCACCAGCAGGCCGGAGGCAGTGGGCGACTCGCCCGTTATCGCCTTGGTCGCGAAGTAGGCGATCAGGGTGGCCAGGATGAAGGCGATGCCGCCCATGGTGGGCGTGCCCTTCTTGCTGTGGTGCGCCTTGGGGCCGTCGTCACGGATGTACTGGCCGTAGCCGTGCCGGGCGAGCAGCTTGATCAGGGCGGGAGTGCCGAGCAGGGTCAGCACCAGGCCGATCAGGCCGGAGAAGAGGATCTGCTTCACTTCGCGGCACCGTCCGCGAGCAGTGCCTCGGCGACCTTTTCGAGTCCCACCGAACGGGATGCCTTCACCAGGACCACGTCCCCCGGCCGCACTTGACTGCGCAGCAGCTCGATCGCCGCGTCCGCGTCGGACACCAGCACCGACTCCTCACCCCACGAACCTTCGTTCCTCGCGCCCAGTTCCATCCGGGCCGCCTCGCGTCCGCCGACCGCCACCAGCTTGGTGATGTCGAGCCGGACGGCGAGCCGTCCGATGGCGTCGTGCTCGTCGAAGCTGTCCTCGCCGAGCTCCCGCATCTCACCGAGCACCGCCCAGGTGCGGCGGCGCTCCGGGCCCTTGCCCGCCATCGTCGCCAGTGCCCGCAGTGCGGCCCGCATGGACTCCGGGTTCGCGTTGTAGGCGTCGTTGACGACGGTCAGGCCATCGGCCCGGTCGACCACCTCCATGCGCCAACGGGACAGCGCACCGGCTTCGCCGAGTGCCTCGGCGACGCGGTCGACGGGCATCCCGAGCTCCACCGCCACCGCGGCGGCGGCGAGGGCGTTCGAGACGTGGTGCTCACCGTACAGGCGCAGCTTCACGGGTGCGGAACCGGCCGGGGTGCTGAGCGTGAACTGTGGCCGGCCGGTGGCGTCCAGGCGAACGTCGGTGGCCCGGATGTGGGCGTCCGAGGATTCGCCGAACAGCACCACGCGGGCCTTGGTGCGGCTGCTCATCGCGCGCACCAGCGGGTCGTCGGCGTTCAGCACGGCGACGCCGTCGGCGGAGAGCGCCTCCACCATCTCGCCCTTGGCCTCGGCGATGCCCTCCTTGGAGCCGAACTCGCCGAGGTGCGCGGTGCCGATGTTCAGCACCAGGCCGACGGTGGGCGGGGTGATGCCGGTCAGGTACTCGATGTCGCCCTTGTGTCGGGCGCCCATCTCCATCACCAGGTGGCGGGTGGTCGGGGCGACCTGCAGGGCCGTCAGCGGGTGGCCGATCTCGTTGTTGTGCGAGCCGGCCGGGAAGACCGTCTCGCCGTGCTTGGCCAGCAGTTGGCCGATCAGGTCCTTGGTGGAGGTCTTGCCGGCCGAGCCGGTCAGGCCGACGATCCGCACCTCTGTGGCGCGGGCGACCACGGCGCGGGCGAGCCGGCCGAGCGCGACGACCACGTCGTCCACCAGGATCGCGGGCACGCCGACCGGGCGGGTGGCGAGCACCGCGACCGCGCCGTCGGCGACCGCCTTGGCGGCGAAGTCGTGGCCGTCGACGCGCTCGCCGAGCACGCACACGAACAGGCCGCCGGGCTCGATCTGCCGGTTGTCGGTGACCACCGCACCGGTGATCACCGCGTCCGGGTCGGCCGCGTCCAGGGTGCCGTCGACCGCCTTCGCGGCCTCGGCCAGGGTCAGAGCGATCACCGGTCTGCCTCCATCAACTGCTCCATCGCGACCCGCAGCACCTCGCGGTCGTCGAACGGGCGGACCTCGCCCTTCACGTACTGCCCGAGCTCGTGGCCCTTGCCCGCCACCAGCACGGTGTCCCCGGCGTGCGCCCGGGCGACCGCCAGCGCGATCGCCTCGGCGCGGTCGGGGACCGCGAGCACCTCGGCGCGCTCGTCCTCGGGCACCTCGGCGGCGCCGCCGAGCATGGTGGCGAGGATCGCCAGCGCGTCCTCGGAGCGCGGGTTGTCGCTGGTGAGGACGGCGGTGTCGGCGAGCCGGGCGGCGATCGCGCCCATCGGGGCGCGCTTGTACGGGTCGCGGTCGCCGCCGCAGCCGACGACGACGTGCAGCCGGCCCTTGGTGACCTCGCGCAGCGAGGCGAGCACGGCGCTGAGCGCGTCCGGCTTGTGCGCGTAGTCGACCACGGCGACGTACGGCTGCCCCACGTCGACCTTCTCCAGCCGGCCGGGCACGCCCGGGACCTGGGCGACCCCGGCGACCGCGGCATCCAGCTCGATGCCGGCGGTGACCAGCGCGGTGATCGCGCCGAGCGCGTTGGAGACGTTGAACGGGCCGGGCAGCGGCACCGAGGCCGCGGCGCGGGCGCCGTCCGGGCCGAGCACGGTGAAGGTGGAGCCGGCCGGGCCGAGCTGGACATCGACGGCGCGCCAGTCGGCGGCCGGGTCGCCCGCGGCGGAGAAGGTCACCATCGGGATCCGGGCCTCGCCGGCCAGCCGGCGGCCGTAGGAGTCGTCGCGGTTGGCGACGCCGAGCCGGGCCTTGCCGGGCTCGAACAGCCGGGCCTTGGCCCGGTAGTAGTCCTCCATGTCGGGGTGGAAGTCGAGGTGTTCCGGTGTCAGGTTGTTGAACAGCGCGACGTCGTAGGTCACGCCATCGGTGCGGCCGTACACCAGCGCGTGGCTGGAGACCTCCATGACCACCGAGTCGGCGCCGGACTCGTGCATCACGGCGAGCACCGCGTGCAGGTCGGTGGCCTCGGGGGTGGTGCGCTCGGACTTGATCCGCTCGGTGCCGACCCGCATCTCGACGGTGCCGATCACGCCGGGCAGCCGGCCGGCCCCGCGCAGGCCGCCCTCGACCAGGTAGGAGGTGGTGGTCTTGCCGTTGGTGCCGGTCAGGCCGATCATCAGCATCTGCTCGGCGGCGGCCCCGTAGACCGCCGCGGCGAGCTCGCCCATCACCGCGCGCGGGCTGTCCACGACCAGCAGCACCGCGCCCGCGTCGGCGGCCAGCTCAGCGCCGGCGGCGTCGGTGAGCACCGCGACCGCGCCGGCGGCCACCGCGCCGGCGGCGAACGCCGCACCGTGGTGGTTGGCGCCGGGGAAGGCCACGTACACGTCGCCCGGACGCACCGCCCGGGAGTCGTGGGTGATGCCGGTGACGGCGGGCCCGTCGATGGGCGGCAGCCCGAGCAGCCGGGCCGCCTCGGCGAGGGGCAGCGCCGCGGCGCGGCTCGGACGGGGGGGACTCGCGGAGATTTGATCGGATTTCGGCACGGCCGGAAGGCTATCGGCCTCATGCCCCCCTGGGCCAAACCGGCCCCCGGTCGTGACGCTGCTCACATCGCGCTCGGCGCGCCGCGAAGTGTCGGGGGTGTCGCTCATCTCAGGGCTTCCAGTCGACGGGCAGGTTCGGCGCCTCGCTGCCGCTCGGCGGAACCTGCAGGGTCTTGAGGGTGAACTCCATCACCTGCTTGAACACGGGCCCGCACAGCTGCCCGCCGAAGTGCCCGTTGACCGGGTGCTGGATGACGCAGGAGACCGTCACCCGGGGCTGGTCGGCGGGCGCGAAGCCGATGAAGGAGGCGGTGTACCCGGAGTACTTGCCGGTCTTCGGGTCCACCCGGTCGGCGGTGCCGGTCTTTCCGGCCACCCGGTAGCCCGGGATCTGCGCCTTGTTGCCGGTGCCCTGCTCGTCGGTGACGACGGACTCCAGCATCTCGGTCAGCGTCTTCGCGGTCTGTTCCGTCACCACCCGGCTCTGCGCCCCGGCCGGCGCGGGCGTGAACCGCCCGTCCGGTCCGGTGGTGCCGGCCAGCAGGCCGGGCGCGACCCGCACGCCGCCGTTGGCGATGGTGGAGAACACCGAGGTGGCCTGCAGCGCGTTCACCGACAGGCCCTGGCCGAACGGGATGGTGTACTGCTGCGAGCCGTTCCAGTCCTCCGGCTTGGCCAGGATGCCGCGGGTCTCCCCGGGGAAGCCCAGCCCGGTCGGCTTGCCGATGCCGAATTTGTCCAGGTACCCGGCGAGCACCTTGTTGGACTCGGCCTGGGTCGGGCCCAGGTGCTCGGCGGCCTCGATGGTGCCGATGTTGGACGACTTGGCGAGCACGCCCGCCAGCGTCAGGTACCAGGTCTCGTGGTCGATGTCGTCGTGGAACACCCGGTCGGAGCGCTGCAGCGTGTTCGGCACGGTGACGTGGGTGTCCCAGTTCGCCGCGCCGGTGTCCAGCACCGCCGCCATGGTCATCAGCTTCGCGGTGGAGCCCGGCTCGTAGGCGTCCTGCAGGGCCGGGTTGCCGAGCTGGTCGGAGCGGGCCGAGGACAGGTCGTTCGGGTTGAAGCCCGGGGAGGAGGCCATCGCCAGCACCTGACCGGTCTTCACGTCCTGGACGATCACATAGCCCTTCTCCGCACCGGAGTTGGAGACCTGGTCGGTGATGGCGCGCTGCGCCGCCCACTGGATGTCCGGGTTCACCGTCAGCCGCACGTCGCTGCCGGGCACCGCGTCCTGCCGGCTGCCGCCGGCGGTGGCGACCCGGCGTCCCCCGGCGGAGGCGTAGGTGGAGTAGCCGTCCTCCCCCGCCAGCAGCTGCTGGTACTGGAGTTCCAGGCCGCCGGTGCCGGTGCCCTCGGAGTTGACGAAGCCGACCAGGTTGGCGGCCAGCCCGTTCGCCGGGTAGCTGCGCTTGGTCGACTGCTCCCAGAACACCCCGGCCAGCGGGTTCACGCAGGCGGTGTCGAGGAACTGCCGGCCGCCCTTCTCGGCAGGCTTGCCGAGAAGCTCGCGCTGGCCCCGGCAGGCCGCCGTGTCGGCCTGCTTGGTCAGCGAGGACTTCAGGTCGGCGATCTGCGTCTTGGCCTGCGGGGTCTGGCGGGAGATCAGCAGCGCGTACTGACTCTTCGGGTTCTTCGCGTTCAGGTGCAGCGAGCCCGCCAGCTTCTCCTTCGGCAGGCCGAGGATCGGCGCGAGCAGCGCCGCGGCCTGCTCCGGGGCGTCCGGCAGGTGGGTCGCCTCGGGGGTGAACATGGTCGGGTCGGCGGTGATGTCGTACGCGTCCACGCTGGTGGCCAGCACGGTGCCGTCGGCGGCGGTGATCGAGCCGCGCTCGGCGGGCAGCTTCACCCGCACGTACTTGTTGGCGCCGGCACCGGCCGCCAGCGCGTCGGAGTCCAGCAGCTGGAGCTGCACCAGCCGGCCCGCGAAGATCGCGAACACCAGGCCCAGGCAGACCGTCACCAGCCGCAGCCGGCGCTTCGGATCGGCCAGCTTGATGGCCCGCGGCGCGGACGCCGGGCGGCGCGCCGGGGGGCGCCGGACGTCGGGGCGCGGCCGGGGCCGGACGGCGGGCCGGCGCTCCCCGTCGGACGGCCGCGGGCGGGCCGGACGGGCCTGGCGCGGCGGGGCGCCCTCGGC
>NZ_JBHWEN010000050.1:0-18731 GCF_042734215.1 Kitasatospora sp. NPDC059673 | reverse complement strand
CGGCCGAGGGGCGGTGCGGGGGCTCCGGAAGACCTGGTGACGCCGGGCCCGGGGGCCCGGCGGGTCGTCAGACCGTGGTCGACTTGGGCGTCTCGGTGGCCTTGGTGACGACGGTCGGCTCGACGGCCTGGCGGGGCTGCTCGGCCTGCGAGGCGGCGGTGCCGTTCTGCGCCTCGGCGGCGGCGGGGGCGTCGTCCTCGCGCAGGGCCTTGGTCTCGGCCTTCAGGATGCGCATCGACTTGCCGAGGCCGCGGGCCATCTCGGGCAGCTTCTTCGAGCCGAACAGCAGGACCAGCACCACCACCATGATGGCGATGTGCCAGGGCTCAAGACCGTTACGGAACATCCCTGACCACCGGTCCTTTCGTGGAAGTTCTCGCTGTGACGTCTGGGCCGGGCGGAACGCCCGACTCGGCCAGTATGCCTGGCCTTATTGGCGAACGTATACACCCGCTGGCAAACAGCGGCCGAAATGCGGGTGATCCGAGTCATGTGGTCTGTACCACCTGGGAGTTCTTCGGCGCGGGCTGTCCGGCGGCGCTCAGGTGGCGCATCAGCAGGTGGGCGGCGAGGGCGGCGCCGAGCATCACCAGGACCCCGACGGCCGCGGCGACGTGCATTCCGGCCGTGAAGGCCTCGCGGGCGGTGCCGAGCAGCTGCTCGGCGGCATCGGCGGGCAGGTGGGCGGCGGTGGTGACGGCCCCGCCGAGGGTGTCGCGGGCGGCGTCGGGGGCGGAGCCGTCCATCCGGGCCCGGTAGATCGCCGCGCCGGTCGCGCCGAGCACCGCGATGCCGAGCGAGCTGCCGAGTTCCTGGGCGGTCTCGGAGGTGGCCCCGGCGGCGCCGGCCCGTTCGGCGGGGGCGGCGGAGAGCACCATCTCGCCGGTGATGCTGACGGTGCCGACCGCGCCGGCGGCGATGATCCCGGCGGCGACCAGCGGCAGGGCCAGTGAGGAGCCGGGGGCGACGAAGGCCATCGCGGCGAAGCCGACGGCGCTGGCCAGGAAGCCGCCGGTGAGCAGGACCGCGGGCCGCACCTTGCCGGCCAGTGCGCCGAAGCCGCCGACGGCCGCGCCGACCCCGACGCTGGGCAGCAGCGCCCACAGCGAGGCGGCGAGCGGGCCGTAGCCCTTGACCAGTTGGAGGTACTGGGAGGTGAAGAGGCAGAAGCCCATCATGGCGAACATCGCGATGGTGTTGACGGTGATTGCCCCGCTGTAGGTGCGGATCCGGAACAGCGAGACGTCGAGCAGCGGGTGGGCGGCGGTGCGCAGCCGCACCGCGAGGCCGGCGCCGATCAGCAGCCCGGCGGCGAGGACCAGCGCCGGGCGCAGGCTCCAGCCTTCCACCGCGAGGGTCTTGATGCCGTGGACGACCGGCAGCACGGTGGCGATGGACAGGGCGGCGCCGGGCAGGTCGAAGCGGCCCTGCTGCGGGGCGCGGTACTCGGGAAGCAGGAACGGCGCGGCGGCCATCACCAGCAGCATCACGGGGACGGCGATCAGGAAGGCCGAGCCCCACCAGAAGTGCTCCAGCAGCACGCCGCCGACCACCGGCCCGAGGGTGGCGCCGGCCATCATGACGCCGCTCCAGGCGCCGATCGCGGCCTGCCGCTGCTTGGGGTCGGGGAACATGTTGCGCACCAGGGCCAGGGTGGAGGGCCCGAAGACCGCTCCGGCGATGCCCAGCAGGGCCCGGGCGGCGATCAGCTGGTTCGCCCCGTCGGCCCAAGCGGCCACCAGCGAGGCCGCGGCGAAGGCGGCGGTGCCGCCGATCAGCAGCCGGCGCCGGCCGATCCGGTCGCCCAGGGCGCCCATCGGGATCAGCAGCCCGGCCAGCAGGAACGAGTACATGTCCATGATCCACAGCTGCTGGGTGCCGCTGGGGCGCAGGTCGGTGGCGATGAACGGGACGGCGAAGAACAGCACGCCCATGTCCATGGCGAGGACGAGGGTCGGCAGCAGGAGGAGGGCGAGGCCCAGCCATTCGCGTCGGCCGGCGCGGCCGTGGTCGGTGGTCATGGCGAGGACTGTACGGACGTCTTGCACGACTGTCTAGTACAAGCGTATAAATCAAGTGTTCCAGACGTTCGAGCAAGACAAGCGTCTTGGACTGCCGTAGCATCGGCGCATGGGAAATCGCGAGGACCTGCTGGCCAGCGCCAAGCACTGCCTGTACGAGAAGGGCTACGGGCGCACCACCGCCCGGGACATCGCCACCGGGGCGGGCGTCAGCCTGGCCGCGATCGGCTACCACTACGGCTCCAAGGACGCGCTGCTGATCCAGGCGCTGGTGGAGGCGATGGGGGAGTGGGGCAGCGCGGTCGGCACGGCGCTGGCCTCCTCGGCGGACATCGCCGACCCGAAGGAGCGGTTCGTCCGCTCCTGGGACGCCATGCGGGACAGCTTCGCCACGCACCGGGGGCTGTGGACGGTGCAGTTCGAGATCCTCGGGCAGCTGGAGAGCCTGCCGAAGCTGCGCGAGCAGCTGGCCGAGGCGCAGAAGCTGGGCCGGCTCGGCCTGGCCGCGCTGTTCCAGGGGAAGGCCGAGCACGAGGACACCCCGGACGAGCTCGCCAAGGGCGTGTTCTACCAGTCGCTGCTGCTCGGCCAGGCCGCGCACTGGCTGATCGACCCGGCCGGGGTGCCCGGCGGCGAGGACTACCTGCGGGCGATGACGCTGGTCTCCGGCGAGGTGCTCGGCCGGTCCTGAGAGGCGGTCACGCGGTGACGGCGGTGAGCAGTACCACCGCGTCGGTGTGGGCGAGCAGGCCGTGCCGCTCCTGCGGGACGGAGTGCAGCTCGCCCGCCGAGGCGTCCTGCTGCCGGCCGGCCACGGTCAGCGCGACCCGGCCGCGCAGCACCTGGAGGCTGGCGGCGACCGGGGCGTTGTGCTCGTCCAGCGAGGCGCCGGCGCGCAGCGCGATCACGGTCTGCCGCAGGACGCCGTCGTGCAGCAGCAGGTGGGCGCTGCGGCCGTGCGGGTTGGCGGCGGCCTTGGTGGCGTGCTCCTCGGCCAGCGCGTTCAGGTCGATCCGGGCCGGCTGCTCGGTCATCGCGTTCTCCTCCTTCGGCCCCCGCGCCCGGGGGCTCGCCGTCCGAGCCCCACGTCGCCGACCCTAGGCGGGCTCGGGGCGGGTGTCGCGCGCTGGGCCACGCGCAGGGGTCAACGCGGGGTCCGTTCGGCGTGCGGGGCCAAGGAGGCGGCCCGATGGTGGACCTATGGCGACCAATCAGAAATTCATCAGCGGCTTCCAGGTGAACCGCGGCATGCTCACCCTCGGCGTGGCCCTCACCGGGCTCGGCGCCGTCGTCGGACTGACCGGCACGGCCCTGGTCTGCGTCGCCCTGGCGAACGCGGGCCGGGGCTGGTTCCAGCAGTTGGAGTCCCACCCCGCCGAGCTCGCGCAGCGCACCCTGCACCAGGCGAAGGCCGCGTCGGCGGCCGGACTGGAGGCCTGGCGCGCCAGCGCGAACTGACCGCGGACGCCGGCGGAGGCGGGCACCTGGCCGGGTGCCCGCCTCCGCCGCGTCCTGCTTACAGACCGAGCTGCTTACAGACCGAGCTGCTTACAGGCCGAGCGACTTCGCGATGATGGTGCGCATGACCTCGCTGGTGCCGCCGTAGATCCGGAACACCCGGTTGTCGGTGTAGAGGCGGGCGATCGGGTACTCCAGGATGTAGCCGTAACCGCCGTGCAGCTGGAGGCACTTGTCGATCACCTCGGAGGCCGACTCGGTGCAGAACAGCTTGGCCGCCGCGGCGTCCGCCACCGTCAGCTCGCCGTTCTGGTACAGCTCCAGCGCCTGGTCGACCATGGCCTGCTGGGCGAGCACCTGGGCCTGGCAGTCGGCCAGCGAGAACTTGGTGTTCTGGAACTCGGCGACGGCCTTGCCGAACACCTTGCGCTCCTTGACGTACTTCACCGCGAACTGCACCGCGGCGGCCGCCGAGGCGTACGCGCCGACCGCGATCGCCAGGCGCTCCTGCACCAGGTTGTGGGTCAGGTAGGAGAACGCCTTGCCCTCCTCGCCGAGCAGGTTCTCCACCGGGACCTTGACGTCGGTGAAGGCCAGTTCGGCGGTGTCCGAGGTGCGCAGGCCGATCTTCTGGAGCTTGCGGCCGACCGAGTAGCCCTCGGAGGTGGTGTCCACGCACAGGATGGACAGGCCCGCCCGGCGGTCCGCCGGGTCGTAGGGCGCGGTGCGGCAGACCACCAGGACCAGGTCGGCCAGCACGCCGCCGGTGATGAACGTCTTGGCGCCGTTGAGCACGTAGTGGGTGCCGTCGGCGGACAGCTTCGCGGTGGTGGCGATGCCGGCCAGGTCGGAGCCCGCGCCCGGCTCGGTCATCGCGATCGCGGTCATGATCTCGCCCGAGACGAAGCCCGGCAGCCAGCGCCGCTTCTGCTCCTCGGTCGCGTACTCCATCAGGTACGGCAGCACCAGGCCGGTGTGCACGCCGGAGGAGCCGAAGGTGACGCCCGCGCGGGCGGTCTCCTCGTAGATCACGGCCTGGTACTTGAAGCCGGTCTCGCCGGCGCCGCCGTACTCCTCCGGGACCTCGATGCCGTAGACGCCGAGCTCGCCCAGCTTGCGGTAGAAGTCGCGCGGCGGGTGGCCGGCCTCCTCCCAGCTCTCGTAGACCGGGACGACCTCGTTCGCGATGAAGTCCCGGATGGTCTCCCGGAACGCCTCGTGGTCCTCGTTGTACACGGTGCGGCGCACGGTGCGCTCCCTTCGGCGGCTGATCGGCGCAGACAAGTTAATCGCCGGTAGCTTGTGGTGTCCAGGGTCGGCGGCGGCCCGCCGGGCGGACATCGGCCGAGGTCAGCCGAACTGTTGACGGTCCTCCGGGCGCGGGTGTCGGAAGGGTCTGCTGGGATGGGCCCCGGGGGCACGCGTGCCTTGGCCGACTGCGACGGGAGCCGCATGAGCAACGAGAACACCGCGAAGCTGGCGGTGCTGATCGACGCCGACAACGCCCAGGCGTCGATCGTCGAGCACCTGCTGGCGGAGGTCGCCAAGTACGGGACGGCGCACGCCAAGCGGGCCTACGGGGACTGGACCGGCACCGCGCTGAAGGGCTGGAAGGCGCAGCTGCTGGAGCACTCGATCCAGCCGATGCAGCAGTTCGCGTACACCACCGGCAAGAACGCGACCGACGCCGCGATGGTGATCGACGCGATGGACCTGCTGTACACCGGCCGGTTCGACGGTTTCTGCCTGGTCTCCAGCGACAGCGACTTCACCAGGCTGGCGTCCCGGATCCGCGAGTCCGGGCTGACGGTGTACGGGTTCGGGGAGCGCAAGACGCCCCGGGCGTTCGTCGCCGCCTGCGACAAGTTCATTTACACCGAGAACCTGACCCCGATCGCGCACGCCGTCGCACTGGCCGAGCCGGTCGAGCCCGGGCAGTTGGACGCGGCGATGGCGGGCCTGCTGCACAGCGTGCTGGAGGCGGCGTCCGGGGACGACGGGTGGGCGCACCTCGGCGAGGTCGGCAACCAGATCCGCAAGCGCAAGCCGGACTTCGACCCGCGTACCTACGGGTTCCCCAAGCTGATGCCGCTGCTGGAGGCGAACGGCCAGTTCGAGGTGGTCAAGCGCGACCACGGCGAGGGCAACCCGCCGGTCGCCTACGCCCGGACCCGTCGCTAGGCCTGTCCGGCCGCCGGGGAATTGGCGGTGTGGTGGTCTCCCTGCAAACTGGTGCGAAACTCGTGACGACGGGGCCGCCCGTTTCCCCGGTGCTGGTAAATGGCTTGCGATTTCGGCGGGTTGGTGCGATCGGGGGTGATCGTCCGTGCCCCGGCCGGGAGTTGACCGAGTATCGACAGAAATCCAGGAAATCCGAAAACGCTGGTCGCCTGATTGTCGTACTGGCACACTGGGGCCTCATGTCTGATGGCCTTCCCCCCGCTTCCGGCGCCGACGGAAGTGGCGTCGAATTTCCCGCGTCCGAGAAGTCGGAGAATCTCCGCACCACGGAGGTCGACCTCGGCGGCCTGGTGGGCGTGCTCGCCACGCACCTCTACTCGACGCCACTGGTGGCGCTGCGCGAACTGGTGCAGAACGCCCACGACTCGCACACCCGGCGCAAGCTGGAGGACCCGGAGAGCACCTACCGGCCACTGATCCGGGTGACCGGCGACCCGGCGGCCCGGACGGTGGCGATCGAGGACAACGGGGCCGGGCTCACCGAACCGGAGATCCACGCCTACCTGGCCACCGTCGGCACCGGCTACACCCGGATGCTGCGCGACCTGACGGGCAACCAGGAACTCATCGGGGCGTTCGGACTGGGCTTCCTGTCGGCGTTCTCGGTCGCCGAGGAGGTGACCGTCACCACCGCCTCGCACCGCGAGGCGCACCTCGCGCACACCTACCGCAGCCGCGGCGGCGAGCAGTACAGCGTCGAGCCCGCCGCACCCCGCCCCACGCCCGGCACCGTGGTGACCCTGCGGCTCAAACCCGAACACGCCCACCTCGCCGACCAGGAGGCGCTGCGCGAAGTCCTCGCCCGGTACTGCGTGCTGCTGCCCATCGAGGTGTACGTCGGCGAGGACGAGGAGGCCGTCAACAACGTCGCGGTGCCCTGGCGGCAGGACCTGCCCGGCTCGCCCTACCTGCACCGGATGCGCTTCGCCACCGCCTTCGCCCGCAGCTTCGAACCGCTGACCGCGTTCCCCGTCCAGCCCGCCGACGAGCGCACCGACGCCGTCGGCCTGCTCTGGGTGCAGGACGGCGGGACGTACGGCTCCACCGACAACCGCGACCTCGCCGTGTACCTGCGCGGCATGCTGCTCGCCGACGACGCCCGCGACCTGCTGCCCAGCTGGGCCGGCTTCATCGGCGGCGTGGTCGAGTCCACCCGGCTCACCCCCACCGCCAGCCGCGAGGACCTGCAGCGCGACGAGCACTACCGGGCCCTCCAGCAGGCCCTCACCGACGCCATCGTCGACGGCCTGTACGAGACCGCCCGGCTGCACCCCGCCGCCTGGCGGCGGATCCTCGCCCGGCACGGCCAGGAACTGCTCGGCGCCGCCCTCTGCGACGACCGGCTGTTCACCCTGCTCGCCGACGACGTCCCCGTCCCCACCTCGCAGGGCGAACTCACCGCCGGCGCCCTGCGCGCCGCCGGCTCCGGCGCCGTGCACGTCGCCCTCGGCAGCGGCGGCGGCTTCGAGGAGATGCTGTACCGCGCCATGCAGGTGCCGATCGCCCGCGGCGACCGGTACGCGGTACTGCCGTTCCTGCGCCGCTACGCCCAGCTGCGGGACTGCCGGATCGTCGAACTCGGCAGCGAGAGCGGCAACCGCGAACTGTTCCGCGCCCCCGACCTGCCGCTGCCCGCCGAACAGCACGCCTGGCTGAGCGCCGCCCTCACCGACGACGGCGAACAGCTCGTCCCGGCCCGCTTCGACCCGCCCGGGCTGCCGCTGGTGCTGGTGCCCGACCGCGAGGCCGAGCTCAAGGCCCGGATCGAGGACGACCAGGCCGACGCCCGCATCCCGTCCGCCGCGCTGCGCCTGGCCCGGGCGTTCACCGCGCGCACCGACGGCACCGTCAAGGCCCGGCTCTACCTCAACCTGGCCTCGCCCGCCGTGCACGACCTGCTGGCCGCCTACCGGGCCGGGCACACCGGGGCGGCCACCGCCGCCGCGCTGCTGCGCTCGCTGAAGGTGATCATGGCGGCGGCCTCCGGCTCGGCCGGCGGCGACCTGACCGCCGCCCTCGGCGGCATCTCCACGGCGGTTGCCGCGCTCACCGCCGACCTCCCCGCCGACGGCCTGTCGGTGGTGCCCGACACCATCTCCGCAGACACTCCGCAGGGGGACGAGGAACGATGACCACCGACATCTGGTCCTGGGTGCACGACACCCACCGGCAGCTCGCCGAATCCGGGCAGCACCGGCTCGCCGACGCGCTCGCCGAGATCGCCGGCCACGCCGTCGAGGGCCGCAACGAGCAGCTCGACGCGATGTACCCCGAGGCGCTGGCCTCGGCCCGGGCCCTCGGCCTGCCCTGGGTGGAGGTCTTCCTGCGCCACTGGCGGCTGCAGAACCTGCTCAACAAGCGCTACCAGGGCGAGGCCGCGATGTCCGAGGCGGTGTCGCTGCTGGAGTTCGCGCACCGCGAGGAGACCGCCTCCTGCCCGCAGTCGGTGTGTGCCGTCCAGGACTTCACCATCTGCCACGCCAACATCGACGGCCCCGGCTACGTGCCCGAGCGGCTCGCCGTACTGGAAGAGACCCTGGAACGGGTCGAACCCGCCCGGGCCTGCTTCGACTGCCTGTCCCGCGAGTACGCCGACACCCTGGAGGACGACGGCCGCCCCGCCGACGCCCTCGGCCACCTCGACCGCGCGCAGACCCGGATCCAGGCCGCCGGCGAACAGGTCTCGCTGTCCTTCGCGCACAGCCGGGCCTCCGCCCTGCACCGGCTCGGCCGGCACCAGGACGCCCTCGACGCGTACGACACCGCCGAACACGCCTACGTCGCCGCCGGGCACCGCCTCGACGACGACGACCGCCGCAAGCTCGCCGTCGGCCGCGCCCTGCAGTTCGCCGCCCTCGGCCGCACCGGCCCCGCCCTCGAACTGCTGCCCGACGCCGAAGAGGCCGACCGCTACCCCGACATCCGGCACCGCTGGAGTGCCGCCGTCGAACTGCTCACCGCCGCAGGGGAGTTCCCCAACGACGCCGCCCTCGGCGCCCGGCTGGCCGGCTGGGCCGGCGAACTCGACGCCGCCGGCTCCCACCGCCCCTGCCTCAACCTGGTACTGACGGCCGGCCGGCTCGCCCTCGCCCGCGGCGCCCGCGAGGTCGCCCTGACCCTGGCCCGCACCGGCACCCGCAAGCTCGGCCAACTGCGCCGCACCGACGGCGTCGCCGAGCAGGTGGCCGCTCTGCGGGCCACCGCCGAAGCCCTGCCCCACCCCGAACTGCCCGTACCCGCCGACGAGTTGCCGCAGTGGCTGGCCGAGCACCGCCCCGAACCGGAGACCGGCGCCGACCTGCTGGCCGCCGCCCTCGCCGGCGAGGCCGCGCCCGACACCGTCCTGGTGCTCAACCTGGCCGGCGCGCTCGGCGCCCTCGGCCACACCCGGGCCGTCACCGAACTGCTCTGGGCCCAGCTCGAACTCGACCCCGACAGCGACTACCTCACCGGCATGCTCGGCCAGCTGCTGATCGACGCCGAGGACGGCGACGGTATCGACCGGCTCGCCGACCGGCTCTCCGCCGACCCCGCCAACGCGTACTGGCTGCGCGCCCGCTGGGCCGCCGCGCAGGGCCGCTGGGCCGAGGTCGGCGAACAGTGCGCCGCCGTCCTCGCCCACGAACCGGACGCCCTCAACACCCGCCGCCTCGCCGCCACCGCCGCCACCCGGCGCGGCGACCACGCCGAGGCCCAGCGGCTCTACCAGGAACTGCTGGAACACGCCCTCGACCCCGCCGAGGCCGGCGAGGACCAGGAGCACCGCACCGTCCAGCCGCCCGACCTGTGGCACCTGATCACCGCCGCCACCGCCAACCGCGACTGGGCCGCTGTCCGCGCCGCCGGTGCCCGCCTCGGCATCGAGTTCGACACCGACAGCGGCCCGGTCGACGAGGAGTGGCAACTGATCGAACTGCGCGCCCCCCGTCACAACGGCACCACCGTCGACCTGCCCGCCCTGCGCACCGGCCCGGCCACCGCCCGGGTGCTGCCGGTGCTCGGCGACGAGCACGAGCTCAACCACGGCGACGTGGTGGTGTTCGCCCCCGCCGTCCTCAACGACCACCCCGAACCCGGCGAGGAGGACGACTGGCACCCGGTCTTCGAACACCTCACCCTGCTCGACCCGGCCGGCTTCACCACCTACTGGATCGACGGCGCCCGCCCCGACGAGGACACCTGGTACACCCTGCGCGGCGCCCTCCAGGAGGCCGGATACGCGGTCTGGGCCTACAGCGGCGACCACTACCGGATCACCGACCCGCACCAGGACGGCGAGACCCTCCCCGGCATCTACGCCGCCCTCGGCGTCCCGCCCACCGCCTCCGCCAAGGACGCCGACACCCTCCTCACCGACCTCACCGCCCACTGGCCCCACCCCCTCGCCTGGCCCGCCCTCGCCGAAGCCGCCGGCGCCGACCTCGACCGGCATCGCAAGATCGTCGACGACTACGACCTGTAGACAGCCCTGCCGCCGCCCGCCCGCGGTCCGGTCCCCCGGAGCGCGGGCGGGCACAGCGCTGCCCCTGGAACGAGCCGGGCTGCCGGCCGGGACCGGTACGGTGGGAACTGCTCCGAGTCCAACGGCGACACCGACCGCGTCACCAAGCGCAAGCGCTACGCCCAGTACGGCGCGCCGCTGTACCTGCTCGCCGACCGGCAGAGCCGCGAGTGCACCCTGTTCGCCGAGCCCCACGACCTGGGCTACGCGGTGGTGGACGGCCCGCATCCGTTCGGCACGCCGGTCCGGCTGCCGGAGCCGTTCGGGCTGGCTCTGGACACCTCGGGATTCTGAGGTCGTTCCAGCTCGGCCCGGCGGGAGTGGGTACCCCTTGTTCGCACCGGCGGGGGCCATCGGGCAAGGTTGGAGCCAGTAGGCAGCCCGACCGGGCGGCTGCCGGGGTGGCGGAGGAAGCCGTGTCCGAACGCGAGCCGGAGGGCGCACCGGCGCAGGAGGCGCCGCCCACCGAAGGGCTGCTCGGGCCGGACGCGCCGCCCATTGAACGGCCCGTCAGTGTGCCGCACGCGCCGGAGCCCATACAGACCGAGGGGTTGCTCGGGCGCAGTGCCGCCCAGGAGACCGCCGAGGCCGTCCGGGCCCGCAACCCGCTCGCCCAGGACACGCTCACGCCCGAGGAGTGGAACGCCGCCGGGTACACCCCCGCGTACGGCCTGGACCTGACCGAGCTGCACAAGGGTGCCCCCGGCGACGCCCCCTGGCCGGACCGGATGCGTACCCTGCTGCGCACCCCCATGGCCGAGCGGCCGGCGTTCGAGCGCACCCCGCGCGAGCTGCACCCGGCCGCCGGGGCGCAGGCCCAGCGCAACGTGCCCCGGGTGCTGGACCTGTCGCTGCGGATCGGTGAGCTGCTGCTGGCCAGCGGCGAGGCCGCCGAGGACGTGGAGGCCGCGATGCTCGGCATCGCGCACGCCTACCGGCTCGACCACTGCGAACCGCAGGTCACCTTCACCCTGATCTCGATCTCCCACCAGCCCTCGCTGATCGACCCGCCGGTCACCGCGGACCGGGTGGTGCGCCGCCGCACCTCCGACTACACCCGGCTGGCCGCCGTGTACGAGCTGGTCGCCGACATCACGGCGGAGAAGGTCACCGTCAACGACGCCTACCGGCGCCTCGCGGGGATCCGCCGCAACCGGCACCCGTACCCGGTCTGGCTGCTGTCGCTGGCCACCGGGCTGCTGGCCGGGGCGGCGTCCTTCCTGGTCGGCGGGAAGATCGACGGCAAGGCCTGGCTGGTGTTCGGGGCCGCGTTCGTCGCCGCCGTGGTCGGCGACCGGCTGGCCTCGTTCGTCGCCCGCCGGGGGCTGCCGGAGTTCTACCAGTTCGTGATCGCCGCGATGCCCGCCGCGCTCTGCGGCATCCTGCTCTCCTTCAACGAGCTGCACCTGCGCGGCTCGGTGGTGATCACCGGTGGGCTGTTCGCGCTGCTGCCGGGGCGGGCCATGGTCGCCGCCGTGCAGGACGGCCTGACCGGCTTCTACATCACCGCCGCCGCCCGGCTGCTGGAGGTGGTGTACCTGGTCGCGGGCATCGTCATCGGCGTGATGCTGGTGCTGTACATCGGCGTCAACTACAACGCCAAGCTGCGGCCCGACGAGTCCATCGGCGGCACCAGCGCCTCCCCGCCCGTCCAGCTGATCGCCGCGATGGTGCTGGCGCTGGCCTTCGCGATGCTGTTGCAGACCGACCGGCGTTCGCTGCCGATGGTGGTGCTGAACGCCGGTATCGGCTGGTCCACGTACGGGGTGCTGGTCTACAACGCCGGGATCTCGGCGATCGTCGCGACCGGCCTGGCCGCCGGTCTGGTCGGCCTGTTCGGCCAGCTGCTGGCCCGCTACCAGGCGTCCTCCGCGCTGCCGTACGTGACCGCCGCGATGGGACCGCTGATGCCCGGTTCGGCGCTGTACCTGGGCATGCTGGCCTTCGCCCAGGGCCACCCCTCGAACGGGCTGGTGTCCGCCAGCCGGGCCGTGGCGCTCGCGATGGCGCTGGCCATCGGCGTGAACCTCGGTGGCGAGGTGGCCCGGCTGTTCCTGAAGAACCCGGGCGCCAGCGACCGCGACGCCCCGCACCTGCTGATCCCGCGCCGGGCCGCGAAACGCACCCGCGGCTTCTGACCCGCCGCAGGCCCGGCCGCCCGAACCGACCCGAAGGCACCACCCGATGCTCAGTGCACTGCTCGACGGCTACCACCAGCACATCGTGGAGGCCCACAAGCAGCCGCTGTTCCTGCTGCTGGTCGGGTTCATCACCTCCTTCGTGTGCATCCGCTTCAGCACCCGGATGATCCGCGCCCAGGTCCGCTGGTGGCCCGGCAACATCACCCCCGGCGGGCTGCACATCCACCACATGGTGTTCGGCCTGGGTTTCCTGCTGCTCGGCGGCATCGGCGTGTTCGCCACCGGCGGCGGCCACCCGTGGATCGACTGGTTCGGCCTGTCCTTCGGCATCGGCTGCGGCCTGGTGCTGGACGAGTTCGCGCTGATCCTGCACCTGGACGACGTGTACTGGAGCGAACAGGGCCGCAAGTCGGTGGACGCGGTGATCCTCGGCATCCTGATCACCGCGCTGCTGCTCACCGGGTACGTGCCGCTCGGCCTGGTGCCCGGGCAGAGCACCCGGTGGGGCGTGGTCGCGGTGATCGGCGGCAACGCGCTGATGAGCCTGGTCGCGCTGCTCAAGGGCAAGGTGTGGACGGGGCTGCTCGGCATCATGGTGCCCGGCCTGTCCTGGATCGGCGCGGTCCGGCTGGCCCGCCCGTCCAGCCCGTGGGCGCGCTGGCGCTACGCCGATCGCCCCCGGCGGATGGCCCGGGCGAACCGGCGCGAACGGCGGCTGCACGCCCGCACGGACCGGGCGCGCACCTGGCTGTTCGACCTGATCGCCGGGGCGCCCGACAAGGTGCCGGCCGGGCACCCCAAGGCGCACGCGGTGGCCGAGCGGATGGCCGCCCGGGCGCTGGCGCACCGCGACCTGCCGCGGCCGATCGGCGGGCGGCGGGCCCCCGCCCCGACCACCGACCCGGCCCGCCGGGCCCGCTCCCAGCGCCGCCGCCGCACCGTCCGGGCCGGGCGGCCGCGCACCACCGTGACGGGCAAGCCGCCGCAGCGGGCGCGCTGACGCTGCCGGATCGGGGACCCGCAGGCCACCGGCCGGTAGGGTTCGTGAGCGACCCGTTCCCTTCGCGCCACCACCGGTTCCGACAATCGGACATCTCACCCGGGTGGCCGCATTGCGGTGGCGTTGACGTTCCGTCAGGTCTGAGAATCTGACGGTGCGTGACCGGATTGTCACGTGATGGGACAGTCGGTCGATTCCTTTGGCCGATCACCAGAACGCGCCGAGGAAGGACCCTCATGCCCCGCAGGCTCCTCCCCGCCCTCCTCCTCACCACCGCCGCACTGCTCACCCTGCTGCCCGCCGCGAGCGCCCCCGCCGCCCCCGTCCCCGCCGTCCGGCCCGCCGACGACCCGCCCGGCGACGAGGCCTACCCGTCCGCCGAGGAGGTCGCCCGGGCCAAGGCCGAGGCCGACACCAAGGCCGCCGACGCCACCGCCCTCGAAGCCCGGCTCACCGCCGCCCGCACCGAACTCGACCGGATCGGGCAGGCCGCCGAACAGGCCGTCGAGGCGTACAACGGCGCCCTCGCCCGGCTCGCCAAGGCCCAGCAGGCCGCGAAGGCCGCCGCCGCCCGCGCCGCCACCGCCGAGGCCGCCCGCGCCCGGGCCGCCGACCGGGCCGCCGGGCTGGCCGCCGAGATGTACCGGCAGGGCGCCTCCCCGCAACTCGCCGCACTGGACGCCCTGCTGGGCTCCCACGGCCCGGGCGAGCTGTCCGCCCAGGCCACCGCGGTCGGGGTGGCCGGCGCCCAGACCCGGCAGATCCTCGACGACGCCACCAGCACCGCCAAGGCCGCCGCCCGCGCCGCCGCCGACGCCCGCCGCGCCGAGGGCGCCGCCCGCACCGCCGCCGACACCGTCCGCACCGTCAAGGACGCCGCCCAGCAGCGGCTCACCGACCAGCAGCGCCAAGTCACCGAGATCGGCCGGCGCCAGGACACCCTGCTCGCCGAACTCGCCGCCGCCCGCGACACCAGCGTCGACCTCGAACGCCAACGCCAGGACGCGCTGGAGGAGATCGCCCGCCGCGAGGCCGAGGAAGCCGCCCGCCGCGCCGAACTCGAACGCGCCGCCGCCGACCACGCCCGGCTCCACCCCGCCCCGGAACGCGAACAGCCCTGGTCCGCCGAGGGCGCCGAGGCCGCCCTCGCCTTCGCCCGCTCCGTCATCGGCCTGCCCTACATCTGGGGCGGCGAAGGCCCGCAGGGCTACGACTGCTCCGGCCTGACCATGATGGCCTGGCGCCGGGGCGGCAAGAACCTCACCCACTTCGCCGCCGACCAGTACGCCGAGTCCACCCCCGTCACCTACGACCGGCTCCGCCCCGGCGACCTGATCTTCTGGACCAGGACCGGCCGGGCCGCCGACATCTACCACGTCGCCATCTACCTCGGCGACGACCAGATGATCGAGGCCCCCCGCCCCGGCACCGCGATCAAACAGGCCAGCCTCTGGATCATGGGCCGCCCCGACTTCTACGCCCGCCCCTGACGACCCGCTCAGAGCCGGTGCACCGGGGCCGTCCCGTCCGTCCAGAGCCAATTGACCGGCGCGTACGTCTTCTTGAGCGCGTTGCGGGCGCGGGCGAGACCGGCCAGGGCGGTCTCCACGGCGATGGGGAGGCCGGTCAGGTCGGTGGGGACGGGGACGCGGAGCAGCAGGTGCTGCTTGCGGTGGGCGAGCAGGAGTTCGCCGGCGGGGGTGCAGTCGAGCAGGGTGAAGTGGACCAGGGGCTTGAACGGTCTGTCGGCGGTGGACAGGCGGGCTCGGAGGGTGCCGTCGGCGCTCCAGGCGTACAGGCCGTAGCGGTTGAGGTGGAAGGCGCGGGCGCGGTGCGGGTCGGCGGCGACGGTGAGGTCGAAGCCGGTGAACGGGCTGTCGTGGTACAGATGCAGGCCGCCGAGCCGGCCCTGGACGGTGCCCTCGTCGTCGACCAGCGCGAAGCCCAGTGGTTCACCTTGTGCACCGCCAGGTTCGCGTCACTGCCCCAGCCGACCGTCCGCACACTGCCGTACGACCGCTCGTCCAGCAGGGCGGTGGCGACGGGCGTCCCGGCGGCGTCGTACCGGGTGATCATCCGCTGGACGAAGCGCGGGGCGGCGGCGTCCGGCGGGTACGTGGCGTTCCGCCACAGGACGGCGAGGACGTAGGTCTCGCCCGCCGGGGTCGCCACCGCGTGCTCGGCCTTCAGCTTCCAGTCGTGCGCCTCGGGGTCGAGGCCGTGGAGCCGGATCAGCGAGGCGGGCGCGGTGACGGGCAGCAGAGTCATGACGGCATTGTTCCGGGCGCCGCGGACGGCCTCTGACGCATCGTTGGCGCGGCCGGAAAACCGGATGACGCGGTTCGGGGCCCGCCGTACCGTGGCCCGATGGGCAACGACGCACCGCACCGCACTGACCAGGGCATCGAGATCCGGCCGATCACCCGTGACGAACTCGCCGTGTGGGACCGGGCGATAGCCCGCGGCTTCATGCGCCCGCACGTCGCCCCGGCGGCGGAGTGGCGGGAGGTCCTGTTCGAGCCGGGGAGGATGCAGGCGGCGTTCGACCACACCGACCCGACGCCGGACGGGCCGCGCTGCGTGGCCACCTTCCGCAGCTTCGACACCGAACTGACCGTCCCCGGCGGCGCCCGGCTGGCGGTGGACGCGGTCACCGCCGTCACCGTCGGCTCCACCCATCGCCGGCGCGGCCTGCTCAGCGGCATGATGCGCCACGACCTCGCCGCCGCCCGCGAGCGCGGCCTGTCCGCCGCGATCCTGATCGCCGCCGAGTACAACATCTACGGCCGCTTCGGCTTCGGCCCCGCCACCCGCAGCACCGGCTGGCGGGTGGACGTGCTGCGCGCCTCGGGCCTGCGGAAGGATCTGCCCGTCCACGACGGGCACCGGATCGACTTCGTCACGCTGGAGGAGGTCCGCAAGCTCGGCCCCGAGCTGTACGAGCGCTGGCGGCTCACCCAGCCCGGCGCGATCGGCCGCCCGGAGCACTGGTGGCGGCTGCGCACCGGAGACATCGAGCTGCCCGGCTTCGACTGGAAGGAGGGCTTCACCGCCCTCCACCGCACCGCCGACGGCACCGTCACCGGCCTGATCAACTACACCGTGGACGAGAAGTTCGACGGCGCCTACCCCGACTGCCCGCTGAACGTCCGGGACTTCCTGGCCCTCGACCAGCAGACCGCCAACGCGCTGTGGGCGTACGCGTTCTCCGTCGACTGGGTGCGCCACGTGGTCGTCCCCACCCTGCGGCCCGACGACCCGCTGCCGCTGCTGCTGAACGACCCGCGCGCCGCCCGCCCGCACGAGGACGACGCCGACTTCACCTGGCTGCGCCTGCTCGACCTGCCCGCCGCGTTCGCCGCCCGCCAGTACACCGCCCCCGGCCGCCTGGTGCTGGAGGTCACCGACCCCGAGGGCTGGACGGCCGGCCGCTGGGCGCTGGAGACCGCCGCCGACGGCACCGGCCGGATCACCCCCACCGAGGACGCGGCGGACCTCGCGCTCGGCGTCGGCGCCCTCGGCACCCTTTACCTGGGCGCCGACACCGCCACCCGGCTGGCCGCCGCCGCGCTGCTCACCGAACTCACCCCCGGAGCCGCCGGCCGGGCCGACACCCTGCTCCGTCCCGCCCGCACTCCCTGGAACCCCGACAGCTTCTGACGGCGCCTCAGGCAGTGGGTGGCTGCTTGACGGCGGTCTTTCCTATGGTGGGCAGGATGAAGTCCTGAATGAGCCCCTTGGCGTCCCGGACGATCGGTCGGAATATCCGATAGCGCGACAGGTTGATCACCCGGGCCGCCATGGGGGTGGACCGGCGGACGAACTCCCGGGTGCGCTCGGTGTCCTCGGTGCGGTCGAAGACCCAGTAGAGGACGACGACCATCAGGTGCAACCACAGGACGTCGGGCAGGAGTTCGACCAGCTCGGCGTCCAGCTTGGGGGCGAGTTCGGAGCCCTGCAGGACCTCGCGGAACAGCTCCACCGCGGTGGCCCGGGCCGGGTGCGACTCGTTGGAGAACGGGCTGAGCGAGCTGGTCGGATCGGCGGCGGTGCGGAAGAACTGCGCGGAGAACTCGTGGTACGGGGCGGCCGTGTCCAGCCAGGAGGTCAGGGCGATCTCCAGCCGCTCGGCGAAGTCCTTGGTGCCGGCCATCCGCCGGCGGGCGTCGGCGGCGTGGTCGTACGTCATCCGGTCGTAGAACCCCTGGATCAGGAATTCCTTTGCGGAGAAGTAGTAGTAGGCGTTGCCGACCGAGACGCCCGCCTCGGCGGCGATCGCCCGCATCGTGGTCTTCTCGTAGCCGCGCTCCTGGAACATCCGCATCGCGGTCTCCAGGATCAGGGCCCGGGTGGCCTCGCTCTTGTCGGTCTTCGGCTGGGCCCGGCCGCCCGCGAGTTCGCCGGCGGGCGCAGCGGTGCCCGGCTCGTTCCGGTCGCTCGCGCTCGCCACGTCGTCCGACTCAACGGGGCCCCGCTGGGGCCGTTCCCGGTCGTTCTCTGGCACCTTCGCCCCGCCTGCCGTTCGCTTCGCCCCAGTCGCCTGTGGACCAGTCAGCCTGTGGAACCGAGCCTAGCCCGGACCGGGACAACTCCGGACCGGGAGGGCGAAATGCCGCCCGACAGGCAGCCCCGGTGCCCCCCGGCACCGGGCGCGCCATCTCCGCACCCGGCCATCCCCTCCACGGCCGGGGAACGTAGTTTCGAACGCGTTCAAAACTGTTCGGGACGACTGTAGGGCACCGGCTGAACGCGTTCAACCCTCGCGGTGTGGAAGGCTGGTGACATGCCCGCCACCCTGCGCGAAGGCGGCGCACCCGACGCCGCCGCCGTCGCCGCCCTGCTGACCGCCAGCCGCCGCAGCGCCTACGCCGGACTCGTCCCGGACGCGGCGCTCGCCGCCGACAGCTCACAACAACTGCTGTGGGAACTGCGGTTGAGCGCGGACTACGGACCGCCCGCCGACACCCCCACCCTGCTGCTCGCCGAGGACCCGGACGGCACCCTCGCCGGCTTCGCCTACCTGGTGCCCGACGGCGCCGTCGTCCGCCTGGAACAGCTGCACGTCCGCCCCGACCGCACCGGCGCCGGCCTCGGCACCCGCCTGCTGCACGCCGCGCTCGCCCGCCACCCGCACCGGCCCGTCCGCCTCGACGTGCTGGCCGCCAACCGCCGCGCGATCCGCTTCTACGAACGCCACGGCGCCCGCCGCGTCGGCCGCGGCGCGGCGCACTTCCCGGACGGGACGGTGCTGGCGGAGTACGAGTACGGCTGGCGCTAGCTGTATTGACCCGCAGGGTTGTTGACGCGGGTGATCGGTGGTTGTCCTCCGAGTGCGGTGTGGCAGCGATGGTAGTTGTAGGTGTGGAGGA
>NZ_JBHWEN010000049.1:0-19237 GCF_042734215.1 Kitasatospora sp. NPDC059673 | reverse complement strand
GGCTCCACACCTACAATCACCACCGCGGACACACCGCACTCGCAGGCAAACCACCCGCCAGCCGCGTCCCCAACCTCACAGGACAGAACACCTAGGAACTAGCGCAGGCCGGTGGAGCGGCGCAGCGCGGCGGCCAGCAGGCGGTCGATCAGCTCGGCGTAGGGCACGCCGGTGGCCTCCCACATCTTGGGGTAGGCCGAGATCGGCGTGAAGCCGGGCATGGTGTTGACCTCGTTGACCATCCACCGGCCGTCGTTCAGCAGGAAGAAGTCGACCCGGGCCAGGCCCTCGCAGCCGAGGCCCTCGAACACCTCGACGGCCTGCCGCTGGAGTTCGGTGCGCTCCGCGTCGGTGAGCCGGGCCGGGATCTCGACCTCGGAGGAGTCGATGTACTTGGCCTCGAAGTCGTAGAACTCGAAGTCGGCGTCGACCAGCACCTCGGCGGGCACCGAGGCGCGCGGGCCGTCCTCGAACTCCAGGACGCCGCACTCGATTTCGCGGCCTTCGACGCCCTTCTCCACGATCACCTTGGGGTCGTGGCGGCGGGCCTCGTCGATCGCGGCGTCCAGGTCGGCGAGGTCCTTGACCTTGGTGATGCCGATCGAGGAGCCGGCCCGGCAGGGCTTGACGAACAGCGGCAGGCCGAGCGCGGCGATCCGCTCGCGGGCGGCGGCCCGGCCGGTCTCGGACTGCCACTCGCGCGGCTTGACCACCGTGTACTCGCCCGCGTACAGGCCGAGCGACTCGATGATCCGCTTGGTGAACTCCTTGTCCATGCCGACCGAGCTGGCCAGCACGCCGGAGCCGACGTACGGCACCCCGGAGAGCTCCAGCAGGCCCTGCAGGGTGCCGTCCTCGCCCCACGGGCCGTGCAGCAGTGGCAGCACCACGTCGACCTCGCCGAGCACCTTGGGGGTGGCGCCGGGCTCGCTCCACACCACGTCGCGGTTGCCGGGGGTGAGCGGCAGCGCCACCTGGCCCTCGGTGGACTCGGCGACCTGGTCGACGTCGGGCATCCGGCCGTCGGTGATGGCCATCCGGGCGGGTTCGTCGCCGACCAGGGCCCAGCGGCCCTCGTGGGTGATGCCGATCGGCAGCACCTCGTACTTGCTGCGGTCGATCGAGCGCAGCACGCTGGCGGCGGTGACCACGGACACGCCGTGTTCGGAGCTCCGGCCGCCGAAGACGATCGCGACGCGCGGCTTGGCCGACTGGTTCGGGGAGGTCTGTTCGATGCTCATATCGGCGTTGAGACTACCGTCCGATTCCGGTCACCGGCGCTCCGGCTTGGCCGAACGGGCCATCAGCCCCTTCAGGACTTCCTGGGTCGGCCGGCCGTTGTGCACCACGTCGACCACGGCTTCGACGATCGGCATCTCCACGCCGTTGCGCCGGGCCAGGTCGAGCACCGACTCGCAGGACTTCACGCCCTCCGCGGTCTGGCTGGTCGCCGCGATGGTCTCGGCGAGCGTCATGCCGCGGCCCAGGTTGGTGCCGAAGGTGTTGTTCCGGGACAGCGGCGAGGAGCAGGTCGCCACCAGGTCGCCCATGCCGGCCAGGCCCGCGAAGGTGTGCGCGTCGGCGCCCAGCCGCAGGCCGAGCCGGGTGGTCTCGGCCAGGCCGCGGGTGATCAGGGTGGCCTTGGTGTTGTCGCCCAGGCCCATGCCGTTGGCCATGCCGACCGCCAGGCCGATCACGTTCTTCACCGCGCCGCCGAGTTCGCAGCCCACCACGTCGGTGTTGGTGTACGGGCGGAAGTACGGGGTGTGGCAGGCCTTCTGGAAGCGCTTGGCGACTTCCTCGTCGGTGCAGGCGACGACGGTGGCGGCGGGCTGCCGGTTGGCGATCTCGCCGGCCAGGTTGGGGCCGGACACCACCACGACGCGCTCCGGGCCGACCTGCGCGACCTCCTCGATCACCTCGCTCATCCGCTTCGCGGTACCGAGTTCGATGCCCTTCATCAGGCTGACCAGCACCGTGTCCGGGGCCAGCATCGGCGCCCAGTGCGCGAGGTTGTCGCGCAGCGTCTGGGAGGGCACCGAGAGCACCGCGAAGTCCGCGCCGGCCAGCGCGGCGGCCGCGTCGGTGGTCGCCCGGATCGAGTGCGGGAGCGTCAGGCCGGGCAGGTAGTCCCGGTTGACGTGGTCCTTGTTGATGGCGTCGGCCAGCTCCGGCCGGCGTCCCCACAGGGTCACCTCGCAGCCTGCGTCGGCCAGGATCATCGCGAAGGCGGTGCCCCAGGAGCCCGTCCCCATCACGGCACAGCGGGTCACCGGTCGCCCTCCTTGGCCGCTCGCTCGCGCTTGGCCTCGGCGGCCGTGGCACGGTCCTTGGCGGCCTTGCGCATGTCGTAGCGCTCGGCGGGGGCCTGCTCGCCGCGGATCCCCTCCAGCACGGCGGTGATCGCCGCCATGATGTCGTCGGTGGCCTCGCGCAGCACCTGGGCGGTGATCTCCTGGCCCTGGTACTTGCTCAGGTCCACCGCCGGGCCGGCCGCGACCGTCACCTTGTGCCGGGGGAACAGGTGGTACTTGCCCTTTCCGCCCTTCCCGTACGGCGGGATGATCTCCTGCGCGCCCCAGTGCGCGACCGGGATCACCGGCGCGCCCGTCATCAGCGCGACCCGGGCGGCGCCGCTCTTGCCGGTCATCGGCCACATGTCCGGGTCCCGGGTGAGCGTGCCCTCCGGGTAGAACTGCACGCACTGGCCGCCCTTGACCGCGTCGATCGCGGACCGGAACGCGTCGGCGGCGTCGGTGGACTCCCGGAACACCGGGATCTGGCCGGTCTTGCGCAGCATGAAACCGATGAACGGCACCGAGAACAGCGAGGACTTGGCGAGTATCCGGGGCGGGCGGCCCGAGTTGTACTGCCAGTGTGCGTAGAACACCGGGTCGATCACCGAGTTGTGGTTCACCACGACGATGAAGCCGCCCTTCTCGGGCAGGTGCTCCCAACCCCGCCAGTCCGTCTTCGCCAGGGCGTTTGTCACCGGCTTCACCAGCACCGCCGCAAAGCGGTACCAGATCCCGTAATCGGCGTTGCCGAACCTGGCGTTAGAGCGGCGGGCCACCCCAGCTCCTCCTCATTCGCGCGGCGAACCGCCGAGCGGTGCCGCTGATCTCTCTCCCTCGCCGGGGCCGGGCAACGGCTCCGAGGCGCCGACCAGTCTCACCCGCGAGGGAAGTCCGTGTCGAGCAGCCACCGCCGCCACCGGCCGGCAGCTGCCCCGCCGACAGCCCGGGCGACCCGGAACCGCTGGCCAGGCCTCCCCGGCCGACGTCACAATGACGCCGATGACAGAGGACACCGTACGCCCCGCCACCGTCCGCCCGTCCGTCCCGGTGCCGCGGCCGGACGGTGCGGACCGGCGCTTCGGGTGGACCCTGATCGTCCCGGTCAAACCGCTCGCCGAGGCGAAGAGCCGCCTCGCGGCGCTCGGGGAGCTGCGGCCCCGGCTCGCCCTCGCTTTCGCCCTGGACACCGTCGCCGCGGCGCTCGCCTGCCCGGTGGTCGAACGGGTGTTGGTGGTGGGGCGGGATCCGCGCGCCGCGGGTGCGCTGCGCGCGCTGGGGGCGACCGTGCTCGACGACGAACCCGGCGGCGGGCTCAACCCGGCGCTCTCGCACGGCAGTAGCGCCGCGCACCGACTGCACCCCCGCTCCCCCGTCGCCACCCTCTCCGCAGACCTGCCGGCGCTGCGGCCCGCCGAACTCGCCCGGGTCCTCGCCGCCGTGCCCCCGCAGCGCCGGGCCTTCCTCGCCGACGCCCCCGGCACCGGGACCGTCCTTCTCGCCGGACCGCCCGGCACCCCGCTCCGCCCGGCCTTCGGGCCCGGCTCCCGGGAACGCCACGCGGCCGGCGGGGCGGCCGAACTCCAGCTCTCCGACGTGCCGTCCGTCCGGCGCGACGTCGACACCCCCGAGGACCTGGCCGCCGCCCACCGACTCGGCCTCGGCCCGGCCACCGGCGCCCTGCTCCGAAGCTCTATGCTGCTTCCCATGCAGGCCACCGCGTTCACCTTCGACCCCACGACCCGCTCCGGCTCGGTCCTGCTCGACGACGGCACCCCCGTCCCCTTCGACGCCCCCGCCTTCGACGCCGGCGGCCTCCGTCTGCTCCGCCCCGGCCAGCGCCTGCGCATCCGCACCACCGGCGAAGGCCCCGCCCGCCGCGTCACCTTTCTCACCCTCCCCACCTTCCCGGACCCCGAGAGCGCCTGAGGCGTCGTCAACGACCGGGCCGGTGGCCGGAGTTCGGTCAGGCGCTGCGCGGGAGGTGCGCGTCCAGGTCGGGGTACGCGGGCGTGCCCCGGAGGCAGAGCGCCGCGACGGCCGGGGTGTTGAGCAACTCCAGCCGCTTCGGGGCGAGTTGCAGGGGGCCGGTGCTGGTGGGGACCACCCGGATCACGCGGGTCTGGCCGAGCAGGATGAAGCTCAGCAGCAGGTGGCCGTCACGGGCCAGGAACCCCTCGGTGCGCTGCGTGGCACCCGGGCCGAAGAAGTAGCGGTAGGCCTCGTACTGCGTCCAGCCGAGCGGGAGTGTGCGCAGGGTGCCCCAGAGCGAGGCGAGCGCGTCGGCGAGAGAGACGAACGAGGCCGATTCGGTGATGCCTTCGATGCTGACGGCATATCCGGACTGAGGGCCCTTCACGGCGGCTCCTGGGGCGGGTCGAGTTCGGCCCAGATGGTGTGGGACCGGGCGGTGTGGCGATGTCCGTAGCGGTCGGCTTCGGCGAGGACGTCGAGGAGCACCAAGTGGGCCTCGGCGTCCGGGTTTCCGGGGAGGGTGGCTTCCACCCGGTAGCCGCCGCCGGGGAGGCGTCGGATACGGGCTTCGGCTCCGGTGGCGGCAGTGAGCCTGGATGCAAGGTCGAACACCCTGGTGGTTCGCACGCCACGCCTCTCCCCCGCAGTCGGCCGATCACTCAAAGTGAATCTAAGCCATTAGATTCCTCCTGATGCATTAGATTGTCAAGCTGAATCACCCGTCCTGTCGCGATCCGGCAGGTCTCGCCTTCCGCCGGGAGATGCCAGATGCCCTCACAGGACCCGCCGTACCTCCGCATCGCGGACCATCTGCGCCGCCGGGTGGAGAACGGGGAGTGGGCGATCGGCGAGCGGCTGCCGTCCCGCGCGCAGCTCGCGCTGAGCTACGAGGTGGGGCCCAACGTGCTCCAGCGGGCTCAGGAAGTGCTCATCGCGGAAGGCCTGTTGGAGGGCCGGGCGGGTTCCGGAACGTACCGGCGCGAGCCGGTGGAGCGGCGTCCGATGCGGCGCGCCCGGACGGTCGCCGCCTTCCCGATGTCCGCTGTGCCGGACGGGAGTTGGGAGTCGCACACCGAGTCCCGGGTGGAGGCGCCGGCCGGGGTGGCGCGCCGACTGGGCATCGAGCCGGGCGAGTTGACGGTTCACACCCGCTACGAGTTCACCGTGGAGCACAAGCCGGTCCAACTCGCCGAGTCCTGGGAGCCGATGGCGATCACCGACGGAACTCCCGTCCTGCTGCCGGAGTTGGGCCCGCTGGCCGGGCGCGGTGTGGTGGCGCGGATGGCCTCCATCGGGGTGCGGGTGGTGCGCGCGGAGGAACGGCCGCGTCCCGGGCGGGCGACGGCGGAGCAGGCGAGTCTGCTGGGGATCAGCACCGGCGATCCGGTGATGCTGATCGAGCGGACGTATCTGGACGACTCCGACCGGCCGGTGGAGACCGCGGATCTGGTGATTCCGGATTCCCGCTGGGAGATCATCTACGACCTCGCGGTGGAACAGCCGGAGTAATTCCGCCCGGCCCGCCGCATTTCCCCGCCGGCTGCGCCCGTCCCCCTGCGGGGTGTCCTGGCCGGGGTGCCCGAACGAGCCGTGCACGGACGCGAAAAGGCCGCGACGGCCCCCGGTCCCGGGTCTCCGGAGGTCCGGGTTCCCTGGCGTGGGGCCGTCACGGCCTGGCCGCCCCGGCGCCGGCTCTCCGGCCCCGGGCTCGGTGCGACTACTTGGCGGTGGACTTGCGCGCCGCGGTCTTGCGCGCGGTGGTCTTCTTCGCCGGAGCGGTCTTCTTGGCGGCGGCCTTCTTGGCCGCGGCCGCGGTGGTCTTCTTCGCCGCGGTGGTCTTGGCGGTGGTGGCCTTCGCGGTGGTCTTCGCCGCGGTGGTCTTCGCGGTGGTGGCCTTCTTGACCGCCGTGGCCTTCTTGGCCGCGGTGGTGGCGGTCTTCTTGGCAGCGGCCTTCTTGGTCGCCGGGGCGGCGGCAGCGGCGGCCCGCTTGGTCGCGGCGCGCTTGGCGGCCGGGGTGGCGGCCACACCGGTCTTGCCCGGGGTCAGCGAGCCCTTGGGCGCCTTCTTGACGGAGGGGCCCTCCTTCGGCAGCTTCTTGCTGCCGGAGACGAGGTCCTTGAAGCCCTGGCCGGGGCGGAACCGCGGCACGGCGGTCTTCTTGACCTTGACCCGCTCGCCGGTCTGCGGGTTGCGGGCAAAGCGCGCCGAGCGCTCCACCTTCTCGAAGGTGCCGAAGCCGGTGACCGACACCCGGTCACCCGCCACGACGGCACGCACCATGGTGTCGAGCACTGCGTCGACGGCCTCTGCGGCAGCCTTGCGACCGCCCAGCTGCTCGGCCACCGCTTCGACAAGCTGAGCCTTGTTCACGTCTTCCCCTTCGGAAACGGGCGCCGGATGATTCCATCCGTTCTTTTCGCACGTTAGGTATGTATCTGCGGACTTTCAATTACCAAACGCGTGAATCACCCTAGTGTCGCAACATATTTGCGCATGGAGGTGCTCACCGGGGCGGCATCCGCCCCTCGTCGAGGTCCTGCACAAAGCGACTCAACCGCCGTGCCGCCTCCGGGAGATCACGCTTGGCGGTCTCCGTGACGATCAGCAGTTGTCGGGTGAGAGCGGTCTTTGCGTCCGTCGACACGTTCAGCGCGTGAACGCGGGCGTGGGCTTGCTTCAACCGCTCGGCCACCAGTGCGTGGAGCAGGGTGACTTCCGAGTCGGCATCACCGTCCCGACCCTCCGCAGACGCGGGTTCGCCACCCGGGTACGGCGGTTCGGGGTTGTGGTGCATGCAACGATTGTGCCATCTGTACGCAGTTGCGCTGAACCAGGGTCTATTCACGGCTGACGAACTCCCCTGCGAACAACGAAGACCCGCCCCGGAGGGGGGCGGGTCTTGTTGTCCGACCGTCAGAATGCGGTGACTCAGGCAGCCGGGAGAGTACGCGGCTTGAACGACGGCCGCTTCGCTTCGAACGCCGCCACATCGGCCTCGTTCTGCAGCGTGATGCTGATGTCGTCCAGGCCGTTCAACAGCCGCCAGCGGACGTTGTCGTCCAGCTCGAACGAGGCCGTCACACCGGCCGCGCGAACCTCGCGGGCCTCCAGGTCCACGGTGATCTCCGCGGTCGGGTCGGCCTCCGTCAACTCCCAGAGCCGGTCCACGGTCTCCTGCGGCAGCACCACCGTCAGCAGGCCGTTCTTCAGCGAGTTGCCGCGGAAGATGTCGGCGAACCGGGAGGAGATGACGGCCTGGAAACCGTAGTTCTGCAGCGCCCAGACGGCGTGCTCGCGGGACGAACCGGTGCCGAACTCGGGGCCCGCCACCAGTACCGTCGCGCCCTGCCGCTCAGGGCGGTTGAGAACAAACGCCTCGTCCTTGCGCCAGGCCTCGAACAGCCCGCCCTCGAAGCCGGAACGGGTGACCTTCTTCAGCCAGTGAGCCGGGATGATCTGGTCGGTGTCCACGTTGGAGCGGCGCAGCGGGACGGCGCGGCCGGTGTGGGTGGTGAACTTCTCCATGGCTCAGGCCTCCACGGCAACGTTGTTCGGCAGATCGGACGGGGAGGCCAGGCGGCCCAGCAGCGCGGTGGCCGCGGCGACCTGGGGCGACACCAGGTGGGTACGGCCGCCCTTGCCCTGCCGGCCCTCGAAGTTGCGGTTCGAGGTGGACGCGCAACGCTCGCCCGGGGCCAGCTGGTCGGGGTTCATGCCCAGGCACATCGAGCAGCCGGCGTGCCGCCACTCGGCGCCCGCGGCGGTGAACACCTTGTCCAGGCCTTCCTCGACGGCCTGCAGGGCGACCCGGACCGAGCCCGGAACCACCAGCATCCTTACCCCGTCGGCGATCTGACGACCCTCCAGCACTGCGGCGGCGGCGCGCAGGTCCTCGATCCGGCCGTTGGTGCAGGAGCCGACGAACACCGCGTCGACCTTCACCTCGCGCAGCGGGGTGCCGGCCTCCAGGCCCATGTACGTGAGGGCGTTCTCGGCGGCGATCCGCTCCTGCGGGTCCGCGAAGTCGGCCGGGTTCGGCACGTTGGCACCCAGCGGCGCGCCCTGGCCCGGGTTGGTGCCCCAGGTGACGAACGGGGTCAGCTCGGCGGCGTCGATGAACACCTCGGCGTCGAACACCGCGTCCTCGTCGGTGGCCAGGGTGTCCCAGTAGGCGACCGCGGCATCCCAGTCAGCGCCCTGCGGGGCGTGCGGACGGCCCTGCAGATAGTCGTAGGTGGTGCGGTCCGGGGCGATCATGCCGGCCCGGGCGCCCGCCTCGATGGACATGTTGCAGATCGTCATCCGGGCCTCCATGGAGAGGCTGCGGATCGCCGAACCGCGGTACTCCAGGACGTAGCCCTGGCCGCCGCCGGTACCGATCTTGGCGATCACGGCCAGGATCAGGTCCTTGGCGGTGACGCCCTCGGGCAGCTCGCCCTCGACGGTGATCGCCATCGTCCGGAACGGCGCCAGCGGCAGCGTCTGGGTGGCCAGCACGTGCTCGACCTGGCTGGTGCCGATGCCGAACGCCAGTGCGCCGAAAGCCCCGTGGGTGGAGGTGTGGGAGTCGCCGCACACCACGGTCATGCCCGGCTGGGTCAGACCCAGCTGCGGGCCGACCACGTGCACCACGCCCTGCTCGACGTCGCCCAGCGAGTGGAGGCGCACGCCGAACTCCTCGGCGTTCTTGCGCAGCGTCTCCAACTGCACCCGGGAGACCGGGTCGGCGATCGGCTTGTCGATGTCCAGGGTGGGGGTGTTGTGGTCCTCGGTGGCGATCGTCAGATCGGTGCGACGAACCGGGCGGCCGGCCAGCCGGAGGCCGTCGAATGCCTGCGGGCTGGTCACCTCGTGCAGCAGGTGCAGATCGATGTAGAGCAGGTCGGGCTCGCCCTCGGCGCGCCGGACGACGTGGTCGTCCCAGACCTTCTCTGCGAGTGTCCGTCCCATCGGATTCCCTCCAGCCGGCCGCTCTGCCGGCCTTCTCGTGATCGTCGTCGAGGTCTTGTCCCGTGCCGCCCTGTGAGGCTCGCTCGGCATCGTGACCTGCACGCCGGATCGTCCAGCATCCGGACACCGTGATACGGCTCCGCGCCGGGTGTTCTCCCTGGCTGCTGAGTCCAGAGTGGCGCTTTTCCCGGAAGATTGAACTTGCGTCTCGCTGATTGAGACTGCAGTATCGAGACATGGACAACACTAGCGGCGTCGGCGTTCTCGACAAGGCCGCTCTGGTGCTGAGCGCACTGGAGTCGGGCCCCGCCACGTTGGCGGGGCTGGTCGCCGCCACCGGTCTGGCCCGGCCCACGGCCCATCGGCTCGCCGTCGCACTCGAACACCACCGCCTGGTCACCAGGGACATGCAGGGCCGCTTCATTCTCGGCCCCCGGCTCGCCGAACTCTCCGCCGCCGCAGGCGAGGACCGGCTGCTCGCCGCGGCCGGCCCGGTGCTCACGCACCTGCGCGACGTGACGGGCGAGAGCGCCCAGCTCTACCGCCGCCAGGGCGAGATGCGGATCTGCGTGGCCGCCGCCGAGCGCCTCTCCGGCCTGCGCGACACGGTGCCCGTCGGCTCCACCCTCCCGATGAAGGCCGGCTCCGCCGCCCAGGTCCTGCTCGCCTGGGAAGAGCCCGAGCGTCTCCACCGCGGCCTCCAGGGCGCCCGGTTCACCGCCACCGCGCTCAGCGGCGTGCGCCGCCGCGGCTGGGCCCAGTCCATCGGCGAACGCGAGCCCGGCGTCGCCTCCGTCTCCGCCCCCGTCCGCGGCCCCTCCAACCGCGTCGTTGCCGCCGTCTCCGTCTCCGGCCCCATCGAACGACTCACCCGGCATCCCGGCCGCCTCCACGCCCAGGCCATCATCGAAGCCGCCAACCGCCTCACCGAGGCCCTCCGCCGCAGCTGACACCCCCACCACCCCTTGTGCCCCCGCCAACCCGGCGGGGGCACACGCGTTTCGGGCCCGTGGTGCACCCGAGCCGGTGGGTGCACGGACGGGTGGGCGGTCGGGCGGGCGAGGCGGGAACGCAAAAAAGCCCCGGTTTCCCGGAGCTTTCAGAAAATCTTGGCTGGGGTACCAGGACTCGAACCTAGACTAAATGAACCAGAATCACTCGTGCTGCCAATTACACCATACCCCAAAAGTACCCCCGACCGGATTCGAACCGGCGCTACCGCCTTGAGAGGGCGGCGTGCTAGGCCGCTACACAACGGGGGCCCTAGCTTGAATGAGTACCCCCGACCGGATTCGAACCGGCGCTACCGCCTTGAGAGGGCGGCGTGCTAGGCCGCTACACAACGGGGGCTTGTCTCATTCATTCTGCAATTGTCAAGAATTGCGTACCCCCGACCGGATTCGAACCGGCGCTACCGCCTTGAGAGGGCGGCGTGCTAGGCCGCTACACAACGGGGGCTTGCTTCACTTGCGTGTTGCGCTGGGGTACCAGGACTCGAACCTAGACTAACTGAACCAGAATCAGTCGTGCTGCCAATTACACCATACCCCACCAGAGTTCAACCCCTGCGGGCCTTCCTCGGTGTCTTGCGCCCCCCTGCCGGGCGGCGCAGAAAGAACATTACCCGACGCCCGGCCCGGCTCCAAAATCGATAACCGCAGGCAGTGCGCAGGACACCTGCGGGCCAGGTCAGCGACCTGGCCCGCAGGTGTGCCGGCGGCGGCCCCGGCGGGCCGCAGGGGGCTCAGGAGGCCGGGAGCAGCTCCAGGGCGGCGAGCAGGCGGCGCAGCGTCTCCTCGCGGCCCAGCAGCTCCATGGACTCGAACAGCGGCGGCGAGACCCGGCGGCCGGTCACCGCGACCCGGAGCGGGGTGAAGGCGAACTTGGGCTTGATGCCGAGGCCGTCGACCAGGGCCTCGCGCAGGGCGGCCTGGATCGGGTCGGGGGTGAAGTCCGTCAGTTCGGTGAGCGCCTTGACGGAGGCTTCGATGACCGGGCGGGCGTCGGCGGTGAGCACCTTCGCCGCGTCCTCGGGGTCGACGGCGAAGTCGGCGGGGGCGACGAACAGGAAGCCGGCCATGGTGACGATCTCGGAGAGGACGACCATCCGCTCCTGGGTGAGCGGCGCGACCTTGGCGAGCAGGTCGAGCTGCTCGGCGGTCGGCTCGGCCGGGAGGAGTTCGGCGGCCTGGAGGTAGGGGACCAGGCGCTTGACGAACTCTTCGGGGGCGAGGCGGCGGACGTGCTCGGCGTTGAGGTGCTCGGCCTTCTTGAGGTCGAAGCGGGCCGGGTTGCCGTTGACGTCGTCGATGTCGAAGGCGGCGACCATCTCGTCGATGTCGAAGATGTCGCGGTCGTCGGAGAGCGACCAGCCCAGCAGGGCCAGGTAGTTGAGCAGGCCCTCGGGCAGGAAGCCGCGCTCGCGGTACAGGTTGAGCGAGGCCTGCGGGTCGCGCTTGGAGAGCTTCTTGTTGCCCTCGCCCATCACGTACGGCAGGTGGCCGAAGCGGGGGGTGGTGCCGTTGCCGACGCCGATGTCGGCGAGGGCGGCGTAGAGGGCGATCTGGCGGGGCGTCGAGGACAGCAGGTCCTCGCCGCGGAGCACGTGGGTGATCTCCATCAGGGCGTCGTCGACCGGGTTGACCAGGGTGTACAGCGGGGCGCCGTTGGCCCGGACGATGCCGTAGTCGGGAACGTCCTTGGGGTCGAAGGAGATCGGGCCGCGGACCAGGTCGTCGAAGGTGAGGGTGGTGTCGGGCATCCGGAAGCGGAGGATCGACGCGCGGCCCTCCTGCTCGTAGACGGCGATCTGGTCGGCCGTCAGGTCGCGGCAGTGGCCGTCGTAGCCGGATGGCTTGCCGGCGGCGCGGGCGGCCTCGCGGCGGGCGTCCAGTTCCTCGGTGGTGCAGTAGCAGGGGTAGGCGTGGCCGGCCTCGCGGAGGCGAGCCGCGACGTCGGCGTAGATGTCCATCCGCTGCGACTGGCGGTAGGGGGCGTGCGGGCCGCCGACCTCGGGGCCCTCGTCCCAGTCGAAGCCGAGCCAGCGCATCGCGTCGAGCAGCTGGTTGTAGGACTCCTCGGAGTCGCGGGCGGCGTCGGTGTCCTCGATCCGGAACACCAGGGTGCCGCCGTTGTGGCGGGCGTAGGCCCAGTTGAAGAGGGCCGTGCGGACCAGGCCGACGTGCGGGTTCCCGGTCGGGGAGGGGCAGAAACGGACCCGGACGTCGGGGTTCTTGTCAGCCACGGTTACTGCATCCTTCATCGCTTGACGACCTTGTTGGCGAGGGTGCCGATGCCTTCGACGGAGACGGCGACCTCGTCGCCGATGTTCAGGGGGCCGACACCCGCGGGGGTGCCGGTGAGGATGACGTCGCCCGGGAGCAGCGTCATCGCTTCGGAGATGTGCGCGACCAGTTCGGCGACCGAGCGGGCCATCTGGGAGGTGCGGCCGGCTTGGCGCAGTTCGCCGTTGACGGTGCAGGTGACGGCCAGGTCGGCGGGGTCGAGGTCGGTCTCGATCCACGGGCCGAGCGGGCAGGAGGTGTCGAAGCCCTTGGCGCGGGCCCACTGGCCCTCGCGCTGCTGCACGTCGCGGGCGGTGACGTCGTTGGCGCAGGTGTAGCCGAAGATCACTTCGGGGACCCGGTCGAGCGGCACCTCGCGGCACATCCGGCCGATCACCACGGCGAGTTCGGCCTCGTACTGGACGTCCGAGGAGAACGGCGGGTAGGCGATGGACTCGGTGGGGCCGATGACGGCGGTGGAGGGCTTGAAGAAGGTCAGCGGCACGGCCGGGATCTCGTTGCCCAGTTCGGCGGCGTGGTCGGCGTAGTTGCGGCCGACCGCCACGATCTTGCTGGGCAGCATCGGGGCCAGCAGCCGGACGTCCTGCAGCCGGTGGGTCTCACCGGTCGGCTGGGGGGCGCCGAAGGGGTGGCCGGCGAGGGTGTGCACCACCAGCGAATCGGGTTGTGCGGCGTCCCCCTCGATGATTCCGAAGGAGACCGAGCCCGCCGCGGGGCTCCCTTCACGGACGGAGAACCTGGCGATACGCACAGCCCTGCAACCTCTCGGTTCGTCGGCCGCCCGGACGCTCCCGGGCGGTTGCCGAGCCCGCAGTGCCGGGCCCGGCTGTGCCACCAGGTTATCGGCGCGAAGGTCAGGCCTGCGGCAGGCGGGTGGCCGGGGCGGCCATCAGGACGGTGCGGCGCGGGTTGGCGGTGGCCGTGGGCAGCTGGGTGGCGTACTCGCGCGGCGTGCGGACGCCGCCGAAGCCGGGGAGCTCGGAGAAGTCCGCGACGGAGGCCAGGGTGGTGCGGCGCGGGTTGGCCGTGGAACGGATGGCCGTCGTGGTCGTCTCGGACATTTGCGTCAGCACCTTGTTTCGCTCGAACGGACTTTTGCTCGGGCCCACCGCTGGGCAGGCTCCGGTCAACCCTGCCAGGTTAGGGATCCCATTCCACAGCGGCCGTGACCAAAGCTATACATCGGGCTGTGAGTTTGCTCACAATTACCGGTTCAAAGGGCGTGGAAGTGGTGATTCCGGACCAATGGCAAAATCTCTCATTGGGGATATTGCGGACATTTGCCGCACAAACTGATCTTCCTCTTTGTTGACATGGCTAGGACGAGTGTCCGAAAAAGACCATATTCCGAACCCGAAGCAACACGGACCGTGAGTCACCGCACGCGCTCGGTAGCCCTGGACACCGAGTCGTAACGGCCCTTGTTGGACTTCCCCCGCTGTGCTGGAATGCCACGGAAAAACTCGACACCGCTCTATCTCCGCCCGGCGGGGAAGGGCGCCCGGTCCAGAGGTTGCGACGCCAGTGCAGGGACGTTTCAAGAGGGGCAACGGCGCCGCGGGTGAGCCGGAGTCGCGGGAGCCCGTGGCCGGCGCCCACCAGGCGGCACCGGCGACAGGCCAGGGTGAGCGGCCGTTCGGCGCCCCCGCCGAGGCCGCCGCCGACAGCAGTGCCCCGGGCGCGGCGAGCGCGCCCAAGCAGCAGGACGGCAGTGCGCCGGCCGACAAGCAGAGCCGCCGCGCGAGACTGCGCGGCACGCTCAACCGCCGTCGTGCCACCGGCGCGAGCCGCTTCGCCATGCGCAACTGGCGAATCCGCACCCGTCTGATCGCGCTGCTGTTCCTGCCCGTGGTCGTCTCGCTGGCGCTGGGCGGCCTGCGGGTGCAGGAGTCGATGGCGAACTCCCGCCAGCTGTCCCAGATGAGCGACCTGGCCGAGCTCGCCCGCAACGCCACCGCGCTGGCCAACGCCCTGCAGTACGAACGCGACATCTCGGCCGGCCCGCTGGCCGCCGGCGGCAGCGCCGACAACGACCCCGAGATCGCCGACGCGTACCGGCAGACCAACACGCTGTCGAAGACCTTCAACGCCAGCGCCGACAAGTTCGACAACCTCGACCTGGCCGGCTCCAAGACCCTGCTGCTGCAGGTCCGCAAGGACCTCAACACGCTGCCCCGGGCCCGTAGCGGCGCGTTCGCCGCCCGCGACAACATCCAGGCCACGATCACCAACTACGACGTGATCATCAAGGACCTGATCGGCGCCACCCAGGACATCGCGATCACCTCGAACTCCACCGAGCTGATCAAGACCACCCGTGCGCTGTTCCAGTTCTCCACGGCCAAGGAGTACACCTCGATGCAGCGCGCGCTGCTCAGCGCCGCGCTCGCGAACCCCAACGGCCCGTACCTGTCGCCCTCCGACGAGACCTTCGGCGTCCGGCTGATGAGCTCCGAGGACAACGCCCTCGCCAACTTCACCGCCATCTACGGCGAGAGCGAGGCCCGCACGCTGCGCGCGGCGATGAGCTACAACCAGGTCGTCGCCGAGGCCGACCGGTTCGCCAAGCAGGCGCTGAACACCAACGGCATCCGGCAGACCGACAACCCGTCCTACAAGGAGTGGTTCGACAAGTCGACGGCCAAGGTCAGCGCCGAGAAGACCATTGAGAACAACCTGGTCAACGTCCTCGACGGCAAGGCCCAGGCGCTGCAGTCGGACGTCGACACCGAGTCGGTCATCAACGCCGCCGTGGTCGCCCTGGTGCTCGTCGTCGCCATCGCCGGCGCCGCCCTGGTGGCCCGCTCGATGGTGCGCTCGCTGACCCGCCTGCAGGCCTCCGCCGAGGACGTCGCCGAGCGCCGCCTGCCGGAGCTGGTCAAGACGCTCTCCGAGAGCGACCCGCACGACGTGGACGTCACCGTCGAACCGGTCGGCGTCGACTCCGCCGACGAGATCGGCCACGTGGCGCACGCCTTCGACATGGTGCACCGCGAGGCGGTCCGACTGGCCGCCGAGCAGGCGCTGCTGCGAGGCAACATCAACGCGATGTTCACCAACCTGTCGCGCCGCAGCCAGGGCCTGATCCAGCGCCAGCTGTCGCTGATCTCCGAACTGGAGAGCCGCGAGGCCGACCCGGACCAGCTGGCCTCGCTGTTCAAGCTCGACCACCTCGCCACCCGCATGCGCCGCAACGGCGAAAACCTCCTCGTCCTCGCGGGCGAGGACCCGGGCCGCCGGTGGACCCGCCCCGTCCCGCTGGTCGACGTGCTCCGCGCCGCCGCCTCCGAGGTGGAGCAGTACGAGCGCATCGAACTCGCCTCGGTGCCCACCGCCGAGGTCGCCGGACGCGTCGTCAACGACCTCGTCCACCTGCTCGCCGAGCTGCTGGAGAACGCCACCTCGTTCTCCTCCCCGCAGACCCGGGTCCGGGTCACCGGTCACGCCCTGCCCGACGGCCGGGTGCTGATCGAGATCCACGACACCGGCATCGGCCTCTCCCCCGACGACCTGGCCGACATCAACGAGCGTCTGGCCAACCCGCCGGTGGTGGACGTCTCGGTGTCCCGCCGCATGGGTCTGTTCGTGGTCGGCCGCCTGTCCCTGCGACACGGCATCCGGATCCAGCTCCGCCCGTCCGACTCCGGCGGCACCACCGCGCTGGTCATGCTGCCCGTGGACGTCACCAACTCCGCCGAGCGGCGTGGCAACCGGCCCGGTGCGGGCGCCGGGGCCGGCCAGGGCGGCCGGCCGCAGCGCGGGGTCGCGCCGACGCCGCGTCAGCAGGGCCGTCCCGCGGGCGACCTGCCCGGTGCGCGCACCGCGCTCGGCCAGGGTCCGGCGGTCGGCGGGCAGGGCGGCCAGGGCGGCCGTCCGCAGCTCGGCCAGGGCCCGATGGGCGGCAGCCCCGATCTGTTCACCCCGGGCGCTCCGTCCGGTCCGTCCGCTCCGGCCGCGCCCCAGGGCCCGGCGGGTACGGGTGGCCGGCGCGGGCCGGGCGAGACGCCCGCGCAGGGCGGCTTCGGCCCCGGCGGCGCGTTCGGCAACGGTGGGGCCCAGGGCGGCCGCACCGGTGGCCTGCCGACCCGTTCGGTCGGCCAGTCGCTGCGCGACAACCCGGCGCCGGGTGTGTCCGGCCCGGCGGCCCCGGTCGGTGCGGGTGCGGGTGCGGGTGCGGGTGCCGGTGCGCCGACCGGTGGCGGGCTGCCGCCGCGGCGGGTGCCGGGTGCGTCCGGTGCGCCGGGCCTGCAGGGCGGTCAGGGCGGTCAGGGCGGTCAGGGCGGTCTTCCGCCGCGCCGTCCGCAGGGACCGCAGGCTCCGCAGGGCCCGCAGGGTGGTCCGCGTCGTCCGCAGGGCCCGCAGGCTCCGCAGGGCGGTCCGGAGCGGACCCGTCCGGCGGAAGGCCGTCCGGGCCTGGAGAGCCGTCCCGGGATGGAGAGCCGTCCGGGGATGGAAGGCCGTCCTGGGATGGAGAACCGTCCGGGCCTGGAGAGCCGTCCCGGGATGGAGGGCCATCCCGGGATGGAAGGCCGTCCCGGGATGGAAGGCCGTCCCGGGATGGAGCGCCGTCCGGGCGGGGAGCCGACCCAGCACGGCCGCGCCGAGCAGTCGCAGCAGCCGCCGCGCCGTCCGCTGCCGCAGCAGCAGCCGGCCGCGCCGCTGGAAGCCGCCCCGGCGGACCAGCCGGGCGGGTTCGCCCGGCCGCGCTTCGAGGCGTCCGACATCGACCCGCGCGACCCGCTGGGCCTGGGCCTGGTGGAGCCGGTGCTGCCGGACCCGGTGGGTCAGGGTGTGCCGGTGGTGGCGCCGCCTCAGGAGCGGGTCGTCCCCCAGCAGTTCGCGGAGCGGCCGCAGCCGATGGCGCTGCCGACCGCCGGCGAGTCGGCTGCCGCCCCGGTGCCGGCCCGTGAGCAGGTCCGCTCCCGGGGGTACCAGCCGCAGCGGCCCGGTACCAGTGCGCCCGGGTTCGACCAGCAGCCGTCCCGACCGGCCCCGCAGGCTCCGGCCGCGCAGGCTCCGGCCGCGCGGCCGCAGGCTCCGCAGCAGGCCGAGCCGTTCCAGCAGGCCGAGCAGTACCCGCAGCAGCGTCCGCAGGGCATGCCGCAGCGGCCGGTGCCGGGTGGCCCGCAGGGTGCCCCGCAGCGCCCGGCGGCGGAACGGCAGGCCCCGCAGGCCCCCGCCGCCCCGCAGCCGCAGGCTCCGGCCCCGCAGCCGCAGGTCCCGCAGGCCGAGCAGTACCCGCAGCAGCAGCCCGCCGGTCCCGGTCCGGACGCCCCGTGGCGCCCGTCCGCGAACGACGAGCGCTGGCGGCGGGCCGAGCAGATGCGCGAGCCGCAGACCGACGGCCTGACCACCTCGGGGCTGCCCCGTCGCACCCCGCAGGCCAACCTGGTCTCCGGCAGCGCCGAGGCCAGCCCGCTGACGGGCCCGCAGGTCTCGCGCAGTCCGGAGGAGGTGCGCGGCCGGTTGACCAACCTGCGCCGCGGCATCCAGCAGGGCCGCCAGGCCGGTTCGCAGCAGCCGGGCTCCGGCCGTCCCGCGCCGCAGCAGCGGCCGGGCTTCGACTTCGGCGGCACGTCCGAGGGCCTCCGGGGAGCCCAGTTCGACGCCGATGGCAACAACGGCTTCGGCCCCGAGCACCAGGAGCGTTGAGTTGAGTCAGATGATGAGCCAGGCCGCCCAGAACCTGAACTGGCTGATCACCAACTTCGTGGACAACACCCCCGGGGTGTCCCACACGGTGGTGGTCTCGGCCGACGGTCTGCTGCTGTGCATGTCCGAGGGGTTCCCCCGGGACCGCGCCGACCAGCTCGCCGCGGTCGCCTCCGGGTTGACCTCGCTGACCTCCGGCGCCAGCCGGATCTTCGAGGGCGGCGAGGTCAACCAGACCGTCGTGGAGATGGAGCGGGGTTTCCTGTTCCTGATGGCGATCAGCGACGGCTCCGCGCTCGCGGTGCTGGCCTCGCCGGACTCCGACATCGGCCTGGTGGGCTACGAGATGGCCCTGCTGGTCGACCGGGCCGGTGCGGTCCTCACTCCCGCTCTGCGGGCCGAGCTCCAGGGCAGCCTGCTGCACTGACCACCGGTCCGGTCCCATCCGCTCCTCAGCACCACCCTCACTGTGCCGGGCCCGTCCGAACCGGGTCCGGCACACCCACCCCCAAGTCTTCGCCGCTCGGTGGCTGACATCCGGTCAGCCGGCAGGCCCAGGGCTCCGGCAGCGAACGACTGCAGCACAAGGAGGACGCAATGCCCCCGACACCCGCCGGCTCATACGGCAACGGGTACGGAAACGGCTACGGCGGCCAGCAGTCGGACGGCTACGAGCAGCAGCCGCTGGTCCGCCCGTACGCCATGACCGGCGGACGTACCAGGCCGCGCTACCAGCTGGCCATCGAGGCACTGATCTCGACCACGGGCACCAACCCGCCGGGCACCTTGCTGCCCGAGCACGCGCGCATCGTGGCGCTGTGCCGTGAGGTCAAGTCGGTCGCCGAGATCTCCGCGCTGGCGGGAGTCCCGCTCGGCGTCGCCCGCATCCTTGTCGCAGACCTGGCCGAGGCCGGTCTGGTCGCCATCCACCAGCCCGCCGCCGCGGGCGAGTCGGGCGGTACGCCTGACGTCACGCTGCTCGAAAGGGTCCTCAGTGGACTTCGCAAGCTCTAACGCGGCCGCCCCCAGCCGCGCCACCACCTCCGCCAAGATCGTCGTCG
>NZ_JBHWEN010000048.1:0-23460 GCF_042734215.1 Kitasatospora sp. NPDC059673 | reverse complement strand
GCCCGGCAGGGGGGCGGGCCGCCTGCCGCGGTCATTCGGCGGTGGTGCCTTCGTCCTCGTCGGCGGCGGCGCTCTCGTCGCCGCTGAGCAGCCGGGACAGCTGGCCGCCCAGGATGCGCTTGAACTTGCGCTGCTGGACGCGCTGGCGGTCGAGGACGGCGACCTCCAGCTGCTCGGGCGTCAGGGTGCGCGGGCTGCCGCCGTTGGGGTCGCGGGCCAGGCCGTCGACGGCGAGCTTGAGCGCCTCGGCGAGGGTCAGCCCGGCCCGGTGGCGCTGGCCGAGGTAGTTGCCGATGGAGTCGGCGTTGCCGCCGACCACGACGGCGTTCTTCTCGTCCACCACCGAGCCGTCGGGGGTGAGCCGGTAGATCTGGTCGTCGGCGTCGGTGCGGCCGACCTCGGCGACGATCAGCTCGACCTCGTAGGGCTTCTCCCCGACCGAGGAGAAGATGGTGCCCAGGGTCTGGGCGTACACGTTGGCCAGGCCGCGGGCGGTGACGTCGGCCCGGTCGTAGGAGTAGCCGCGCAGGTCGGCGTAGCGCACGCCGCCGATCCGCAGGTTCTCGAACTCGTTGTAGCGGCCGACCGCGGCGAACGCGATCTTGTCGTAGATCTCGGAGACCTTGTGCAGGGCGCGGGAGGTGTTCTCCGCGACGAAGACGATGCCGTCGGCGTAGGTGAGCACGACCACGCTGCGTCCGCGCGCGATGCCCTTGCGGGCGTACTCCGCGCGGTCCGCCATGGCCTGCTGGGGCGAGACGTAGAACGGCGTGGACACCGCCGGTCTCCCTTCGGGTGGTTGAGGCGGATTCAGAGCAGCGGGGCCTGCGGGCCGTTGGGGTGCTCGCGCCGCTGGTCGGTGATGGTCACCGCGATCGCGGTGACCTCTTCCTCGCTGAGCCGGCGGAAGCCGTCCTCGGTGATCAGCGTGACGATCGGGAAGATCTTGCGGGCGAGGTCGGGGCCGCCGGTCGCCGAGTCGTCGTCGGCGGCGTCGTACAGCGCCTGGACGGTGAGGGTGGCGGCCTGGTCGGCCGTCATCCCCGGCCGGTAGAGCTTCTTCATCGCGCCGCGGGCGAACACCGAGCCGGAGCCGGTGGCGGCGAAACCCGCGCGCTCCTCGGAGCGGCCGCCGGTGACGTCGTAGGTGAAGATCCGGCCGCGGCCGAGGTCGAGGTCGTAGCCGGCGAAGACCGGGACGACGGCGAGGCCCTGCATGGCCATCGCCAGGTTCGACCGGATCATGGTGGTGAGCCGGTTGGCCTTGCCCTCCAAGGAGAGCACGGTGCCCTCGATCTTCTCGTAGTGCTCGAGTTCCAGCTGGAACAGCCGCACCATCTCGATGGCGAGGCCGGCGGTGCCGGCGATGCCGACCGCGCTGTACTCGTCGGCCGGGAAGACCTTCTCCATGTCGCGCTGGGCGATGACGTTGCCCATGGTGGCCCGGCGGTCGCCGGCGAGCACCACGCCGCCCTCGAAGACCGCGGACACGATGGTGGTGCCGTGCGGCGCCTCGACGGTCATCCCTTCGGGGAGGGTGCGCCGCCCCGGCAGGAGCTGCGGCGCGTAGCTGTCGAGGAAGTCGAGGAACGAGGAGGAACCGGGGGTGAGGAAGGCAGCCGGTAGACGCCCGGTGCCACTGAGGTTGGCTTCCACACGTGTCCTTCCAGATCGAAGATCCAAAGTTGGAGTTGTGCCCCGGACCCTACCCGCTCCGGGCGCCCGATCCACGTCCTTGGGTGACGGACCGCAGAGAAGGCGAGACCGCAGGCGCGCTTTGGGCATGCCTGCGGCGCTCGCCGTGCTCTTTTCCGGTGGAAAGGGGTTCCCCCCTCTCACTCGCCGCCCTTCTGCACGAATCCCCGCACAAAATCCTCGGCGTTGGATTCCAGCACTTCGTCGATTTCGTCCAGCACCGCGTCGACGTCGTCGCTGAGCTTTTCCTGCCGTTCCTTGAGGTCGTCCGAGGCCTGGGTTTCCGCGGCCTGCTCCTCGACCTCCTCGGAAGAGCGGCTGGCCCGCTGCTGGCCGCCTCCGGTGTCCTTCTCCGCCATTTTCCTCACCCCGCTCGCTCGGTGTTCCGGTACAACGCTCGCTGCTCACCTGAATGATTCCCCGTCGGGGAAATGTTCACCCGTGGTGATCGAAAAGTTACCCGCCGGACAGGACCCGTACCAGATCCTCCGCGGTGCGGCACCGGTCGAGCAGTTCCTTGACGTGTGCCTTGGTGCCGCGCAACGGCTCCATGGTGGGCACCCGCTGGAGGGTGTCGCGACCCGGCAGGTCGAAGATGACCGAATCCCAGGACGCGGCGGCCACGTGGTCGGCGTACTGCTCCAGGCAGCGGCCGCGGAAGTAGGCGCGGGTGTCCTCGGGCGGCTGGGTGACGGCGCGGCGCACCTCGTCCTCGGTGAGCAGCCGCTCCATCCGGCCGCGCGCCTCCAGACGGTTGTACAGGCCCTTGTCGGGGCGCACGTCGCTGTACTGGAGATCGACGAGCTGCAGGCGCGGGCTCTCCCAGTTCAGGGCGTCGCGCTGGCGGTAGCCCTCCAGGATCTCCTTCTTCGCGACCCAGTCGAGCTGCCGGGACAGGCTCATCGGGTCGCGCTCCAGCCGGCCCAGCACGTCCTCCCAGCGGGCCAGCACGTCCATGGTCTGGTCGTCGGCGTCCTGCCCGAAGCGGTCCTCGACATACTTGCGGGCCAGTTCGCAGTACTCCATCTGCAACTGGACGGCGGTGAGCTTGCGCCCCGAGCGCAGCGACACCAGGTGCTTCAGCTCCGGGTCGTGCGAGACCCGGTGCAGGGTGCGCACCGGCTGGTCGACGGCGAGATCGACGGCGATGAAGCCGTCCTCGATCATCGACAGGACCAGCGCGGTGGTGCCGAGCTTGAGGTAGGTGGAGATCTCGGAGAGGTTGGCGTCGCCGATGATGACGTGCAGCCGGCGGTACTTCTCGGCGTCGGCGTGCGGCTCGTCGCGGGTGTTGATGATCGGGCGCTTGAGGGTGGTCTCCAGGCCGACCTCGACCTCGAAGTAGTCGGCGCGCTGGCTGATCTGGAAGCCGTGCCCGCCGCCCTCCTGCCCGAGCCCGACCCGGCCGGCCCCGCACACCACCTGGCGGGAGACGAAGAACGGCGTGAGGTGGCGGACGATGTCGGCGAACGGGGTGGCCCGCTGCATCAGGTAGTTCTCGTGGGTGCCGTAGGAGGCGCCCTTGTTGTCGGTGTTGTTCTTGTAGAGCAGGATCCGCTGCCCGTTGGGCAGCTCCAGCGCGCGGGCGGCGGCCTCGGCCATGATGCGCTCGCCGGCCTTGTCCCACAGCACCGCGTCGCGCGGGTTGGTGACCTCGGGTGACGAGTACTCGGGGTGCGCGTGGTCGACGTAGAACCGGGCGCCATTGGTGAGGATGACGTTGGCCAGGCCGATGTCCTCGTCGGTGAGCTGGCTGGCGTCCGCCACGTCCCGCGCCAGGTCGAAGCCCCGGGCGTCGCGCAGCGGATTCTCCTCCTCGAAGTCCCAGCGGGCGCGGCGCGCCCGGTGCATCGCCGCCGCGTAGGCGTTGACGATCTGGGACGAGGTGAGCATGGCGTTGGCGTTCGGGTGGCCCGGCACGGAGATGCCGTACTCGGTCTCGATCCCCATCACGCGCCGTACGGTCATGCGGCCCTCCTGACCCTGTCGGTACTGCCGGTGCAGACGCGCCGTCCGGCTGCGGAGCCCTGCGAGCGCCGCAGCCGGACGGGGTGGTTCGCGTACTACAGGTACTGCCCCGTGTTGGCGACAGTGTCGATGGAGCGACCGGACTCGGCGCCCTGCTTGCCGGTGACGAGGGTGCGGATGAACACGATCCGCTCGCCCTTCTTGCCGGAGATGCGGGCCCAGTCGTCCGGGTTGGTGGTGTTGGGCAGGTCCTCGTTCTCCTTGAACTCGTCCACGCAGGCGGCGAGCAGGTGGGAGACGCGCAGACCGCGCTGGCCGTGGTCGAGGAAGTCCTTGATGGCCATCTTCTTCGCGCGGTCGACGATGTTCTGGATCATCGCGCCGGAGTTGAAGTCCTTGAAGAACAGCACTTCCTTGTCACCGTTGGCGTAGGTGACCTCCAGGAAGCGGTTCTCCTCGGTCTCGGAGTACATCCGCTCGACCACCGACTGGATCATGGCGGCCACGGTGGCGGGCACCGAGCCCTCGTGCTCCTTGACGTCGTCGGGGTGGAACGGCAGCGAGTCCTTGAGGTACTTGGAGAAGATGTCCTTGGCCGCCTCGGCGTCCGGCCGCTCGATCTTGATCTTGACGTCCAGCCGGCCGGGCCGCAGGATCGCCGGGTCGATCATGTCCTCCCGGTTGGAGGCGCCGATCACGATGACGTTCTCCAGGCCCTCCACGCCGTCGATCTCCGCCAGCAGCTGCGGGACGATGGTGTTCTCCACGTCCGAGCTGACGCCGGAGCCGCGGGTGCGGAACAGCGACTCCATCTCGTCGAAGAAGACGATGACCGGCGTGCCCTCGCCCGCCTTCTCCCGGGCCCGCTGGAAGACCAGGCGGATCTGCCGCTCGGTCTCGCCCACGTACTTGTTGAGCAGCTCGGGGCCCTTGATGTTGAGGAAGTAGCTCTTGCCCTGCGGCCGGCCCGTCACCTCGGCGACCTTCTTGGCCAGCGAGTTGGCGACCGCCTTGGCGATCAGCGTCTTGCCGCAGCCGGGAGGACCGTACAGCAGCACGCCCTTGGGCGGACGCAGCTCGAACTCCTTGAACAGGTCGGCGTGCAGGTACGGCAGCTCCACCGCGTCCCGGATCTGCTCGATCTGGTTGGCCAGGCCACCGATCTGCCGGTAGTCGATGTCCGGGACCTCCTCGAGGACCAGTTCCTCGACCTCGGACTTCGGCACCACCTCGTACACGTAGCCGGAGCGCGGCTCCAGCAGCAGCGCGTCGCCCGCCCGCAGGGTGAGTTCACGCAGCGGCTCGGCGAGGCGCACCACCCGTTCCTCGTCGGTGTGCCCGACCACCAGCGCCCGGTCGCCGCCCTCGAGCAGCTCCTTGAGGGTGACGATCTCGCCGATCCGCTCGAACGCCATCGCCTCGACGACGTTCAGCGCCTCGTTGAGCATCACCTCCTGGCCGCGGCTCAGCTCGTCCAGCTCCACGCCGGGGCTGACGTTGACCCGGAGCTTGCGGCCGCCGGTGAAGATGTCGGCCGTGCCGTCCTCGTTCTTCTCGAGGAAGACGCCGAATCCGGCGGGCGGCTGGGCGAGCCGGTCCACCTCCTCCTTGAGGGCCACGATCTGGTCGCGGGCCTCGCGCAGGGTGGCGACGAGCCTCTCGTTCTGGGCGGTCACGCCGGCCAGGTTGGTCTGCAGCTCGACGATCCGCTCCTCAAGCACCCTTGAGCTGCGCGGAGAATCGGCGAGCCGGCGCCGAAGGACGGCGATCTCCTGCTCGAGGTAGGAGACCTGCGCGGCCTCGTCGGACCCCCGTGCGGGCCTGCCGGCGCTGCGGTCGTAGTCGTCATCGTGGGCTGCCACGGTCCTCACCTCCTCCTGGGGGAGCTGGACGACCCAAACCTACCTGGGACCAGGGTCATGTAAACCCCTAGATCAGAAAGATGGATCGGGCGTGTCCGATGTTCGCCCTGCACGCTTCCCCTCTGACAGAGGAGATGCCCACCCCTCAACGGTTCAAAGCAGCGCGGATGTATCGTGACAGGAATGTCCCCGAATGCGGGGCGACCAGAGCAGAAACGGCAGGGGCAATGGCGGGGACGGGCGAGGCACTCGAAGTCTGGATCGACCAGGATCTGTGCACCGGAGACGGGATCTGCGCGCAGTACGCGCCCGAGGTCTTCGAACTCGACATCGACGGACTCGCCTATGTGAAGGGTGAGGACGACGAGTTGCGCCAGCAGCCCGGCGAGACGGTGCCCGTCCCGCTGACCCTCCTTCAGGACGTGGTGGACTCGGTGAAGGACTGCCCGGGCGACTGCATCCACGTCCGCCGGGCCGCCGACGGCGTCGAGGTGTACGGCCCGGACGCGGACTGACGGGCCGTCAGGCGGTGTGGGCGGGGGTCCGGGTCTCGGTCTTCGCCCACCCGCGAGCGGACTGGGTCCACATCAACTCCACCACCACGTCCGGCGAGAAGCGCGGCACGTCGTCGGAGGAGTAGCCGCGAGCCGCTCCGCGGATCGAACCGTCGGAGCGGATCGTCAACTCCGTGAGCGTGTACCCGTCGCGGTCGGAGAGCAACTCAACCGGCCTGCCGGCGCCCTCCACCACGAACACCTGGTCCGGCGGGGTCCCCATGTCGGCCTGGCAGTGCGCGGCGAGCACTCCGAGCGACTTCCCGTCCACGACCGCCGACGCCTTCAGACTCACCGCGACCGGGAACGGCCCGCACTCCATGGGCAGTTGGACCTTCGCCAGGTCCACCTCCGGCACCACCGCCTCGGCCTGATGACCCGTCACCACGGCCCCGGTCGCCGACGTCGCCCCCAACGCCCCACCCACCACAGCGGCACACCCCGCCGCGACCAGCACCCAGTGCTTCAACCCCGACCGTGCGTGCACACGAACTCCCCTCTCAGTCCGGGCATTTTCGCACACGGGGGAATGGGCGCTCGAGACCGGGTGGGCGCATAAACAGGGGCGCGGGGAACTGCGCGAAACGGAAGAAACCAGTCCGCAAGGTCGCTGGGCGGGACAATGACCTGCACTTGATCGCGACCTTGCGGACGTGCACTTCTTGCTCGCGCAGTTCTCCCCCAGCCCTAGCCGGGCCGGGAGGTGCCCCCACGCGCCCGTGATTGCGAATCCGCTAGTTCAGGTCCCGGCCGTCGTGCGCGGCCGCTTCCCGCTGCGCCTTGCGCACTGCGGCCCGCTCCGCGAGCGTCAGCTCGGGCTCCGCCGCGTCGTAGTCCTCGCCGTAGGCGCCCTTCGCGGGGCGGCGGCGGCGGAGCGGGGGTTCGACACCGTCGGCCAGGCGGCGAGCCGTGAGCAGGAAGCCGGTGTGACCGATCATGCGGTGGTCGGGGCGGACGGCGAGGCCTTCGAGGTGCCAGGTGCGGACCATGGTCTCCCAGGCCTGCGGCTCGGTGAAGGTGCCGTGTTCGCGCAGCGCCTCGACGGTGCGGGACATCTGCGTGGTGGTGGCCACGTAGCAGCAGATGAGGCCGCCGGGGACGAGCGCCTTGGAGGCGACGTCCAGGCACTCCCAGGGGGCGAGCATGTCGAGGATGACACGGTCGACGTCGGTCTCGACCAGGTTGTCCTGGAGGTCGCCGACGGTGAGCTTCCACGCGGGGTGCGGGCCGCCGAAGTAGCGTTCGACGTTGCCGCGGGCGATGTCCGCGAAGTCCTCACGCCGCTCGTAGGAGGCGAGCATGCCGGTGTCGCCGACGGCGCGCAGCAGGTAGGTGGACAGGGCGCCGGAACCGACGCCCGCCTCCACCACCCTCGCGCCGGCGAAGATGTCGGCCATGGCCAGGATCTGCCCCGCGTCCTTGGGGTAGATCACGGCAGCGCCGCGCGGCATGGACAGGACGTAGTCGGGGAGCAGGGGGCGCAGCGCGAGGTACGGGACGTTTCCCGTGGTGCGGACGACCGTGCCCTCGGGAGCGCCGATCAGCTCGTCGTGCGGGAACGCACCCTTGTGGGTGTGGAATTGGTTCCCGGCCTGGAGCGTGAACGTGTAGTGGCGGCCCTTGGGGTCGGTCAGCTGGACCTGGTCCCCGACCTGGAAGGGCCCGCGTCGGCGGGCGGCACCGGTCGGTTCGGACATGGGGGCCATCCTACGGGAGCCGGAGGGCTGTCCCGACCACATGATCGGTTCAGCCGGTCGGGCGCCCGGGCGTGCCTGACGATTCGCGCCCGACGGGGATCGTCAGGCACGCCCGAGGACGGCGGCGGTGAGGCGGCGTTCGAGGTCGGCGAGGGAGAGTACGCCGTAGACGGTGCCGTCGGCGCGGACCACCAGGTATTCGGAGGCGGGGGCGCGGCGCAGGGTTTCCAGGATCTGTTCGCCGGCCAGGTCCACGGGGATGGTGTGGCCGGGTTCGAGGTCGCGGGCGACGGCGGAGACGGCGACCCAGGGGCGGCGGTGTTCGGGAACGTTGCTGACCGCGGATTCCTTGACCAGGGCGGTGGGTTCGCCGTGGCCGTCGACGACCACGATCGCGCCGGCGTGGGCCTCGTGGGCGCGGCGGAGGGCTTCGCCGAGGGGGGTGTCGGCGGTGACGTCGATGCTGCGGCGGGCCAGGTCGCGGATCTTGAGCCCGGGCAGGACCTCCTTGAGGCGGGCGTTGCGCAGCGAGTTGCCGGCGCCCTGCCAGATGATGAAGCCGAGGATGGCGGCGAGGACGCCGTCCAGCATGGCTTCGCCGGTGGAGCGTTGGGCGTTCTGGGCGGCGCCGATGACGGGCAGGCCGAGGACGACGGCGATGGCCAGGGCGCGGCCGGCCCAGACGGCGGCGAGGGTGCCCTTCATGGGGTCTCCGGTGGCGGCCCAGACGACGGCGCGCAGCATCCGGCCGCCGTCCAGCGGGAGGCCGGGCAGCAGGTTGAAGGCGGCGACCACCAGGTTGGAGATCATCAGGCCGGCCAGCAGGACACCGGGGACGGTGGCGGGTTCGACGGCCTTGAAGCCGGCCCAGAAGGCGCCGGCCAGCACCAGGGAGAGCAGCGGGCCGACGAGGGCGAGCCAGAACTCGCGCCAGGGGCGGTCGGCCTCCTTCTCGATCTCGGAGACGCCGCCGAGGAACTGGAGCTGGATGCGGCGCACGCCCAGTTTGTAGCGCAGCCCGACCAGGGTGTGAGCGAGTTCGTGGACCAGCACCGAGCCGTAGAAGGCGACGGCGAAGGAGAAGGCGAGCAGGTAGCGGGTGGCGCCGAGCTCGGGCAGGACGTCGGCGAGCCGGCTGCCGAAGATCCAGGTGATCAGGGCGGCGACCAGGAACCAGGACGGGGTGACGTAGACGGGCACGCCGAACGGGCGGCCCATCAGGATGCCGCCGCGGGGTGGTTCGCCGCCGTCCGGCGAGTCCGGTTCCCCGGGTGCCCGCCCCTTGGTGTCGTTCACCGTGCTCCCTTCACCCTCCGCCGACCCTCTGGTGCCCCCGTACGCTCCGTGGATCTCGCGTGCGCGACGTGGGTTCCTCGTACGCTACGTGATCTCCCGTCGCGGCGGCGGCGCACCCCGCTCTCCTTTGCCATACCCACCTTCTCGACCCGTTCGCCCATGCTGTCCGTCCGGTGCAATAGGGTCGGGGCATGCAGCAGACCGACCCCACACCCACTGCCCGTCCGGCGGCCGCGCCGACCGGGCTGTCGCCGTCCCGGGCGGGTGACTTCATGACCTGCCCGCTGCTGTACCGGCTGCGGGTGATCGACCGGCTGCCGGAGCCGCCGAGTGCGGCGGCGACCCGGGGGACGCTGGTGCACGCGGTGCTGGAGCGGCTGTTCGACCATCCGCCGGCGGAGCGCACCCCCGAGCGGGCCCGGGGGCTGCTGGCCCCGCAGTGGGAGCGGCTGCTCGGGGAACGGCCGGAGCTGGCGGATCTGTTCCCGGACGAGCCGGAGAAGCTGGCCGGCTGGCTGGGCGATGCCGAGAAGCTGGTGGAGAAGTGGTTCCGGCTGGAGGACCCGACCCGGCTGCACCCCGTGGAGCGGGAGCTGTACGTGGAGACCGCGCTGGCCTCGGGCCTGCTGCTGCGCGGCTACATCGACCGGGTGGACGTCGCGCCGTCCGGCGAGGTGCGGCTGGTGGACTACAAGACCGGCCGGGCGCCCTCGCGGGACTTCGAGGGCAAGGCGATGTTCCAGATGAAGTTCTACGCGCTGGTGGTCTGGCGGTGGAAGGGCGTGCTCCCCAAGCGGCTGCAGCTGGTGTATCTCGGCGGCGGCGGCGATGTGGTGACGTACGACCCGGACCAGGCCGATCTGCTGGCGGTGGAGCGGAAGCTGGAGGCGCTGTGGGAGGCGATCTCGGCGGCCGTGGCCACCGGTGAGTTCCCGGCGACCCGCAACCGGCTGTGCGACTGGTGCGACCACAAGTCCAGCTGCCCGGAGTTCGGTGGCACTCCCCCGCCGTACCCGCTGCCCCTGGCCACTTTGACCAACCCCCGCAAGGAGTCGTAGGTGACGATCCGTGTGCTGCTGGTGGACGACCAGCCGCTGCTCCGTACCGGTTTCCGGATGATTCTGGAGGCGGAGTCCGATCTCGTGGTGGTCGGCGAGGCGGGCGACGGGCAGCAGGCGCTGGACCAGGTCCGCGCGCTGCAGCCGGACGTGGTGCTGATGGACATCCGGATGCCGCGGATGGACGGCGTGGAGGCCACCCGCCGCATCGCCGGGCCGGACCGCACCGGCCCGGCGAAGGTCCTGGTGCTGACCACCTTCGACCTGGACGAGTACGTGGTGGAGGCGTTGCGCGCGGGCGCCAGCGGCTTCCTGCTGAAGGACGTGCCGGCGGAGGAGCTGGTACAGGCGATCCGGGTGGTGGCGGACGGTGCGGCGATGCTGGCCCCGTCGGTGACCCGCCGGTTGCTGGACATGTACGCCACCAAGCTGCCGTCCGGTGACGAGGCGCCGCCGCAGGCGCTCACCGTGCTGACGGAGCGTGAGGTGGAGGTGCTGCGGCTGGTGGCCCGTGGGCTGTCGAACGCGGAGATCGCGGCCGAGCTGTTCGTCTCCGAGACGACGGTGAAGACCCATGTCGGCCATGTGCTGACCAAGCTCCAGCTGCGTGACCGGGTGCAGGCGGCGGTGTACGCGTACGAGAGCGGCCTGGTGCGCCCCGGCGCCCTGTAGAGCTCTCTGGAACGGCCGACGGCCCGTCACTCCCGGTGGGAGTGGCGGGCCGTTGTGGCGCCTTGGGCAACCGGGTGAAACGTTACTTCTTGCCGGTGCGGCCGATCTCCCAGAAGCGGAAGCGGCTGGTGTTGTCCACGGTGCTGTCCACGCCGCTGACGCCGACCCGGTACACGTAGAAGGACTTGTTCTGGTACAGCGGGACCATCGGCACGGCGTCGGCCAGCCGGTTCTGGATCGTCGCGTAGTTGCCGCCGCCGGTGCGGTCGGTGAGCTTGATCGAGTCCGGCACCAGCTTGGTGCTGATCTGCGGGTCATCCCAGTTGTTGTGGAACGCGCCGCCCCCCACCACCAGCGGGGTGATGTAGTTGTCCGCGTCCACGTAGTCGGGGGTCCAGCCGATCAGATAGGCCTGGTAGCTGTTGTTCGACCAGTTGGCGATGAAGGTGTTCCAGTCCGGCTCCTGCTGGACCGTCACCTGGAACAGGCCGCTGGCGTCCAGCTGCTTCTTGACCTCCTCCAGCTCGGTGGCGCCGGCCCGGGAGCGCGACCAGGTCAGGGTGAGCTTGACCGGGGTGGTGATGTGCGCGCTGGTCAGGATCTTCTTGGCCTTGGCGACGTCCGGCTCGCCGTACTTGTCGAAGAAGGCGGTGGTGTGGCCCACCACGCCGGCCGGGACGACCGAGTACAGCGGCAGCACGGTGCCCGCGTACACGTCGTGGGCCAGCGCCTTGCGGTCGATCAGCTGGGCCATCGCCTGCCGGACGGCCTGGTTGCCGCCGACCTCGTCCTTGGTGTTGAACACCAGGTAGAAGGTCTCGCCGCTGTCGCCCTCGGCGACCCGCAGGTTGCCCTTGCCGGACTGGTCGTCGTTCTTGATCTGCGCCGCCGTGGCGGGTTCGAGGCTGTTGTCCGCGACGTCCACCTCGCCCTTGTCGAGGGCGGCCTTCAGCTCGTCCGCCTTCTCGTAGAAGCGGACGGTGAACTTGTTGTTCTCGGGCTTGCCGGCGCTGCCCTTGTAGGTCGGGTTCGGCGACAGCGTGACCTTGGCCGGGCTCTTGCCGCGGTTCTCGATCGCGTCCACCCGGTACCGGCCGGAGCCGACCAGCTTGTCGTTCTCCAGCAGCTTGTCGGCCGGGAAGACCTGGTGGTCCACGATCGCGCCGGCCGGGGAGGCCAGCTTGGCCGGGAAGACCGCGTCGGGGGTCTCCAGGTGGAAGGTGACCTCGCGGTCGCCGTTGGTCTCCACCGACTTGATGGTGGACAGCAGCGGCAGCGGACCGGCCGGGTCGTTGATCCGCTTGGTGCGGTCGATCGAGAACTTGACGTCCTCGGCCGTCACCGGGTGCCCGTTGGTGAACTTCAGCCCGGCCTTCAGCGTGCAGGTGTACGTCATCGTGTCGGTGCCGGTGAACTGGCAGGACTCGGCGGCGTCGGGCTGCGGCACGGTCCCGCCGGGCGGGAAGGCCAGCAGCGACTGGAAGGAGTTGTTGAGCACCAGCCAGGAGCCGATTTCGTAGGCGCCGGCCGGGTCCAGCACGGTGGTCCCGTTGGTGGTGCCCAGGGTGATCGCAGCACCGTTGTCGCCGCCGTTGGCAGCCTTCTCCACGGACGCGCAGCCGGCCGCCGTGGTGGCGACGAGCGCGGCGCAGCTGAGCACGGCCAGGCGGTTGGGCGTAGTCATGCGGGGTGGTCTTCCTTACTGCGTGCGGCCGGCCGACGCCGGAGAACCGGCCGGCCGCGGGGTGGGGGTGGCCGGCCCAGGTCTGGTACGACGCGCGGGCGCCCCCGGCCGGGGTCTGACGGCGGTGGGCGGCGGCGCGGGATGGCTACTGACCGGATGTAGCGTGCCACATCGCACCGGGACGGTCACCGGCTGTTCGAACAGTGGGTCGGCGACGGCCGGAAAGCTACCCTTCGGGAACCGACGAGTTGTCAGCCAATGCCCGATTTCGCACGTGCTGCCGGATACGGTCCGCGTACCCACGGACGCGGAGGGGAACCGGAAAATCGCTGGAAGGAGACGAAGGTCACACCCGGGCGCCGGCCAGGGTGCGCAGCAGGTCGAGATCGACCTGTTCGAGCGAGGGCAGCACCAGGCGGCCGGGGCCGGGCTCGATGATGGCGATGGACGGTACCGCGATGACGGGGCAGCCCGCGGCCTCGGCGGCGGCGACGCCGGTGGGGGTGTCCTCGACGACCACGCAGCGGGCCGGGTCGGCGCTCAGGCGGGCCGCGGCGGTCAGGTAGGGGTCGGGGAAGGGCTTGGTGCGCGGCACCTCGTCCCCGGCCACCGTGAAGGCGAAGTTCTGCGCGCCCAGGCTGTGCAGCACGATGTCGATGATGTGCCGGTGCGAGGCGGACACCAGGGCGGCCGGAATGCCGTGCGCGGCAAGGGTGTTGAGCAGGCGCTCGGCGCCGGGCATCAGCGGGACGCCGCCGGCCAGCAGGTCGACGAAGCGCTGGTTGATCTGGGCGCCGAGGTCGGCGGGGCGGATCGCCGCGCCGGTGCGGGTGAGCAGGTAGTCGATGACGCGGGTCATCGGGCCGCCGACCACCTGGGTGCGGTCCTCGGCGGTGAGCCGGTGGCCGAGTTCGGCGAACAGGTCGACCTCGGCCTGCCACCAGAAGTCCTCGGTGTCGACCAGGGTGCCGTCCATGTCGAGCAGGACGGCCTGCAGGCCGCTGCCGTCGCCGTCTCCGCCGACACGGATCGGGGTCGAGACCGTCGTCATGCGCGCCGTCCTTCCGGGTGGTCGTCCGGAGCACGCTGCGTCCGGGGATGGCACAGGCCGGCCCGCTGGTGAGCGGACCGGCCCGTTCAGGATCATCAAGAATACGCCCGCCGGAGCGGATTGCGCCGGGCGCCGGTGCGGCGAACGGATGATCTGCCGTGGCAGAAGCCTCAGCGTGCGTTGAAGTACTTGGCCTCGGGGTGGTGCAGCACGATGGCGTCGGTGGACTGCTCGGGGTGCAGCTGGTACTCCTCGGAGAGGATCACGCCGACCCGTTCGGGCCTGAGCAGTTCGGCGATCTTGGCGCGGTCCTCCAGGTTCGGGCAGGCGCCGTAGCCGAGCGAGAAGCGCGCGCCGCGGTACTTGAGCGCGAACATGTCCTTGACGTCCTGCGGGTCCTCGTCGCCGAAGCCGAGTTCGTAGCGGACCCGGGCGTGCCAGAACTCGGCCAGTGCCTCGGCCAACTGCACGGACAGGCCGTGCAGTTCGAGGTAGTCGCGGTAGGAGTTGCCGGCGAACAGCTCGCCCGCGGCCTCGGAGATCCGGTTGCCCATGGTGACCACCTGGAGGCCGACCACGTCGCGCTCGCCGCTCTCCTCCGGTCGGAAGAAGTCGGCCAGGCACAGGCGGCGGCCGCGGCGCTGGCGGGGGAAGGTGAACCGGGTCAGTTCGGAGCCGTCCTCGCGGTAGAGGATCAGGTCGTCGCCCTTGGAGTTGGCCGGGTAGTAGCCGTACACGACGGCGGGCTCCAGCCAGCCCTCGGTCTGGAGGCGGTCCAGCCAGCCGCGCAGCCGCGGGCGGCCCTCGGTCTCCACCAGTTCCTCGTACGACGGCCCTCCGGAGCGGCCGCCCTTGAGGCCCCACTGGCCCTTGAACAGGGCGTCCTCGTCCAGCCAGGAGGCGTAGTCCTGGAACGGGACGCCCTTGATGATGCGGTCGCCCCAGAACGGCGGGGTGGGGACGCGGTTGTCGACGGCCACGTCGGAGCGGATCTGGCCGAGGTTGACCTCCTCCGGCTCCTCGATCTCGACCCGGGCGTGCCGGCGCTTGCGAAGCTCCGGCAGTTCCACGCCGGGGACGCCACGCTTGACGCCGATCAGGGCGTCCATCAGCCGCAGGCCCTCGAAGGCGTCGCGGGCGTAGCGGACCTCGCCGTCGTAGATCTCGTGCAGGTCCTGCTCGACGTAGGCGCGGGTGAGGGCGGCGCCGCCGAGGATCACCGGGAAGTCGGCGGCCAGGCCGCGCTGGTTGAGCTCCTCCAGGTTCTCCTTCATGATCACCGTGGACTTGACCAGCAGGCCGGACATGCCGATCACGTCGGCCTTGTGCTCCTGGGCGGCCTCGACGATCGCCGCCACCGGCTGCTTGATGCCGATGTTGATCACGTTGTAGCCGTTGTTCGACAGGATGATGTCGACCAGGTTCTTGCCGATGTCGTGGACGTCGCCCTTGACGGTGGCCAGCACGATGGTGCCCTTGCCCTCGCTGTCGGACTTCTCCATGTGCGGCTCCAGGTGGGCCACCGCGGCCTTCATCACCTCGGCGGACTGCAGCACGAACGGCAGCTGCATCTCGCCGGAGCCGAACAGCTCGCCGACCACCTTCATGCCGGACAGCAGCGTGTCGTTGATGATCTCCAGTGCCGGGCGCTCGGCCAGCGCGGCGTCCAGGTCGGCCTCCAGGCCGTTGCGTTCGCCGTCGATGATGCGGCGCTGCAGGCGCTCCTCCAGCGGGAGGGCGGCGAGCTCCTCGGCCTTGGAGGCGGCGGCGGACGCGGCGGAGACGCCCTCGAACAGCTGGAGCAGCTTCTGCAGCGGGTCGTAGCCCTCGCTGCGGCGGTCGTACACGAGGTCGAGGGCGGCCTGCCGGCGGTCCTCGGGGATGCGGTTCATCGGCAGGATCTTGGCGGCGTGCACGATCGCCGAGTCCAGGCCGGCCTCCACGCACTCGTGCAGGAAGACCGAGTTGACGACCTGGCGGGCGGCCGGGTTGAGGCCGAAGGAGATGTTGGACAGGCCGAGGGTGGTCTGCACGTTCGGGCGGCGGCGCTTGAGTTCGCGGATCGCTTCGATGGTCTCGATGCCGTCGCGGCGGGACTCCTCCTGGCCGGTGGCCAGGGTGAAGGTCAGGCAGTCCATCAGGATCGAGGACTCCTCGATGCCGTACTCGCCGGTGAGCTGCTCGATCAGCCGCTCGGCGATGGCGACCTTCTTGTCGGCGGTGCGGGCCTGGCCCTCCTCGTCGATGGTGAGGGCGATCAGGCCGGCGCCGTGCTCGCGGGCGAGGGCGGCGATCTTCCCGAAGCGGGTGTCGGGGCCGTCGCCGTCCTCGTAGTTGACGGAGTTCAGCACCGCGCGCCCGCCGAGTGCCTCCAGGCCGGCCCGCAGGACCGGCGGCTCGGTGGAGTCCAGGACGATCGGCAGGGTGGAGGCGGTGGCGAGGCGGCCGGCGATCTCCTTCATGTCGGCGACGCCGTCGCGGCCCACGTAGTCCACGCACAGGTCGAGCAGGTGCGCGCCCTCGCGGATCTGCTCGCGGGCGATCTCCACGCAGGTCTGCCAGTCGGCGGCGAGCATCGCCTCGCGGAACTTCTTCGAGCCGTTGGCGTTGGTGCGTTCGCCGATCGCCAGGTACGAGGTGTCCTGCCGGAACGGCACCGTCTGGTACAGCGAGGCGGCGGCCGGCTCGGGCTTCGGCTCGCGCGGCGTGATCGGCAGGCCCTGCACCCGCTCGACCACCTGGCGCAGGTGCTCGGGGGTGGTGCCGCAGCAGCCGCCGACCAGTGCCAGGCCGTAGTCGCGGACGAACGCCTCGTGCGCGTCGGCGAGTTCGCCGGGGGTCAGCGGGTAGTGCGCGCCGTCCTTGCCGAGCACCGGCATGCCCGCGTTCGGCATGCAGGACAGGCCGATCCGGGCGTTCTTCGCCAGGTAGCGCAGGTGCTCGCTGTACTGCTCGGGGCCGGTGGCGCAGTTCAGGCCGATGAAGTCGATGCCGAGCGGCTCCAGCGCCGTCAGCGCCGCGCCGATCTCCGAGCCGAGCAGCATGGTGCCGGTGGTCTCGACCGTGACCTGGGCCAGGACCGGCAGGTTCAGGCCGGCCTCGGTCAGGGCGTCGCGGCAGCCCAGCACGGAGGCCTTGGTCTGCAGCAGGTCCTGGCTGGTCTCGATCAGCAGCGCGTCGGCGCCGCCGGCGATCAGGCCGGCCGCGTTCTGCCGGAAGCCCTCGCGGACCGTCTCGAAGGTGGTGTGGCCGAGCGTCGGCAGCTTGGTGCCGGGGCCCATCGAGCCGAGCACCCAGCGGGTACGGCCGTCCTTCGCGGTGTACTCGTCGGCGACCTCGCGGGCGATCCGGGCGCCGGCCTCGGACAGTTCGCCGATCCGGTCGGAGATGTCGTACTCGCCGAGCGCCGAGTGGTTGGCGCCGAAGGTGTTGGTCTCCACGCAGTCCACGCCGACCGCGAAGTACGCCTCGTGCACCGAGCGGACGATGTCGGGGCGGGTCACGTTGAGGACCTCGTTGCAGCCCTCCAGCTGCTGGAAGTCCTCCAGCGTCGGCTCCTGGGCCTGGAGCATCGTGCCCATCGCTCCGTCGGCCACCACCACCCGGGTGGCGAGGGCCTCGCGCAAGGCGTCGGCGCGCTCCTGCTGGGCGGATGTGGATACAACGGTGGCCATGAGGCTGCTCCCTGAGTGCGACGGCTGTCGGCTATGCGGCCCCACCTTGACCGGAGGCGCACCCGGTCAGGGTATCCGCCCGACGGCGGTGCCATGGAACCCATTTCGCATCGTGGGCGTCCCTGTCCACCGGAAGGGAGCCCGACCATGCCCGCTTCACCGCGTTCGAGCAGGTGGCATCACCGCGTCCGTGCCCTTGGGCCGTCCGTATGGCGGACGGTGCCGGGCCGGGCGCGTCGCCGCTGGAACCACCGCACCCGCTGGACCCGGCGCCGCCGGGTGCTGACCGCCCTCGCGACGCTGCTGGCGATGCTGGTGCTGCCGGTGCTGGGCGCGGGGCTGGCGCTGCGCTGGTACTACTCGGGCGATCCGGCGGCCGATGCCCGTACCCGCGGCCGGGACGCGATCTGGCTGGGCCACGCCTGGGTGGACGGGCGGCGCACCGACGCCGATCTGACGGTGCTGGCGGCGCGGGTGCGCGGCACCGGCATCCACGACCTGTACGTGCACACCGGCCCGTTGGAGCACGACGGTTCGCTCGATCCGAAGCTGGCCCCGGGGGTGGCCGGGTTCCTGGAGCGGGCCCGGGCCGCGATGCCGGGGGTGCGGATCCAGTCCTGGCTGGGCGACGTGGTCGCGCCGGAGAAGGTCGGCCTGCACCTGGACCGGCCGGAGGTGCGGGAGCGGATCACCGCCTCCGCGAAGCAGGTCCTCGACCTGGGCTTCGACGGCGTCCACTTCGACCTGGAGCCGGTGCACAACGGCTCCCCCGGCTTCCTCGCGCTGCTCGACCAGGTGCACGCGCTGACCGCCGCCCGGGGCGCGCCGCTGTCCATCGCCGCGCCGCAGATCGAGCCCGTCCCGACGATCGGCCGGGTGACCTTCGCGCTCACCGACCACGGCAAGTGGTGGAGCGCCGGGTACTTCGCGCAGGCCGCGCGGCGGGTCGACCAGGTCGCGGTGATGTCCTACGACACCTCGATGCCGGTGGAGTCGCTGTACGGCGGCTACGTCGCCCGGCAGACGGAGCTGGCGCTGGCCAACACCCCGCCCGGCGTCGAGCTGCTGATGGGCCTGCCCGCGTACTGGGACGACACCCCGGCCCACCGGGGCGACGCCGAGACGGTCCGCGCCGCCGTCCGCGGTGCCCGCCTCGCGCTCGGCCCGGGTGCGCGGCGGAACTTCGGGCTGGCGCTGTACGTGGACTTCGCGGCCACGCCGGACCACTGGGCCGCGTACCGGGACGGCTGGTGCCTCTGACCTCGGGCGATCCGGCCCGGCGGCCCCCGGTGGGCGGGACGGTGCGCGGGGTTTCCTAGCATCGGTCCGGCTCCGCCGTGTGGGGACGGGGCCGGTACCCAGGAGGAACGTCCATGCAAGCCCGGAAGATCGGCGCGGCCGCGGCCGCCGCGGTGGCGGTGCTCGCCGCCCGCGACCTGGTCCAGAAGAAGCACGCACTGCTGAGGAACTTCCCGGTGCTCGGGCACGCCCGGTACCTGCTGGAGACGATCGGGCCGGAGCTGCGGCAGTACATCGTGACCTCCAACGAGGAGGAGCGGCCGTTCAGCCGCGACCAGCGGAGCTGGATCTACGCCTCCGCCAAGGAGGAGAACAACTACTTCGGGTTCGGCACCGAGGTGGACGTCGCGCAGGCGCAGGGCCGTGCCTACCTGAAGCAGCGCACCTTCGCCGGGCCGCTGCCGGACGGGCACGACCCGCAGGCGCCGCTGCCGTCGGCCAAGGTGCTGGGCGGGCCGCGCGGGCGGGCCAGGGCGTTCCGGCCGGGCAGCGTGGTGAACGTCTCCGCGATGAGCTTCGGTTCGCTCTCGGGCGCGGCCATCACCGCGCTGAACAAGGGCGCGGCGCAGGCCGGTGCGATGCACAACACCGGCGAGGGCGGCCTGTCGCCGTACCACCGGGGTGGCGCCGACCTGGTGCTTCAGCTCGGCACCTCGTACTTCGGCTGCCGCAACGAGGACGGCAGCTTCAACCTCGGCAAGCTCAAGGACGTGGTGGCGGGGGCGCCGGTCCGGGCGATCGAGATCAAGCTGTCGCAGGGCGCCAAGCCGGGCCTGGGCGGCATGCTGCCGGGTGCGAAGGTGACGCCCGAGATCGCGAAGATCCGCGGCATACCCGTCGGCAGGGACTGCGCCTCGCCCTCGCGGCACTCGGCGTTCGGCGACGTGGACTCGATGCTGGACTTCGTCGAGCTGCTGGCCGCCGAGACCGGCCTGCCGGTCGGCATCAAGAGCGCCGTCGGCGAGCTGGACTTCTGGCAGGAGCTGGCCGCGCTGATGGCGCGCGGCGACCGGGGCGTCGACTTCGTGACGGTGGACGGCGGCGAGGGCGGCACCGGTGCGGCGCCGCGGATCTTCGCCGACTCGGTGTCGCTGCCGTTCCGGATGGGCTTCTCGCGGGTCTACGGCACCTTCGCGGAACTGGGGCTGACCGACGAGCTGACGTTCATCGGCTCCGGCAAGCTCGGCCTGCCGGAGAACGCGGCGGTGGCGTTCGCGCTGGGCGCCGACATGATCAACGTGGCGCGCGAGGCGATGCTGTCGATCGGCTGCATCCAGGCCCAGAAGTGCCACACCGACAAGTGCCCGACCGGCATCGCCACCCAGAACCCGTGGCTGGCCCGCGGCGTGGACCCGGTCTCCAAGTCGGCCCGGGCGGCGGTCTATCTGCGCACCCTGCGCAAGGAGTTGACGAAGATCTCCTCGGCGCTCGGCGTCGCCCACCCGTCGCTGATCACCGCCGCGGACATCGAGGTGCTGAACGGCGACTACGAGGCCCGCACTCTGGCGGGCGTGTACGGCTACAAGGAGGGCTGGGGCGAACTCGGCCCGGAGCTCGCCGCGGGGATCACCGCGCTGATGACCGGGCGGGCAAGCGGCTGACCCGCCGTGCAGGGGGGACGGGTATTCCGTCCCCCCTTCCGCCTGCGGTCAGCGCAGGTCGAACACCAGGCGGGCCGTCACCCGGCCCGAGAGCACGTCCTCGAAGCAGGCGTTCACGTCCTCCAGTTCGCGAGTCTCCCGGATCACCTTGGTGCGGCCGAGGGCGTGCACGGCGAACACCTCGGCGAGATCCTGGCGGGTGCCGACGATCGAGCCGATCACCTTGGTGCCGTTCAGCACCGTCTCGAACACCGGCAGCGTCAGCTCGCCCTCGGCGGGCAGCGCGACCAGTGCGAGGGTGCCGCCGCGCCGCAGCGAGTCGTAGGCGGCACGGAAGGAGGCGTTGCTGACGGCCAGCGAGACGGCGCCGTCCGCGCCGCCGAGCTTGTGCACCTCGTGGGCGACGTCCTGGGTCCGGGCGTCGATCACGTGGTCGGCGCCGAGGTCCTCGGCGAGCTTCAGCTTGTCGTCGGTGATGTCCACCGCGACCGTCTCGGCGCCGAAGATCCGCGCGTACTGGAGTGCCAGGTGGCCGAGGCCGCCGATGCCGGAGATCAGCATCCGGGTGCCGGGCCGGGCGCTGGCCAGCTTGACCGCCTTGTACGTGGTGACGCCCGCGCAGGACAGCGGGGCGGCGTCCATCGGGTCCACACCGTCCGGGACGGGCACCACGTAGTCGCCGTGCGCGAGGGCGTACTCGGCGTAGGCGCCGTCCACCGAGTACCCGGAGTTGTGCTGGGACAGGCAGAGCGTCTCCCAGCCGGTGACGCAGTAGTCGCAGCGTCCGCAGGCGTCGGCCAGCCACGGGACGGCGACCCGCTGACCGACCTCGATGTGCTGGACGTTCGGGCCGGCCGCCTCCACGATGCCCACTCCCTCGTGGCCGGGCACGAACGGCGGGGACGGCTTGACCGGCCAGTCGCCGCGGGCGGCGTGGATGTCGGTGTGGCACAGGCCGGAGCACTCGATCCGGACCAGCACCTGGTGCGGCGCCGGGGTGGGCACCTCGCGTTCCTCGATCTCCAGCGGCTGGGTGAAGTCCCGGACCACAGCTGCCTTCATGAGCTTCTCTCCTCACAGAGCGGCAAATCCGACAAACGGAACAACCTGCTGTGTTCAGCCTGGTGGCTCGGGCGGGGAACCGCGAACGGGCGCGCCGACCCCGGCGGAGATCACCTCCCGGCCGCCCCGCGGACCTGACGGACCATCACGGTAGCGTTGACCAAAGTCCGTCATTTCCAGGCGGGTTGGGCAGCCGCGCTGCCCACCGCACACCACCCGGGCACGGAGGAACGACATGCCCCGCACTCTCCTGCGCACCGCCGGGACCTCACTGGCGCTGCTCACCGCCGGCCTGCTCCTGGTCGGCTGCGAACCCGCCAAGCACGCCAAGGCCTCACCGCCGCCCAGCCCCTCCCCCACCGTCTCCACCTCCGCCGTCAGCACCCCCACCCCCCAGCAGCTCGACGACTCGTACTTCGCCGAGGGCACCTGCGCCCGCGCGCTCAACCCGGGCGGCAGCGGGACCACCTCCCACTACGAGATGGTGCCCTGCGACAGCCCGAACGCCGAGGCCAAGGTCACCAAGCGCAGCGGCACCCTGACCGGCGTCGCCGCCGCCCTCCCGCACGGCGCGGACTGCCCCGACGGCACCGACGTCGCCCTCGACCTCACCCAGAACGCGCTCACCAACGTCGCCCGCAACCGGTCCGCCTGGGCCTGCCTGCGCAACCTGCACGACCCGCACCCCGGCGAGCCCGGCGGGGGCGGCGGCACCGGCATCGTCGTCGGCGACTGCGTCTACGCCACCAAGAACGCGAACGGCTCCGAGGGCGTCGCCGAGACGCGGTGCGACGGCCAGGGCGAGCACAAGCCCGAGTACAAGGTCGACAAGCTGTACGTCAAGCAGACCGTCAGCCTCAAGGGCGGCACCGCGCAGACCTGCCCCGAGGACGCCACCGTCAGCTTCACCATCCCCGCCCCGCCCGGCACCCTCGCCATGAACCCGACCGTCGCCTGCGCCGAACCGGTCGACTGACGGCGATAGGGTTGGGCACCCTGCCCGGCCACGGGTGGCATTCAAAGCCCGTAGGCTGGGCAGGTAAGGGACCTGGGGGCGGCCGTGCCCCCGCCACGGACGGAGGGAGATGCCGGGTGATCGAGCTGGAAGACCTGCCCGAGTTGATCGACCCGGTGATGATCTGCGCCTTCGAAGGCTGGAACGACGCCGGCGACGCGGCCTCCGCCGCGCTCGGACACCTCGACGAGACCTGGGGCGGCAAGGTGTTCGCCGCGCTCGACGCCGAGGACTACTACGACTTCCAGGTCAACCGGCCCACCATCTGGCTCGACGGCGGGGTTCGCCGGATCACCTGGCCCACCACGAGACTCTCGGTGGTCCGGGTCACCGAACCCAAGCCGCGTGACCTGGTGCTCGTCCGCGGTATCGAGCCGAGCATGCGCTGGCGCTCCTACTGCAACGAACTGCTCGGCTTCGCCCACGAGTTGGGCGTCGAACTGGTCGTCGTGCTGGGCGCGCTGCTGGGCGACACCCCGCACACCCGGCCGGTCCCGGTCTCCGGCGTCACCTCCGACGCGACGGTGGCCCGCAGCCTCGACCTCGAAGAGAGCCGCTACGAGGGCCCCACCGGCATCGTCGGCGTCCTCCAGGAGGCCTGCGCGCACGCCGGCGTCCCCGCCGTCACCTTCTGGGCCGCCGTCCCGCACTACGTCTCCCAGCCGCCCAACCCCAAGGCCACCCTGGCCCTGATCAACAAGCTGGAAGACCTCCTCGACCTGCGCATCCCCCCGGGCGAACTCGCCGACGACGCCCGCGCCTGGCAGCTCGGCGTCGACCAGCTCGCCGCGGAGGACTCCGAAGTCGCGGAGTACGTCCAGCAGTTGGAGGAGGCGCAGGACACCGCGGAGTTGCCGGAGGCATCGGGGGACGCGATCGCCCGCGAATTCGAGAGGTACCTGCGGCGGCGCGAGAACCAGGGGCCGAAGGGCGAGAAGCCCATCACTGGGCACGCGACGGAGCGTCCGAAGGACGAGGACGAAGAGTAGGCGGGGCAGGAGGGCTGCGAAACCAGGGGCGCGTGGGGGTACCTCCCGGCCCGCTAGGGCTGGGGGAGAACTGCGCGACAAGCGCAAGGCCCGTCCGCAAGGTCGCGATCAAGTGCAGGTCAATGTCCCGCGTCGCGATCTTGCGGCGGGGTGCCTTCCGCTTCGCGCAGTTCTCCCCCAGCCCTAGCTGTACTGACCACGGAGGTTGGTGACAGGGCTCACGGCGTGGTGATCTTGAAATGAGTGAGGGCCTTCTGGCCAGGTGTGGATTGCGACATCTTCA
>NZ_JBHWEN010000047.1:0-24834 GCF_042734215.1 Kitasatospora sp. NPDC059673 | reverse complement strand
CTTCGACCGTCTGTGCGCCGCCAGGGACTCGAACCCCGGACCCGCTGATTAAGAGTCAGCTGCTCTAACCAACTGAGCTAGCGGCGCCTGCTGACCTGGAGAACATTACATGCCCGGCGCCGATCCGCCGAATCGTGACGGCCCGGCCACGCACCGTGCCCGCCGGGTCAGCGCGGGGGCGGGAGCCTGGCCAGGAACACCTCGAAGGCGGTCGACCGCACCCGGTTCGCCCCGTCGAACGGATAGTTCATCTCCTTGATCGCGATCAGCGACAGGCCGATCAGCCCGGCCAGCGACACCACCATCGCCAGGTGCGCCCAGGTGTTGGACAGACCGAACAGGAAGGTGAAGGCGATGGTGACGATCGCGCCGGCGATCAGCGCCGCCCACAGCAGCGGCGGCACGCAGTCCTCGATCTGGCTCAGCCGGGCGCGGCGCTTGCTGGCCAGGCCGTCCACGTGCTGCACCAGGTTCTGGTAGATCGTCGACTCCCGGTCGTCGCCGGGCGCGAAAGCCAGCGCGGACTCCCGGATCTGGTACATCAGCGCGGTCGCCGCCGGGTCGCTCCGATGCCCGGTCATCTGCTGCCACTCGGTGTTCACCACCGCGTGCGCGTAACCGAGCGTCAGGCCCTCCAGTTGGGCGCCCTCCGGCAGCGGCATCTGCCGGGACATCCAGTAGACCCCGGCGAGCTCGTCCGCCTCCTCGAAGGTCGTCGCCTTCGCGGCCGAGGTGTTCTCCCACACCACGATCACCACGAAAGCCACCAGGACCGCGTAGAAGGCGCCGACCGCGGCGAAGATGAACCCCGCCACGTCGTTGCAGTTCTCCCGGGCCGGGACGGGCGCGTACCGCTGCACCAGGATCATGCAGGCGGCCGTGGCCACCAGCATGCCGATCAGGATCGCCCCATCGGCCCAGTTCACGAAGACCCCCACTGACTCGGTGCAGACCTCTGCGCATGACCGTCATCGGGCCACGGGCGGCCGGGCGAGCGGGGACGGTCCGAGCGGCCGGGTCGCTGCGCCGCCGGACAGCGCGGTGATCGCGAGGGGGCCGGCGGGCGGACGCGGGGCGCAGCGGCAAGACCGCCCCCCATTGTCCGCGCCGTCCTCCTTGACCTTCCGCGTTGCCCGTGAAGCGCCTCGTCCGTCCTCCATCCGCAGAGGAATCTATCGGGCCAAACGGGGCGGACGGGACAAGCTGCGCACCACACGCCCCGGACGGCCCCAGCTGTCACCCGGATCGCGCACTGCGGCGTCAACTCTGCCTGACGGACGGGCAAATCGGCCCGAACCGGGCCAATCGGCGTGCCGGGCACGGTCCGTGCGCCGTCGCGCCCCGGATGTCAGGATCGGGGGAGTGCAACTCCCCGGCCGCGCGTGCCTCCTGCCGCGCGGCCCCGTCGTGAAAGCAGGCCGATGACCTCCGCCCCCGACCGCTACCGCCCGGTCCGCCGGATGCTGGCCCGCGACCAGGGAGAGTCCCACCGGGTCTCCACCCCGCTGGAACTGTTCTTCGACCTGTGCTTCGTGGTGGCCATCGCCCAGGCCGGCCGCGAACTCGCCCACGCGCTGGCCGCCGGACACTTCTCGGTCGCCGTGCCCGGATACCTGATGGCCTTCTTTGCCATTTGGTGGGCTTGGATGAATTTCACCTGGTTCGCCTCCGCGTACGACGTGGACGACGTTCCCTACCGGCTCACCACGCTGGTCCAGATCACCGGCGTGCTGGTGCTCGCCGCGGGCGTGCCGCGACTCTTCGGGGACCAGAACCTCGACCTCGTGGTGGCCGGCTACCTGCTGATGCGGCTGGCCATGGTCACCCAGTGGCTGCGCGCCGCCCGCGGCGAGAGCGGGCCCGCCCGGACCGCCGCGCTGCACTACGCCGTCGGCATCACGCTCGTCCAGGCGTTCTGGGTGGTGCTGCTGTTCGTCCCGCACGGGGCGCGCGCCCCGCTGTTCGCGGTCGGTGTGCTCGCCGAACTCGCCGTCCCCGTCCGGGCCGAGATGCACAACCGCACCCCGTGGCACCGGCGCCACATCGCCGAACGGTACGGCCTGTTCACCATCATCGTGCTGGGCGAGACGGTCGCCGCCGCCACCGTCGCCATCCAGACCGCGCTGGACGAACACAAGGCCGTCGCCGAACTGCTGCCGATCGCCGGCGGCGGACTGCTGATCTGCTTCGGCGCCTGGTGGATCTACTTCGCCGACGACGCCCACCCCTACCTGAACTCCGCCCGGCAGGCACTGCCCTGGGGCTACGGCCACTTCGCGGTCTTCGCCTCGGCGGCCGCCGTCGGCGCCGGCCTGGTGGTCGCCGTCGAACACGCCGTCGGCACCACGCACCTCACCGACCGGGCCGCGACCGCCGCCGTCACCGTCCCCACCGCGCTGTTCCTGTTCACCGTCTGGGCCCTGCACTCGCGCCGCCACCAGCGCGGCGCCGCCCAGGCGGTCCTGCCGCTGGCCGCACTGTCGGTGCTGGCTGCGACGCTGGCGGGGGACGCCGGCGTGCCACTCGCCGGCGCCCTGGTGGCAGTCGCCGTCGCCATCGGCACCGCCCTGTCCGCGCAGACCGAGAGACGGAGTTGAGCACCCCGTGCGCCTGGAAGACCTCCCGTACGCCCACCTGTTGCAACGCCACAGCGGACCGCTGCGGGCCGACACCCGCTACGACACCGTCCACTTCGACGACCTCGACCTGACCGGGCAACTCGGCGGCGCCACCTTCCTGGAATGCGCGTTCACCGGCATCCGGGTGGAGGACGCGAAGCTGCGCCGGGCCGGCTTCAACGAGGCGTGGCTGCACGGCGGGCGACTGGTCGGCGTCGACCTCGCCGAGAGCGACTGGCAGGACACCGAGATCGACTCCACCGTGCTGGCCGGCATCTCCGCGTACAGCTCGGCGATCCGCCGCACCGTCTTCCGGCAGTGCAAGCTCGAAGCGGTCAACCTGCGTGGCGCGACGCTGCGCGACGTCGCCTTCGAGGACTGCCTGCTGCGCGACGTCGACCTTGCCGACGCGAAACTCACCGACGTGACGTTCCCCGGCTCCACCCTGGACGGCGTCCGCCTGCGGGGTGCGACGCTCAAGGGGGTGGACCTGCGCCGGGCCGCGAGCCTCGACCTGCCGGACGGGCACCTGGGGCTGCGCGGGGCGATCATCTCGACCGGGCAACTGCTGGATCTGGCACCGCAGTTCGCGCAGGCGCTGGGGATCTCGGTGAAGGACTGAGGGGAGGGCTCCGGGCCGTCAACGGCCCTGCGGGTACCTGCCGTTCATCTGGTGAACAGTCCAACAATCCTTCGGTGAAAGTCATGGCCATGTCGCCCCGGCTGCGTGAAGATGCTCGGCGTTCGACACGAGGTGTCTGAACAACATCATCAGCAGCCGAAGGGACGGGCGGTCAAGGTGGCAGAGCTGAGTCGTAGGAAGTTCATGGCGCTGTCGGCGAGTGCGGCGGCCGGTGCGGCGGTGGCCGGGTCGGGAGTGGTGGGCGCGGCGGCTCCGGCGGTCGCGGCGCCGGCGGGGACCACGGGGACGATCACCGACGCCAAGCACGTGGTGATCCTGATGCAGGAGAACCGCAGCTTCGACCACTACTTCGGGACGCTGAAGGGCGTGCGCGGCTTCGCGGACCGTTCGGCGATCCAGATATCCGGCGGCTACAGCGTGTTCAACCAGCCGAACCTGCTGGGCCGGCAGTACCCGTGGCAGTTCAGCGCCACCAAGCCGGCCGGCGGCGCGGACCCGGCGCGGCTGGCGCAGTGCAACGGCGACCTGAGTCATGCCTGGTCCGATCAGCACAACGCCTGGAACGGCGGCAAGTTGGACTCCTGGGTGTCCGCCAAGGGCACCGTCCGCACGCTGGGGTACCTGACCAGGGCGGACATCCCGTTCCACTTCGCACTGGCCGACAACTGGACGGTCTGCGACGCCTACCACTGCTCGGTGCTGAGCGCGACGGGCCCGAACCGCACGTATCACTGGTCCGGCCAGATCGACCCGTCCGGCGCGGCGGGCGGCCCGGCGTACGACGGCGGTGACGAGTCGGGGCTGCGCTGGCAGACGTACGCGGAGGCGCTGGAGAACGCGGGGGTGAGCTGGAAGGTCTACCAGAACGCGGCGGACAACTACGGCGACAACGCTTTGGCCTACTTCACCCAGTTCTCCTCCGCCCCGGCGGGCAGCGCCCTCGCGGTGAAGGGCATGGGGTCCGTCCCGAAGGTGACCAACAGGACCCCGGACGACATCGTGGCGGCGATCAAGGCGGACGTGCTGGCGGGCACCCTGCCGCAGGTGTCCTGGATCGTGCCGGACCAGGCGTCCTCGGAGCACCCGTACGCCACGCCCACCGACGGCGCGCACTTCGTGCACAACGTCATGGACGCGCTGAACGCCGACCCGAACGTCTTCAACTCCTCGATCCTGTTCATCAATTACGACGAGAACGACGGCTTCTTCGACCACGTCCCGCCGCCGGCCGCGCCCGCCGGGACGGCCGGGGAGTTCTACAACGGGGTCAACATCGGTCTGGGGTTCCGGGTGCCGATGCTGGCCGTCTCGCCGTGGAGCCGGGGCGGGTGGGTGTCCTCGGAGACCTTCGACCACACCTCGGTGCTGCGCTTCCTGGAGAAGTGGACGGCCGCCCTGGGCAAGCCCGCGACCTGCGTGAACATCTCGGCGTGGCGGCGCAGGATGTGCGGCGACCTGACCGGCCTGTTCGACTTCGCCAATCCGGTGTACGGGATGCCCGCCCTGCCCGACACCTCGGCGACCATCGGCCTGGCCGCGTGCGGTCCGCTGCCGAACCCGGCGCCCGTCAACAACCAGCTGCCCGCGCAGGAGGCCGGCACCCGTCCGGCCCGGGCGCTGCCGTACCAGCCGGTGGCCAACCTGGACCATCTCGAGTTCGGCTCGGCCGGCGTGACGAAGGTGTGGATCGCGATGTCCAACGCGGGCAGCGCCACCAGCCACTTCGCCGCCTACGCCAACGCCCACCGCTCCGGCGGGCCCTGGCAGTACACCGTCGATCCCGGCGCGGCGACCAGTGACTTCTTCAACTGCGGCATCGGCTACGGCTCGGGCAAGTACGACCTGACGGTGATCGGCCCCAACCGCTTCCTGCGCCGCTTCACCGGCGACACCACGGCCGCCGGCAGGAACGTCGCCGTCACCGCGACCTACGCGCCCGCGCCCGACACCGGCAAGCTCGCCGTCTGGTTCAAGCTCGCCAACACCGGCAGCACGCCCGTGACCTTCACCATCACCTCCACCAACTACCGCACCGACGGCCCCTGGACGTACCAGGTCGCCGCCGGGGCCACCACCAGCGACTGGTTCAACGCGGCGGCCTACACCAATGGCTGGTACGACTTCACGGTGACGGTCAGCGGCGACGCCAGCTGGTCGCAGCGCTTCACCGGCCACCTGGAGACCGGGGCCGCCTCGGTCTCCGGCTGACGCGCGATCACACCGCACGCAGGCCGTGCGCGGCGAAGATGTCGCGCGCGGCCTGCACCTGCTCGGGGGTGGGGGTGGGGGTGTCGGCGAGGGTGAATTCGCGGCCCAGCGCGGCCCACTTGGACTGGCCGAGTTTGTGGAACGGGAGGACGTCGACCCGGGAGACGTTGCCGAGGGAGGCGGCGAAGGCCGCGACCCCGGCCACGTTCTCGGGCGGGTCGGTGAGCCCGGGGACGAGGACGAAGCGGAGATGGACGTTCTTGTCGAGGCCGGCGAGGCGGCGGGCGAAGTCGAGGGTGGGTTCCAGGGGCCGGCCGGTCAGCCGGCGGTAGAGCGCGCGGTCCCAGGACTTGATGTCGAGCAGCACCAGGTCGGTGTCGGCGAGCAGCGCGTCGCTCGCCCGGGCGCCGAGGAAGCCTGAGGTGTCGAGGGCGGTGTGCAGGCCCAGCTCGTGCTTGAAGCGGTGCAGCAGCTCGCCGGTGAAGGCCGGCTGGAGCAGGGGTTCGCCGCCGGAGAGGGTGGCGCCGCCGCTGCCGGTGGCGTGGATGAAGCCGGTGTACTTGGCGGCCTCGGCGAGCACCTCGTCCGCCGTCGTGCGGGTGCCGCTGCGCATCCGCATGGTGTCGGGGTTGTGGCAGTACAGGCAGTTCAGCGGGCACCCGGCGAGGAAGACCACGAACCGGGTGCCGGGGCCGTCCACGCCGGTCGACAGGTCCCAGGAGTGCACCGAGCCGCCGGCCTTCACAGTGGTGGGGAGCATGGTGGTGTCTCCTGGGAGCTGTCGGCGGGTGCTCAGAGCGAGCCGTGGAAGGTGCGGTTGACGACGTCCAGCTGCTGTTCCCTGGTCAGCCGGACGAAGTTGACCGCGTAGCCGCTGACCCGGATGGTCAGCTGCGGGTACTTCTCGGGGTGCGCCATGGCGTCCAGCAGCGTCTCCCGGTTCAGCACGTTGACGTTCATGTGGAACCCGCCGACGGCCGTGTACCCGTCGAGCACACCCGCGAGGTTCTGGATCCGCTCCTCGCGGGTGCGGCCGAGGGCGTCGGGCGTGACGGTGTTGGTGAGCGAGATGCCGTCCTCGGCCGCGCTGTAGGGGAGTTTCGCCACCGACAGGGCGCTGGCCACGTAGCCGTGGGTGTCGCGTCCGTTCATCGGATTGGCGCCGGGGGAGAAGGGTTCGCCGGCCCGGCGGCCGTCGGGGGTGGCGCCGGTCTTCTTGCCGTAGACCACGTTCGAGGTGATGGTCAGTACCGACTGGGTGTGCTCGGCGCCCCGGTAGGTGGGGTGCTTGCGCACCTTGCGCATGAACTCCTCGACCAGCCGCACCGCCAGTTGGTCCGCCCGGTCGTCGTTGTTGCCGTACGCCGGGTACTCGCCCTCCACGCGGTAGTCGACCACGAGGCCGGACGCGTCGCGCACGGGCCGCACCGTCGCGTACTTGATCGCCGACAGCGAGTCCGCCGCCACCGCGAGACCGGCGATGCCGCAGGCCATGGTGCGGCGCACGTCGCGGTCGTGCAGGGCCATCTCCAGGCGCTCGTAGGCGTACTTGTCGTGCATGTAGTGGATGACGTTCAGCGCGTGCACGTACGTCTCGGCCAGCCACTCCAGCTGCCGGTCGAAACGGGCCGACACCTCGTCGTAGTCCAGGACCTCGGACTCGATCGGGCCGGTGTCGGGGCCGACCTGCTCGCCGCTGATCTCGTCCCGGCCGCCGTTGATCGCGTACAGCAGCGTCTTGGCGAGGTTGACCCGGGCGCCGAAGAACTGCATCTGCTTGCCGACCTCCATCGCGGAGACGCAGCAGGCGATCGCGGTGTCGTCGCCGAAGCGCGGGCGCATCAGCTCGTCCGACTCGTACTGGACGCTGGAGGTGTCGATGGACACCTGCGCGCAGAACTCCTTGAAGCCCTGCGGGAGTTGCGGCGACCAGAACACCGTCATGTTGGGCTCGGGCGCCGGGCCCAGGTTGTACAGGGTCTGCAGGTAGCGGAACGAGGTGCGGGTGACCAGCGGGCGGCCGTCGGTGCCGATGCCGCCGATCGACTCGGTCACCCAGGTCGGGTCGCCGGAGAACAGCTCGTCGTACTCGGGGGTGCGCAGGAAGCGGACGATCCGCAGCTTGATGATGAAGTCGTCGATCAGCTCCTGCGCCCGGCGCTCCGTCAGCCGGCCCTCGGCCAGGTCGCGTTCCAGGTAGATGTCCAGGAAGGTCGAGGTGCGGCCGAGCGACATGGCCGCGCCGTTCTGCTCCTTCACGGCCGCCAGGTAGGCGAAGTACAGCCACTGGATCGCCTGCTGGGCGGTGGCGGCCGGCCCGGAGATGTCCTGGCCGTAGCTCGCGGCCATCGCCTTGAGCTCCGTCAGGGCGCGGATCTGCTCGGCCAGCTCCTCGCGCTCCCGGATGGTGTTCTCCAGCGTGCGCGGGTCGTGCGGTGCGGCGTCCAGCTCGGACTTCTCCGCGCGCTTGGCGGCGATCAGCCGGTCCACGCCGTACAGCGCCACCCGCCGGTAGTCGCCGATGATCCGGCCCCGCCCGTACGCGTCCGGCAGGCCGGTGACGACGCCGGCCTTGCGGGCCGCCCGGATCTCGGGGGTGTAGGCGTCGAACACGCCCGCGTTGTGGGTCTTGCGGTGGACGGTGAAGACCTTCGCCAGCTCCGGGTCCACCGGGTAGCCGTACGTCTCCAGCGCGCCCGCGACCAGCCGCCAGCCGCCGTTCGGCATGATCGCCCGCTTTAGCGGGGCGTCGGTCTGCAGGCCGACGATCAGCTCGTTGTCCCGGTCGATGTACCCGGGGGCGTGCGCGGTGATGGTGGACGGCGTGTCCCAGGAGACGTCCAGGACGCCCTTGGCGCGCTCCTCCGGGAACAGGTCGGTGATCCGCTTCCAGACCGCCGCGGTCCGCGCGGTCGGGCCGGCCAGGAAGGCGGCGTCGCCCTCGTACGGGGTGTAGTTCTGCTGGATGAAGTCGCGGACGTCGATGGCGTCCCGCCACAGGCCGCCCTTGAAGCCGTCCCAGGCACCGCTGTGGATGCGCTCCGCGTGCTGCGTGCTCATTGCCTCGCTCCCGCCTCTCGCCTACGAGCACTAGTGTGAAGCCCTTCACAAGCTCGGATGGGGCTCGAAAAGTCTTGATCAGGGGGACTTTGGTCCCCGAACGGGCCAGGGCCCTCACACCGCCCGGTCGTCGCCGTAGTACGCCTGGGTCATCAGCCGCCGCATCTCCCGCAGCATCGGCAGCCGCGGATTGGCCGGCGCGCACTGGTCCTCGTACGCGTTCATCGCCTGCTGCTCCAGCCCGGCCAGGAACGCCGCCTCGTCCACCCCGGCCTCCTTGAACGAGCGCGGGATGCCGACCCGTTCGCGCAGCTCCTCGACCGCGAGCGCCAGCGACTGAACACCCTGCTCGGGGGTGTCGGCGGGCAGACCCAGCATCCGGGCGATCTGCCGGTAGCGCTCCGGAGCCACATAGCTCTGGTACTTCGGCCAGCCGGTCACCTTGGCCGGCGCCGAGCCGTTCCAGCGGATCACGTGCGGCAGCAGCAGCGCGTTGGTCCGCCCGTGCGCCACGTGGAAGGTCGCGCCCAGGGTGTGCGCCATCGCGTGCACCGCGCCCAGGAACGCCGAGCCGAACGCCATGCCCGCGATCGTCCCGGCGTTGTGCATCCGCTCCCGCGCCACCTGGTCGTTCGGGCCGTCGTGGACCGCCGCCGCCAGGTTCTCGAAGATCAGCCGGATGCCCTGGAGCGCCAGGCCGTCGGTGAAGTCGTTGGCGTACACCGACACGTACGCCTCGATGCAGTGCGTCAGCGCGTCGAAACCGGAGTCGGCCGTCACGGTCGGCGGGAGGTCCCTCGTCAGCACCGGGTCCACGATCGCCACCGTGGGAGTGAGCGCGTAGTCCGCCAACGGGTACTTCTGCCCGGACTCCGGGTCGGTGATCACCGCGAACGGGGTGACCTCGCTGCCGGTGCCCGAGGTGGTCGGGATGCACACCAGCTTCGCCTTCTCGCCCAGGTCCGGGAAGGTGAAGGCCCGCTTGCGGATGTCGAAGAACTTCTCCCGCAGGTCCGCGAACTCCACCTCCGGGTGCTCGTACATCAGCCACATCACCTTCGCCGCGTCCATCGGCGAACCGCCGCCCAGCGCCACGATGGTGTCCGGCCGGAAGCCGCGCATCAGCTCCGCGCCCTTCTCCACCGTCGCGATGCTCGGGTTCGGCTCCACGAAGTCCACCACCCGCACCTCCACCGGCTCCGGGCGCCGGCGCAGCACCTCCCGGACCCGCTCCAGGTGGCCGATCTCCACCATCGTCCGGTCGGTGACCACCACCACCCGGTGGGCGCCGCGCATGTCCGTGAGGTAGCCGAGCGAGCCCCGCTCGAAGAAGATCTTCGGCGGGACCTTGAACCACTGCATGTTGGTGTTGCGCCGCCCAATCCGCTTGACATTGATCAGATGCAGGGCCGAGACGTTCCCCGACACCGAGGTGCGGCCCCAGGACCCGCAACCCAGCGTCAGCGAGGGCAGGAACGCGTTGTACACGTCGCCGATGCCGCCCTGCGAACTCGGCGCGTTCCAGATGATCCGGCACGCCTTCACCCCGGCGCCGAACTCCTCGGCGAACGCCGGATCCTCGGTGTGCACCGCCGCCGAGTGCCCCAGACCGTTGAACTCCACCATCCGTGCGGCGAGTTGGACACCCTGCGCACGCGTCTGGGCGCGCAGCACCGCCAGCACCGGGCAGAGCTTCTCCCGGGTCAGCGGCTCGTCCTCACCCACCCCGGCGACCTCCGCCAGGATCACCGAGGTGTCCTCCGGCACCTCGAAGCCCGCCGCCCGCGCGACCGCCTCGGCCGACTGCCCGGCCACCGCCGGGTTCAGCTTCGCGCCCGCACCGGTGCCCGCGCCGAACAGGTACCGCTCCAGCAGCACCTTCTCCTCCGGGCTCGCCAGGTACGCCTTCAGCACCCGGAACTCCGCGAGCGCCGCGTCGTACACCTCCTCGTCCAGGATCACCGCCTGCTCGGAGGCGCAGATCATCCCGTTGTCGAAGGACTTCGACAGCACGATGTCGTTCACCGCGCGCTTCAGATCGGCGCTCTTCTCCAAATACGCCGGAACGTTGCCCGCACCCACGCCCAGCGCCGGCTTCCCGCACGAATACGCCGCCCGCACCATCGAGTTGCCGCCGGTGGCGAGGATCGTCGCCACCCCCTCGTGCCTCATCAGCGCGTCCGTCGCCGCCATCGACGGACGGTCGATCCACTGCACGCAGTGCGCCGGGGCGCCCGCCGCGATCGCCGCGTCCCGGACGATCCGGGCCGCCTCCGCCGAGCAGCGCTGCGCCGACGGGTGGAAGGCGAACACGATCGGGTTGCGGGTCTTCAGCGCGATCAGCGCCTTGAAAATGGTGGTGGAGGTCGGGTTGGTCACCGGAGTGAGCGCGGCGACCACGCCCACCGGCTCGGCGATCTCCACGATCCCGTCGATGTCGTCCCGGGCGATCACCCCGACCGTCCGCATGCGGGCCATCGAGTGCGTGACGTGCTCGCAGGCGAAGACGTTCTTCACCGCCTTGTCCTCGAACACCCCGCGCCCGGTCTCCTCGACGGCCAGCGCCGCCAGCCGGGTGTGCGCGGCCAGCGCGGCCAGCGAGGCCTTCTTCACGATCCGGTCCACCCGCTCCTGGGTGAGACCCGCGTACTCCCGCAGGGCCTTGTGCCCGTTGCGGACCAGGGTGTCGACGGCGGGGTGCTCGGTGCTCTCGGTGCTCTCGGCGTTCACGGTGTTCTCGGCGTTCACGGCGTTCTCGGTGTTCGCTGCGACGGCGGCGTTCGCGTGGCTCTCGGCGTTCACGGCGCGGGACGACTGGCCGGACATGGCGCGGCTCACCTCTCGGGGTGTGGCTGCGGGGCGCCCGGCGGCACTGCCGGGACCGGTTGACCTCCTCAGCGTCGGGCCGTGGGCCGTGCGGCGGCTACGGCCGTTGGGCGCGATCCACCCGGGACCATCGGCCTTCTCCCTTGCGGCGCACGGCAGTTCGGGACCGGCCCCGGCGTGTCGGCGGTCTGCGCCGGGCGAGTGAGCCGGAGGTCGTCCGGGTGCGGGGCCCGGGGGCCGGTGCGAGGGTGGGCGGAGCCCGCACGGGTGCGTGTGACCGATCCCCGGCGGCGTACCGTGACAAGTGAGGCACCGAAGCAGGGGGGACGCCCACCCGAGGAGGAGACATGGGCATCTTCGACAGGTTCCGCCACCACCCCGCCCAGCCCACCCCCGACCCCGCCGAACGCGCCGCCCTCGCCCACGACGAGGCCGCCGACGCCTTCGGCGACCGCGCGGAACGCGCCCGCGACGAGGCGGAACGCCGCGTCCAGCAGGAACGCGAGGACCGCGAGGCCGCCGAGAACATGACCGCCGAGGGCGACCCCTGGGGCTGACATCCCGCCCGTGAACACGGCGCTCCCGCCACAGCAACTGACCGTCTCCACCGAACGGCCGGCCCCACCCGGGGTCGGCCGTTCGGCGTTCCGGGCCTACGGCCGCGGCGGCAGGGGCGGGCGGCGCAGGTCCGGGCGGGGGGTGGTGGGGGGCGGGGGTGCGGCGGCGGGGGTGGTGGTGAGGAGGTCGAGGGCGAGGGTGACGGCGGCGGCGAGGTCGGTGTGTTCGCCGCGGGCCCAGTCGCGGGGGGTGCGGATGACCTCGATGTCGGGGGCGACGCCCTGGTTCTCGATGGAGAAACCGATGCCGCCGGCGAACCAGGAGGCGTTCTTCGGGACGGAGATCTGGGTGCCGTCGCCGAGGGCGTGCCGGCCGGTCATGCCGACCACGCCGCCCCAGGTGCGGGTGCCGACCACCGGGCCGAGCGCGAGTTCCTTGATCGCGGCGATGATGACGTCGCCGTCGGAGCTGGTGGCGTGGTCGGCGAGCGCGACCACGGGGCCGCGCGGCGCGTCCCGGGGCCAGCGGACGGGCTGCCGGCCGCGGGTGAAGTCCCAGGCGAGGACGCGGCGGCGGAGCTTCTCCAGGACCAGCTCGGAGACGTTGCCGCCGGCGTTGCCGCGGACGTCCAGCACCAGGGCGGGGTGGGCGAGTTCGGAGCGCAGGTCGCGGTTGAACTGCGCCCAGCCGGAGCCGCCGAGGTCCGGGATGTGCAGGTAGCCGCACACGCCGTTGCTGAACTCCCGTACCAGGTGGCGGCGTTTGGCCACCCAGTCCTGGTAGCGGATGGGCCGTTCGTCGGTGAGCGGGGTGACGGTGATCCGGCGCCGCTGCTCGCCGTGGCGGATCGTCAGCTCCACCGTGGTGCCGCCGGTGCCGGCCAGCAGCGGCGTGGGCCCGCGCACCGGGTCGGGCGGGCGGCCGTCCACGGCGAGCAGCTCGTCGCCGTCGTGCAGGCCGTAACCGGCGAGCGGCGCACGGGCCTTGGGGTCGGAGGACTCGCCGGGCAGGATCCGGTCGATCAGCCAGCGGCCGTCCGGGTCGCGGTGCGCGTTGGCGCCGAGCAGGCCGAGCGGCAGCTGGGCGAGCGCCGGGCCCTCGCCGCGCCGGGACGGGGTGACGTAGGCGTGCGAGGTGCCGAGTTCGCCGAGCAGTTCGCGCAGCAGGTCGGCGAAGTCGTCGGGGGAGGCCACCCGTTCCACCAACGGGGCGTACTGGTCGGTGAGTTCGTCCCAGTCGAGGCCGCACATGCCGGGGTCCCAGAACTGGTCGGCGACGATCCGGGCGGCCTCGGAGTAGGACTGCCGCCACTCGGCGGCCGGGTGCACGGTGTGGGTGATCCGGCGCAGGTCCACCGGGACGGGGGCGGTCGGCGCGGCCAGCGGGTACAGCTTGAGCGAGCCTCCCGAGAACACCGAGATCGCCGAGCCGTCGGCGGACACCGCGAAGCCGTCCAGCTGCTCGACCAGGGTGCTGCGGCGGCCCCGGGCCAGGTCGAAGAACTCCAGCGCCGGGCGGCCGGAGGTGTCCTCCGGGTTGGCGAAGGTCTGGCCGAGCGCGCCGGAGATCGGCCAGCGCAGCCACACCACGCCGCCGCGCACCGCCGCCGTCGCCGAGTACTTGGAGGCGATCACCGGGAACGGCACCAGGCGCTTGCTCAGCCCCTCCTCGGTCACCCGCACGGTGCCGTCGCCGGTGGCCTCCTCCGGGTCCAGGCCGACCGGCGGGCGGCCCTCGGCGGGGGAGGCGAACGGCGACGGGGTGTCGGCGGCCAGCGCCACCAGGTACGGGCGACAGCCGAGCGGGAAGGACAGGTCGCCGGTGTGCACGTCGTGCACCGGGTCGAAGCCGCGCCAGGACAGGAACACCAGGAACCGGCCGTCCCGGGTGAACACCGGATGCTCGTCCTCGAACCGGCCGCCGGTGACGTCGACGATGTGCTCGGGACGGTCCACCCGGGCCAGCCGGACGGCGCGCAGCGAGCGGCCCGCGACCGGCTGGGACCAGGTCAGCCACTGCGAGTCCGGGGAGAACGCCGGGCTGGAGACCGGGCCGAACCGGGACGCGGCGACCTCGGTGACGCCGCCCCCGGCGGTGTCCACCAGCAGCAGCCGGCCGTCCGAGCAGGCCACCGCGAGCAGATTGCCGTCCGGGGCCGCGGACAGCTCCTGGACCCGGCCTATCCGGCCGGCCGCGATCCGCCGGTGCGGGGACGGGGCGTCCGCCGGGCCGTCCTTGCCCGGCAACGGGGCCAGCTCGATGGCGTCCTCGCCCTCCGCGTCGGTGACCCAGGCCGCCCGGCCGGACCAGCCCAGCACCTGCGGCAGCCGGCAGCGCACCCCCGGGGTGTCGGCCAGCGCCCGGGCCGGGCCGTCGCGGTGGGTCAGCCAGTACAGCGAACCGCGCACGTTGATCACCCCGGCCCGGCCGGTGGCGTCGCAGGCCAGGTCCTTGACGTTGTTCGCGGCGCTCACCTGGTACGGGCGGCGGCCGGACCGGGCGCCGCCGAGCGGCACCTCCAGGCGGTGCGGCGCGGGCGCGTCCAGGCTGTCCAGCAGCCACAGGTCGCCGGCGTGCTGGTAGACGATCCTGGTGCCGTCGGTGGCGGCCTCCCGCGCGTAGTAGGTGGCGTGGTCGGTGTGCCGGCGCAGATCGGAGCCGTCCGGGCGCACCGAGTACAGGTTGCCGATGCCCTCGTGGTCGGACAGGAACGCCACCCGGGTGCCCGCCGGGGTCGCCACCGGCATCGGCGCGGCCAGGTGCCCCGGCAGGTCGGGCAGCAGCAGGTCGTGGTCCACCCACAGCCGGCCCTTCGCGCCGCCCCGGTAGCGCTTCCAGAACGCCGGCTCGTGCGGGGCGGCGTCCGTCAGCAGCACCGTGTGCTCCGCGCCCATCTGCGCGTCCGCGACCGGCCCCCACGGCATCCGGCGGCCCGGCGAGCCGTCCGGCGGCAGCTCCCACGCCCAGGTGTAGTGCGCGAACGGCTCGTGGTACGAGCTGACGGCCAGCACCTCCCCGTTCGGCAGCCACCCGCGCACCCGGGTGTCCAGGCTGCCCCAGTACGTCAGCCGGGTCGCCGGGCCGCCCGCCGCCGGGGCGGTGAACACCTCCGGGGTCAGCGCGAACCAGCTCGTCCAGGCCAGCGTCGTGCCGTCCGGCGAGATTCGCGGATGGCTCACCCTGGTCCGGTCGGCACTGACCCGCCAGGCCCGCCCCACCCCGCCGTCCGGCGTGAGCGGCGCGACCCAGACGTCGTCCTCGGCGGTGAAGGCGAGCAGACCGTCGCGTACATGGGGGAAACGCAGATATCCGGGCACCATTCCATGGTTCGACCCCACGCCGGGGGCCGCAACGCGGGCGGGTTTGGGGGCGTGCGGACGACCTGACACGTGCTCAACGAACCTGGCCCGCCGGTGCATTGACAGCTCCGGGCGGAGCCGGTTCAGTGGTCTGGTCCAACTCCCCAGGGTGCGTGCCGGTGCGGCGGCATGCCCCCGGGCCGGAAACCCCACAGCCCGGCGGGGTGGGAGGCGGGCGTCCCCCACACAGAGGCAGGAGCATCCCCACATGCACACTCCCCGAAGGAAGCGGCTGATCGCCGCCGCAACCGCCTGGGCGGTGGCGGCCGCGGGCGCCGTCGCGATCAGCTTCGGACTGGCCGGATCGGCCTCGGCCGGCGAATTCCTGGTCAACGGCGGCCTGGAATCCGGCACGCCGACCCCCTGGACCTGCAGTGGCACCACCGGCAGCGTCGTCACCGGCCACGCCCACAGCGGCAGCTACGCGCTGGCCGGCGCCGCGAGCTCCACCGACACCGCCCAGTGCACCCAGACCGTCGCCGTCGCCCCCAACACCACGTACACGCTCAGCGCGTACGTCAACGGCGCGTACGTCTACCTCGGCGTCAACGGCGGCAGCTCGACCTGGACGCCCGGCACCGGCGGCGGCTACCAGAAGCTGGCCGTCAGCTTCACCACCGGCGCCACCCAGACCTCCGCCACCGTCTTCACCCACGGCTGGTACGGGCAGGGCACCTACTACGCGGACGACATCTCGCTGGACGGGCCGGGCGCGCCGAGCTCCACAGCTACTTCGGGTAAGGAGCCGTAGCCGCTGACGGGGCCGGCCGCCGGAAGGCGACCGGCCCCGGTTGTGCGGTGGGGGAGGTCGCCTGCGGCGGGCTTGGAGGGGGAGGGGAGTTGAGAAGTGGCAGTGGTTGCGGATGGGCCTGGTCGTCGGGTGGTGGCTGGCCTCGGGGTGTGGGGGAGGTCGCCTGCGGCGGGCAGGGGAGAGGGAGCTGAGCAGCTGCGGACGGGGTCGGTCGCCGGGAGGCGGCTGGCCACGGGTGGGTGTGGAATCTGCGGCGTCCTGCTTTCTTTCCCCGGCCCGCCGCAGGCGCTTGGGGGTCTGAGCGGCGTGGGTGCGGGCCGGCTGCCGCGGGGTGGCCGTCGGCCGCCGGGGCCTTGCTGCGCGCGGTGACGAAAACGAGGCTCTGCGTTGCCTGCTGTCTTTTCCTTCCTTCGTCCCTTCCCCCTGCCCGCCGCAGGCGGTTGCGGCGGGCTTCGGGGTTCGTTCCATCCCTGCGGTCTCCCGTTCGCCGACCGCCACCGCAGGTGGTGGGCGGTCGCCGGGGTGGGGTGGGGTGCCTAGCCTGAGGGGAGGAGGTGGTGGTGATGCTGGGCGATGCGCCGTTGTGTGCGGTGATTCCGGTGACCGACATGGGGCGGGCGAAGCGGTACTACCGTGAGACGCTCGGGCTGGAGCTGGTGACGGAGGGGGCGGAGGACGTCACGTTCCGGTCCGGGGGTTGTGAGTTCTCGCTGTACGAGACGCCCTACGGTGGGCAGGCCAGTCATACGCTGGCTAGCTGGAAGGTCGCCGATCTGGACACCGAGATGACCGAACTGCGCGGTCGTGGCGTGGTGTTCGAGGAGTACGACCTGCCGGGGCTGAAGACCCTGAATGGTGTCGCCGAGGCGGACGGCATGCGGGCCGCGTGGTTCAAGGACCTGGACGGCAACGTGCTGTGCGTCAATGAGCGGCGTGCGGGGTGAGTAGCCCCTGGGAATGCCGAAGGCCCCCCGCTTTCGCGAGGGGCCTTCGACTGTCTGTGCGCCGCCAGGGACTCGAACCCCGGACCCGCTGATTAAGAGTCAGCTGCTCTAACCAACTGAGCTAGCGGCGCTTGCTGACGGGCAGAACATTACCTGGTCAGGGCCGGAAACACACAATCGGTCCGGTTGGGGCGGGAACGTATGCTGAACGCGGCCGTCCGCTTCTGCCGAGAGGACCCGTCGTGGGCCAGCTGACCCTGCTCTTTCTGGTGCTGCTTGCCTCCGTGGTGACGATGCCGCTGGCGCGGAAGAGCAGAATTCCGCAACCGGTGCTGATGACGCTGGTCGGTCTGGTGTTCGCGCTGGTGCCGCAGATTCCCAATGTGGCGATCGACCCGGAGTTCATCCTGCCGCTGGTGCTGCCGCCGCTGATCTTCGCGGTGGCCCGGCGTTCCTCGGTGCGCTACTTCAAGGCCAACATCCGGTCGATCCTGCTGCTGGCCGTCGCGCTGGTGATCGTCACCACCACCGTCGTCGCGGGCGTGTTCTCCTGGCTGGTGCCGGCCGCGCCGCTCGCGGCGGCGGTCGCGCTGGGCGCGCTGGTCTCGCCGCCCGACCCGGTGGCGGCGGTCGCGGTGGCGGGTGAGGTCGGGCTGCCGCGCCGGCTGGTCTCGGTGCTGGAGAGCGAGGGACTGTTCAACGACGTCACCGCGATCGTCATCTACTCGCTGGCGGTCGAGGCGGTGGTCGACGGCGACCTGTCGGCGGGGCACGCGCTGCTGCGCTTCCTGCTGTCCGCGGTGGTCGCGGTGGTGGTCGGTGTCGGCCTGGGCTGGGCCAACGCCAAGCTGGCCGGGCTGCTGGAGGATCCCACCCAGCAGGTGGCGCTGAACCTGCTGGTGCCGTTCGCCGCGTACGTCCTGGCGGAGGAGGCGCACGGTTCGGGCGTGCTCGCCGTGGTGGTCTGCGCGCTGTATCTCGCGGACCGGGCCACCGACGCCGACGACGTGTCGTACCGGCTGGTCGGCAACGCGTTCTGGGAGATCGTCGAGACCCTGATCACCGGCGTCGCGTTCGGCCTGATCGGCCTGGAGCTGTCCACCGTCCTGAAGGACGTCAAGGACACCTGGCACACCATGCTCGGCGACACCGCGATCGTGATCGCCGCGGTGGTGCTGGTCCGGCTGCTGTGGCTGCTGCCCGCCGCGTGGCTGTCCAAGCGGCTCAGTCACGGCGACGAGGACACCCCGATCAGCTGGCGGGAGACCGTGGTGCTGTGGTGGTCCGGGATGCGCGGTGTCGCCACCGTCGCCCTGGCCCTCGCCATCCCGCTGACCCTGCACAACGGGCTGGACTTCCCGGCCCGCAACGAGATCATCTTCATCGCGTTCAGCGTGGTGCTGTTCACCCTGGTGGTCCAGGGCCTGACGCTGCCTTACGTGGTGAAGCTGCTCGGCCTGGACAGCGGCCACGACGCCCACGAGCAGGCCGTCCGGGACCTGTGGTGGCGCGCCGCCAAGGCCGGGCTGCACCGGCTGACCGAGCTGGAGGAGCAGGACCAGCTGCCGCCGGAGATCACCGAGCGTCTGCGCGAGCGCCAGCACGACCGGCTGGCCCGGCTCTGCCCGGACCGGTACGAGGAGGAGGAGGCGCTGGAGGCGAAGCGCCGCGGCAAGAAGTGGCGGCAGGCGTTCGCGGTCGAGCAGGAGATGATCGCCGCCTCCCGCCGCGAGGTGCTCGTCGCCCGCGGCGAGGCCGGCGCCGACCCCGAGATCGCGGACCACGTCCTGCGGACGCTCGACCTCCAGTCGGCCAGGAAGTGACGGCCCGTCGACCGCCCGGGGGGCGGGCCGCCGGAAGTCCCGGTTCGGCGGCCCGCAGGGCATAGGGTTGGGCCGGGCAAGGCCGTCGACGGAGCCGGCACCCCGCACCGTACCCGCCGGACCTGGGGCCTGTCTTCAAACCCGCGCCGCAGCCCTGCGGCGTCTGGTGCGTGCTCTCGGCGTGCCGGGTGGAAGGCCTCGTACTGGGTGTACTTGGCCTTTCGCCCGGTGCGGCGAGAGTGCGTGCCAGGCGTTGTGGGGCAGGCGGGGGTTTGAAGACAGGCCCCAGCGAAACCCTCCCGCCGGAACCAGCCGGTATCTGCACCCGCATGACCCAAGGAGCAACCGATGTCGGACACCCCCGCCAACGGCCGGACCCCGTTGGACCGCACCCCGCAGTGGGCCGCGCTGGGGAAGCACCGGGCCGAGCTCGGCGACCAGCACCTGCGCGAGCTGTTCGCCGCCGACCCCGACCGGGGCAGCCGCTACACCCTCCAGGTCGGCGACCTGTTCATCGACTACTCGAAGCACCTGGTCACCGACCGCACCCTGGACCTGCTGCGCCGGCTCGCCGCCGCCACCGGCGTCGCCGAGCTGCGGGACGCGATGTTCCGCGGCGAGAAGATCAACACCACCGAGAACCGCGCCGTCCTGCACACCGCGCTGCGCGCCCCGCGCGAGGCGGTCGTCGAGGTGGACGGGGAGAACGTCGTCCCGGCCGTGCACGCCGTCCTGGACAAGATGGCCGACTTCTCCGAGCGGGTGCGCTCCGGTGCCTGGACCGGTCACACCGGCAAGCGGATCCGCAACATCGTCAACATCGGCATCGGCGGCTCCGACCTCGGCCCCGCGATGGCCTACGAGGTGCTGCGTTCCTACACCGACCGCGAGCTGACGGTCCGTTTCGTCTCCAACGTGGACGGCGCCGACCTGCACGAGGCAGTGCGCGACCTGGACGCCGCCGAGACGCTGTTCATCGTCGCCTCGAAGACCTTCACCACCATCGAGACCGTCACCAACGCGGTCGCCGCCCGCAGTTGGCTGCTGGAGCAGCTCGACGCGGGCGAGGCGGCCGTCGCCAAGCACTTCGTGGCGCTGTCCACCAACGCGCAGGGCGTCGCCGACTTCGGCATCGACACCTCCAACATGTTCGAGTTCTGGGACTGGGTGGGCGGCCGCTACTCGTACGACTCGGCGATCGGCCTGTCGCTGATGATCGCGATCGGTCCGGAGCGCTTCCAGGAGATGCTGGCCGGCTTCCGGCTGGTGGACGAGCACTTCCGCACCGCGCCCGCCGAGCAGAACGTCCCGCTGCTGCTGGGTCTGCTGGGTGTCTGGTACGGCGCGTTCTTCGACGCCCAGGCGCACGCGGTGCTGCCGTACTCGCACTACCTGTCGAAGTTCACCGCGTACCTCCAGCAGCTCGACATGGAGTCCAACGGCAAGTCGGTGGACCGCGACGGCCACCCCGTCGGCTGGCAGACCGGCCCCGTGGTGTGGGGCACCCCCGGCACCAACGGGCAGCACGCGTACTACCAGCTGCTGCACCAGGGCACCAAGATGATTCCCGCCGACTTCCTCGGCTTCGCCCGCCCCGTCGGCGACCTGCAGCCCGGCCTGGTCGCCCAGCACGACCTGCTGATGGCCAACTTCTTCGCCCAGACCCAGGCGCTGGCGTTCGGCAAGACCGCCGAGGAGGTCGCGGCCGAGGGCGTGCCCGCCGAGCTGGTCCCGCACAAGACCTTCCGCGGCAACCACCCGACCACCACCATCCTGGCCGACGAGCTCACCCCGCACGTGCTCGGCCAGCTGATCGCCCTCTACGAGCACAAGGTGTTCGTCCAGGGCGCGGTCTGGAACATCGACTCCTTCGACCAGTGGGGCGTCGAGCTCGGCAAGGTGCTGGCCAAGAAGATCGAGCCGGTGCTGCTGACCGGCCAGGGCGGCGAGGCGCTGGACGGCTCCACCGCGTCCCTGGTCGCCCGCTACCGGGAGCTGCGCGGCCGGTGACAGACGCCCAAGGGCCCCGGGGATCCCCGGGGCCCTTGGCGTGTCCGGGGTCAGTTGATGCGGGTCAGCAGGGAGTCCGCGTGCGCCGAGATGAGCGCGCGGGCCAGCTCGGGGTCGGGGACGGCGAGGGCGTCGGCGAGGGCCTGGTGCTCGGCGTGGTCCTCGGCGGCGTGCGCGCTGCTCGCGGTGGCGGCGGCGGAGATGCGTATCTGACGGTCCCACAGGGTTTCGTACAGGGAGGTCAGGACGGGGTTGCCGGCCGCCCGCAGCAGCGTCAGGTGGAAGTGCCGGCCGGCCTCCACCGGGTGCGGGTCGCGGTGTTCGCAGGCGGCGCGCAGCTCGGCGGCGGCGGCCGTCAGCGCGGCCGGGCCGCGTTCGGCGAGGGCATCGACGGCGGCGCGTTCGAACAGCACCCGGGCGGCCAGCACGTTCCGGGCCTCGCCCGGGGCGATCGGGACGACCTGCGCGCCGCGCTTGGGGTACAGCCGCAGGAAGCCCTCCGACTGCAGGCGCAGGAACGCCTCCCGGACCGGGGTGCGGGACAGGCCCAGCTCGATCGCGACCACACCCTCGGAGAGCAGCGTGCCGCCCGGCCAGGTGCCGTCGAGCAGCCGGGTGCGGACGTGCTGGTAGGCCCGCTCCGCGGTGGGCTGCGGGTCGGTGGACTGCGCCTCGCTGGGGCGCGGCTCGGCTTCGGTCACCACGCCATTCTGCCACGCATCCCACTCTTGCATCTAAGCTTGCATCTATGATGCGGGTATGCCCCCGAACGCCCCCCGCCCCCGAACCGCCCTGTTCGTGACCTGCCTGGGCGACACCCTGTTCCCCGGCACCGGCCGCGCCACCGTCACCCTGCTGCGCCGCCTCGGCGTGGAGGTGGACTTCCCGCCCGGCCAGAGCTGCTGCGGGCAGATGCACTTCAACACCGGATACCGCAAGGAGACCGCCAAGCTGGCCCGGCACTTCGTGGACACCTTCGGCGACTACGACGAGATCGTGGTGCCCTCGGCGTCCTGCGCGGGCATGCCCGCCGAGGCCTACCCGCTGGCGGCCGCAGGTGACCCCGGCCTGGCCCGGGCCGTCGCCGAACTCGCGCCCCGCGTCGTCGAGTTGACGCAGTACCTGACCGACCGGCTGGGCGTCACCGAGGTCGGCGCGTACTTCCCGCACCGGGTCACCTACCACCCGACCTGCCACAGCCTGCGGGCCACGAAACTGGGGGACCGGCCCCAGCGACTGCTGCGCGCCGTCCGGGGCATCGACCTCGTGGAGCTGCCCGCGCAGGAGGAGTGCTGCGGATTCGGCGGCACCTTCTCGGTGAAGAACCCGGCGGTCTCCGGCGCGATGAACGGCGACAAGGCCCGGCACGTGCGCGAGACCGGGGCATCCGTGCTGGCCGCCGTCGACAACTCCTGCCTGATGAACATCGGCGGCCGGCTCGACCGGGACGGCCACCCGGTGCGCACCCTGCACCTGGTGGAGATCCTCGCCCGAACCGAACAGGACGGGCCACTGCCCGGCATCCCCATGGTGGAGAGTGCACGATGACGAGGTCCTTCCTGGGCTGGCCCGCGTTCCCCGAGGCCGCCGAACGCGAGGTCGGCAACCAGCAGTTGAGGGAGAACGTGCGCCGCGCCACGCACACCATCCGGGGCAAGCGGGCGGTGCTGGCCGCCGAACGCCCCGACTGGGAGGCACTGCGCGAGTCCGCCGCCGCGATCAAGGACCAGGTGCTGGCCAACCTGGAGGAGTACCTGCTCCAGGTCGAGGAGAAGGTCACCGCCGCCGGCGGCACCGTGCACTGGGCGCGGGACGCCGCCGAGGCCAACCGGATCGTCACCGACCTGGTCCGGGCCACCGGCGAACGCGAGATCGTCAAGGTCAAGTCCATGCTCACCGAGGAGATCGGCCTCGACGCCGCCCTCGAAGCCGCCGGAATCAACGCCCGCGAGACCGACCTCGCCGCCACCATCGTCCAACTCGGCGACGACCTGCCCTCGCACGTGGTGGTGCCCGCGCTGCACCGCAACCGCAGCGAGATCCGCGACATCTTCGTCCGCGAGATGGGCCGGCACGGCCGTCCCGCACCCGACGGGCTCACCGACGAGCCCGCCGAACTCGCCGAAGCGGCCCGGCTGCACCTGCGGGAGAAGTTCCTCGGCGCGAAGGTCGCCGTCTCCGGTGCCAACTTCCTGGTCGCCGAGACCGGCACCCTGGTGGTCGTCGAATCCGAGGGCAACGGCCGGATGTGCCTCACCCTCGCCGACACCCTGATCTCCGTCGTCGGCATCGAGAAGACCGTCCCGAGCTGGCAGGACCTGGAAGTCTTCCTGCAACTGCTCGCCCGCAACGCCACCGGCGAACGGATGGCCCCGTACACCAGCACCTGGACCGGGCTGGGACCATCGAAGGGGGCTGACGGCGACGGCCCGGCGGCCTTCCACCTCGTCCTGGTCGACAACGGCCGCACCCGCGCCCTCGCCGACCCGACCGGCCGCCAGGCGCTGCGCTGCATCCGCTGCGGCGCCTGCATGAACATCTGCCCCGTGTACGAGCGCACCGGCGGCCACGCCTACGGCTCCGTCTACCCCGGGCCGATCGGCGCCATCCTCAACCCGCTGCTCAAGGGACTCGACGACCCGCAGACCGCCTCGCTGCCCTACGCCTCCACCCTGTGCGGCGCCTGCAACGAGGTCTGCCCGGTGCGGATCCGCTTCACCGACGTGCTGCTCGACCTGCGCGCCCAGGTCGCCGACGGCGGACAGCACCCCCTGGAACGCGCCGCGCTCGGCACCGTCGGCGGCGTGATGGAGCATCAGGCCGCCTGGAAGGCCGCCGTGAAGGGCATCGGACTGGTCGGCCCGCTGCTGCTGCCCCGGCGGATCAGCCTGCCCGGACCGCTCGGCGGCTGGACCGACAGCCGCACCCTCCCCGCCATCCCCCGGGAGTCCTTCCGCAGCTGGTGGAAGCGGACCGAAGGAGACACCAAGTGACCGACGCCCGCACCGAGATCCTCCGCCGGATCCGCGCCGCCGCCGTCCCGCCCGCGGCGGCCCCGCCCCGCCACTACCTGCGGGACGCCCCCGGCCTCGACGAGACCGACCGCCCCGCCGTACTCGCCCTGTTCGCCGAACGGCTGACCGAGTACGGCGCCACCGTGCTGCGCGCCGACGAGGCCGGTACGGCGGTGGCGCAAGCACTGGAGGGCGCGCGGAGCGTGGTGGTGCCCGCCGGGCTGCCGGACGAGTGGACCGCCGGCTGGGACGGCGAGGTGCGGGCCGACCTGCCGCCGCTGAGCAACGCACAACTCGACGCCACCGACGCCGTCCTGACGAGCTGCACCGCCGCCGTCGCCGAATCCGGCACCCTGATCCTCGACGGCGGACCCGGCCAGGGCCGGCGCGCCGCCACCCTGCTGCCCGACCTGCACGTCTGCGTGGTCCACGCCGACCAGGTGCACTCCGCACTGCCCGGCGCGCTCGCCGCACTCGACCCGGCGCACCCGCTCACCTTCGTCAGCGGGCCGTCCGCCACCGCCGACATCGAAATGATCCGGGTCAAGGGCGTTCACGGACCACGCCGACTGGTGGTGATCCTGCTGCCCTGACCTCCCGGTCTCAGCCCTGCGGGGTCGGCGCCACCGAGGCCGTCGGCCCCGCCGGGCGCGGCGCGGGACCGTGCTGCGCCGTGTACACCAGCCCGAACCCGAGCCCGGCCACCAAGGTCACCGCCCCCGTCCACGCGAACACCCGCCGCAGCCGCCGCTGGAGCTCCTCGTGCCGATGGGCACGCAACGCGGCCGCCTCGGCCTCGGCGAGCTCGGCGTCGAGCCAGGCGGCCCAGTCGGAATGCAGGTCGTCGGACGCCATGACCGGGACCTTAGCAGCCCTTTACGCGCACCCGACCGAGCGACGGCGCGGGCCCGCCACGCCCCCCGGGAACGCCGAAGGCCCCCCGCTTTCGCGAGGGGCCTTCGACCGTCTGTGCGCCGCCAGGGACTCGAACCCCGGACCCGCTGATTAAGAGTCAGCTGC
>NZ_JBHWEN010000046.1:0-29585 GCF_042734215.1 Kitasatospora sp. NPDC059673 | reverse complement strand
ACATTCCGAACCCGGAAGCTAAGCCTCACAGCGCCGATGGTACTGCAGGGGGGACCCTGTGGGAGAGTAGGACGCCGCCGAACAATTATTCAGAAGAAGCCCCCTGACGGGAAGTCAGGGGGCTTCTTCGCGTTTCCGGGGAATTTCCGGATACCCTTCGCCAATGCAGAACCTGACCCTGACCTGGCAAACCTCGGCCGTGGCTTCCGCGGCGATGTACGGTGCGGCGTTCGCCGTCAGGCGGGGCGTGGCGCGGCGGGGCGGCGCCGGGGGGCGCGGGAGTGGTGTGGCGGATGTGCTGCGGGAGGCGGGGACGCTGCTGGCGTTGTTCGCGCTGTGGCAGGTTGTCGGGCACTTGTCGCTGGTGGGGACGGAGCATGCGCTGGATCGGGCGGACTGGATCCACCGGACCGAGGCGAGTTTCGGGCTGCCGGACGAGGCCGGCTGGCAGCGGGCGGTGGTGGGGCATCCGTGGCTGGTGCAGGCGGCGAACTACTACTACGCGACGATGCACTTCGGCGTGATGCTGGTCGTGCTGTTGTGGCTGTTCCTGCGGCACCGTCAGCGGTACGCGTGGGTGCGGACCACGGTGGTGGCGACCACGGCGGTGTGTCTGCTGGTCCAGTTCGTTCCGGTGGCGCCGCCGCGGATGCTGCCGGGGAACGGGTTCGTGGATCTGGCGGCGCAGTACGGGCAGTCGGTGTACGGCAGTGCGGTCGCCGGGGTGGTGGCTGACCAGTTGTCGGCGATGCCCTCGGTGCACGTGGCGTGGTGCGTGATCGCGGCGGTGGCGGTGATCGCGGTCGCCCGTGGGCCGTGGCGGTGGCTGATGGCGCTGCATCCGCTGGTGACGGTGTGGGTGGTCGTGGTGACGGCCAACCACTTCTGGGCGGACGGGCTGGTGGCGCTGGCGATCCTGCTGACCGTCTACCTGGTGCAGGCGGCCCTGTCGGGGTGGCGTCGGCCGGAGGCGGCGGCGCGTGTCGGGGCTGAGCAGGCCGTGGAGGCGCCTCCCAAGAACCAGGACCACGAGCAGCAGCGGGAGCCCAGCGCGGTGGAGGGCTGACGGGCCGGCGGGTTCAGCCGGTCTGGGCGGAGAGCAGGGCCTCGGCGAGGGCAGTGCGGTAGTAGCGGCCGGCGGTGCCGGAGCGGGCACGGGCGACCAGGCGGGCGTCGAGCAGGACGGTGAGGTGGTCGTCCACGGCGGCGGGGCCGAGGCCGGTGAGGGTGGCGAGCTGGACGGTGTCGCGCGGGCGGTCGAGGCCGGCGAGCAGTTCGGCGCGGGCGCTGCCGAGCAGGCGGCCGAGGCTGGCGGGCGGCGTGCGCGGGGTGGGGACGGGCGCGGCGGAGATCGGGTAGATCACGGCGACGCGGGTGGCATCCTGGGTGATCCACCCGTGGCGGGCGCCGGTCGGGACGAACAGCAGCTCGCCGTCCGGGAGTTCGTCGGCGGGGACGGTGAGCTGGAGTCGACCGGTGGAGAGCCAGCGGTGCCGGGGGCCGAGCGCGGGGAGGGCGGCAGGCCAGCCGTGGTGGTCGGCGAGGCGGCGGCGGGCGGTGGCGTCGGCGCGCAGGGTGCGCAGGCGGGCCGGCCATTCGGGGTGGACGACGTGCTGCCAGGTCCAGTCGAGGAGCTCGGCGAGGGCGGGGGCCAGGTCGAGCCCGCTGAGGTCGAGTCCGTGGGGGGCGGCGTCCGGGTCGGGCGGGGGGAGGTGGAACTCGGTGGGCCAGTGGGCGGCCTGGCGGGCGGTAAGCCAGTCGGAGAGGTGGGGCGTGGTGGCGAGGTGCTGCTGGAACGCGGGCCGGCGGGTGGCGAGCCAGGCCCGGCGCCAGGGTTCGGGCCGGATCTCGGCGAGGATGCCGAGGGTGGCGACGGTCTCGACCAGTGGAGAGAACGCGAAACGGCATGCGGCGAGTGTCTCCGTGCTCACCTGCCACTGGCCCATGCGTCGCCTCCGAACGGAGACAGTAGCAATCGGCCGGTGGGTCGGGAGCGGTTTGTGGGATCGCCCGTCGGCGGTTCTCCTGGTGACTCGGTGGGTCGTAGGGTGAAGGGGCGGCCGAAGCCAGTTGCGTTGGCTTCGGCCGCCCCTGAGCGTTGATCAGCCGAGGCGGCGGCGCAGGCCCCAGGTGGTGAGGGCGGCCAGGCCGGCGGTGAGGGCGAGGAAGATCGCGGTCTCGATCCACTGGAACGGCCAGTAGCGGTCGGCGGGCTGGTAGTCGATGGCGATGTGCAGGTTCGCGTGGGCGAGGCAGTTCTCGGACGGCGGTTCGTGGTTGCCGTTGTCGCACGGCTGGGTGCCGAAGGTGAGGGTCCGGTCGGTGCTGTCGCGGACGGGGGAGGTGTCGGAGAGCATCCACGCGCCGGGCATGTCGATGCCGGCGACGAAGGTGGCGGACGATCCGTGGGAGCCGGTGAAGCCGAGCGTCCGCGCGGACCTCAGGGTGGCGGCGTCCAGCGCGACCACGGCGTGCACGGGCTGTTCGAGGTGCGGGCGGACGGCGAGCGGGACGAGCACCTGGACGGCGGCGAAGACGGCCAGGGTGACGGCCATCGCGGCGACGGTGCGGCGCAGGAACAGACCGAGGCAGCTGCCGAGGGCGACGGCGAACGCGGCGTAGCCGAGCGGGACGATGCCGCGGGAGGCGAACAGCAAAGGGTTGAAGCGGTCGTGGTTGAGGTGGTCCAGCGGGGAGGCGAACCAGGACACCAGCAGGCTGAGCAGCCCGGTGATGATCACTGCGGTGGCGCCGACCAGCAGCAGCTTGACGGCCAGCCATCGGCCGCGGCCGATGCCCTGGTTCCAGATCAGCCGGTACGTGCCGGTCTCCAGCTCACGGGCGATCAGCGGCGCTCCCCAGAAGGCCCCGATGAGTGCGGGTACCACGATGACCAGGGCGGTGCCCGTCCAGTAGGGGAAGGCAAAGGTGTCGACCAGCTGGTTCCCGTCGGCGCAGCCGCCGCCCGGGCAGCCGGAGGTCAGGTCGTGGTACTTGTCCCGCAGGTCCAGGCCGGAGATCAGCAGGAAGGCGGTGGCGGCGGCGAGTACGGCGGCGGCCACCAGGAACTGGGCGCGGAACTGACGCCAGGTCAGCCAGGTCATCGCTGGGCCTCCAGGGCGGGTCGGGGGTCGGCGGTGGCTTCGAGGTGGGCGAGGACCAGGTCTTCCAGGCCGAGCGGCTCCATCACCCAGGACGGGTCGTGGACGGCGGCGTCGGCGCGGACCACGAAGGTGCTCTGGCGTTCGGTGTGTTCGGCGTGCACCACCCGCATGCCGGCCGGCAGGGTGTCGGCGTCGCGGCGGGCGGTGGTGAGCCGGAAGTGGGTGGCGAGCAGGTCGTCGATCTCGCCGTCGGCCTGGATGCGGGAGCCGGCCAGCACGATCAGGTGGTCGCAGACCCGTTCCAGGTCGGAGACCAGGTGGGAGGAGAGCACCACGGTGGCCTGCGACTCGGATTCGGCGACGAACTCCATCAGGCTCTGCAGGAAGGCGCGCCGGGCGAGCGGGTCGAGGGCGGCCACCGGTTCGTCGAGCAGCAGCAGTTCGGGGCGTTTGGCGACGGCGAGGGTGAGGGCGAGCTGGGCGCGTTGGCCGCCGGAGAGGCGGCCGGCCCGCTGGGTGGGGTCGAGGCCGAGTTGCCGGATGCGGCGGTCGGCGAGGGCGGCGTCCCAGCGGGGGTTGAGCTTGGCGCCCAGGCGCAGGTGGTCGTCGATGGTCAGGGCGGCGTAGGTGGGGGTGTCCTGGGCGACGAAGCCCACCCGGCCGAGTTGGGCGGCGTCGGCGGCCGGGGGCCGGCCGAACACCTCGACGGTGCCGCTGGTGGGGGTGAGCAGGCCGCAGGTGAGTTGCAGCAGGGTGGACTTGCCGGCGCCGTTGGGGCCGACCAGCCCGACGACGCGTCCGGCGGGGACGGTCAGGGTGCAGTCGGCCAGGGCCGTGCGGCGGCCGTAGCGCTTGGTCAGCGCCCGGGTTTCGACGATCGCGGTCATCGCTCCTCTTCGACGGTGCTTCGGAAGGTTTGGAGGAAGAGGGCCTCGATGGACTCCGGGTCCAGTCCGGCGGCCCGGGCCGAGGCCAGCCAGCGACGCAACTCCTGTCGCAGCGGCTCGTGTTCGGACGTGGCGGGGTCGCCGAGCGTGCCGGTGACGAAGGTGCCGACGCCGGGCTTGGGGGAGACCAGGCCCTCGTTCTCCAGTTGGCGGTAAGCCTTGAGCACGGTGTTGGGGTTGATCGCGACCTTGGCCGCGACGTCCTTGACCTTCGGCAGCCGGTCGCCCTGGTGCAGCAGGCCCAGTCGGAGGGCCTGTCGTACTTGGTGGACCAGTTGCAGGTAGGGGGCGACACCGGACCGGGGCTCGATGTGGAACTCGATCACCACAACCTCATTTATCTAGCTTCCTAGCACTATAGAACTGACGAGCCGACAGCTCGTCAAGTCCAGGATTCACCAACGGCGTTGACCAGCGCAGACGCGGGCGGGTGCGGACATGCCGAGGCCCGGGCGCCGTGGGGGTGGCGTCCGGGCCTCGGGGACTGCGGCGGTTACTTGACCGGGAGTGCCAGCCGGCCCCAGCGTCCGCCAGTGAGGGTGGCGGTGGCCCAGTACCAGGAGGCCAGGCCGGAGAGGGCGGCGACCCAGGCGCCGACCTTGCCCCAGCCGCCGGTGTCGCTGAGGACGCCGATGGCGCTGAGCGCCAGGGAGAGCGTCAGCAGGCCGTAGACCGCGCGGGCGAGCAGGCCGTCGCCCCAGGAGGCGGCGGTCAGGGTGAGCGCCAGCAGCGCCCACAGCAGCAGGAACAGGCCCGCGGTGTGCCGGCCGGCCCCGCCGGCCGCCGCCCAGGTCGCCCAGAAGGCACCGAGGGCGGTGAACGCGGTGCCGCTGAAGCGGTCGCCGCCGCGGAACTGCCACAGGCCGGCGACGAAGAGCGTCACCCCGCCGACCAGGTGGGCCAGCGAGGAGGCGCCGCCGGCCGAGGTGCCGCTGAGTGCACCGGTGCCGAGCAGGCCGTACGCGAGCAGGGTGAGACCGAGGGCCAGGTAACCGAGTGGACCCGCGTCTGCGGATCGGGCGTTCGCCCCGGAGGCGTCATTGCTCACCGGAGGCTCCTTTCACTCTGCGCCAGGGCATGGCGAGATCGCGGTGAAGGGTGGGTGTGCGAGGTGGTTCCGGGTGCCGGGTCGTGGGCGCACCGAAGACGGGTGCGGCGGCTGCGGCGGAATGAGAGAACCGGCGGCTCAGCCGCCGGTCGATGCCCTCCGGGGTGGAATCCCCCGGCGCCTACGGTCTACCCGGCCCCCGGGATTTGTACCCTTGTGAACCGCCGGGGCGAGCAAGTGTGAGCAAAACGTGACTAGGGCCTGCGCGCACGGCAAGATCGGCCGGACAGGCCCTAGTTGAGCCGCTGGGTCGGGATACGCAGGGTCAGGATCGCCATGTCGTCGGACGGCGGCTCGGGCGCGAAGCGCTCGACCGCGCGGTGCACCCGGGCGGCGACCGCGCCTGCGGTCAGGCCCGCGCAGCCGGTCAGCACCTCGATCAGGCCGTCGTCGCCGAGCATCCGGCGGCCCTCCCGCCGTTCGGTGACGCCGTCCGTGACGCACAGCAGCACCTCGCCCGGGGCGAGCACCAACTCCTCGGCGGTCAGGTCGAGTTCGTCCATCACGCCGAGCAGTGGCTGCGGCGAGGCGGCCTGGTCGACCTGACCGTCGGTGCGCAGCCGCAGCGGCAGCGGGTGGCCGGCGCAGACCAGGGACAGCGCGGTCGAGCCGTCCTCGCGGGGCGTCAACTCGCCGTACAGCAGGGTGAGGAAGCGCGCCCGGCTGCCCTCGTCCAGGATGGCCGCGTTCAGCCGGGTGAGGACCTGCGGGGCGCTCAGGCCCTCGCGGGCCAGCAGGCGCAGCGAGTGGCGGGCCAGGCCGGTGACGGAGGCGGCCTCGGGGCCGGTGCCGCAGACGTCGCCGATGGCGAAGCCGTAGGTGCCCTCGCGGATCGGGAACAGGTCGTAGAAGTCGCCGCCGACCTCGTTGCCCTCGCCGGCGGCCTGGTAGAACACCTCGACCTCGACGCCGGGGATCTTCGGCAGCTCCGGCGGCAGCAGGGCGCGCTGGAAGGCCTGCGAGGTGGCGGTGCGCTCCGAGTACAGGCGGGAGTTGTCGAGCGCCAGGGCGGCGCGGCGGGACAGGTCCTCGCCGAGTTCCAGGATCTCCTGGCGGAACCGGACGCCGCGCCGGGTGCCGAGCACCAGCAGGCCGATCACCCGGTTGCGGGCGGACAGCGGCAGCACCACCGTCTCGCCGAGCAACCCGGCCAGTGCGGGGCTGTCGGCCAGGCCCAGCGCGCGGGCGGTGTCGGCGGGCGCCGTCCAGGGGCGGGCGCCGGGGCTGTACACCGCCTCCGGGGCGGCGGTCTTGTCGAGCAGGGCGCGCAGCGCGTCGATCCGGTCCTCGTCCTCGTGCAGCACGAAGGCGAGTTCGGAGCCGGCGGCGGCGTCCGCAGTGGTGTAGACGGCGCACCAGGACGCCAGGGTGGGAATCGCCATCTGCGCCATCAGGGCGAGCGTCTGCTCGTGCTCCAGGGTGCCCGCGAGCAGGTCGGAGGCCTCCACCAGGAAGGACAGCGAGCCGCGCCGCAGCCGCTCCAACTCGCCGAGCCGGGCGCTCTCCAGCGCGAGGGCGATGCGGTCGGCGGCGAACTGCAGGCGCAGCGCGTCCTCGTTGTCGTAGCGGCCGGGCGGGGCGGCGGCCACCCCGAGCGAGCCGGTCAGGCGGCCCTCGACCTTCAGCGGGACGGTGATCAGCGAGCGCAGGTCGGTGCCGGCCAGCAGCGGCGCGGCGCCGGGCCGCACCGCGAGGTCCTCGTGGACGGCCGGGAGCCGGGCCGAGTCGAAGCGGCCGGCGCCGCCGTCGATCGGCAGCCGGGCGAAGCGGCGGGCCGGGCCGGCCAGGCCGGTGGCGGCGCGCAGTTCGAACTCGGTCTCGTCCTCGCTGGTGAGCATCAGGTAGGCGGCGTCCGCGTCGAGCAGGTCGCGGGCGCGTTCGACGATCCGCTGCAGCAGGCTGGACAGGTCCTCGGGGGAGACCGGGCCGACCAGCAGGTCGAGCGGTTCGACGGCGGTGGTGGCGGCCTCGGCGGAGGCGGCGGTGCCCGGGGTGCGCAGCACCGCCCGGTCGGACTCGCGCACCAGCAGGCACAGCACGATCGGCGCGCCGCCGCTGTCGCGCAGCCGGACGTGGGCGCCGTACACCTCGCGGGCGGAGCCGTCGCCGCAGCGCACCGTGTAGCTGCCCTCCCAGCGGGCGAGGCGCAGGGTGTCGCCGAGGCCGAGGCCGGGGGTCTGCGGCCAGACGGCGAGTTCGGCCCAGGGGCGGCCGAACACGGCGTCGGCGGGGAGCCGGAAGAGCGATTCGGCGTCGGCGTTCCAGTGCCGGATCCGCCCGTGGTCGTCGAGTTGGACCACGCCGACCCGCACCGGCCCGTCCGCGGCGGGCAGTTCGCCGCCGGGCAGGCTGGGCAGGACGTACCGGGTGCCGGGCTGCTGCTGGGGCAGGGCGAGGCGGAACCAGACGGTCTTCCGCCCGGCCGCGTACTCGATGCCCCAACTGCTGGACAGCGCCGAGCACATGAGCAGCCCGCGGCCGCCTTCGCTGTCCGGGTCGCCGTACCGGTCCGAGTTGAGCGTCACGTTGGCGAACGAGGTCTGGCCGCGTTCCGGGTGCCGATCGCTGACCTCGATCCGGACGGTGTCCTCCTCGCGCAGGCAGGCCACCTCGGCGGCCGTTCCGGCGTGCACCACGGCGTTCGTGACGAGTTCGCTGACCAGCACCACGGCGTCGTCCACCACCTCGGGCAGGTCCCACCCGAGCAGGGCGTCCCGGACGAAGCCGCGGGCCGCGGCGGCCGACCGGTCGACCGGTTCGAAGGTGGCGGCTGCGCGCGCGGTGACCACGGCCACGTCTCCTCTGCTGCTGGTAGGGCGGGTGGGTCGGGCTCTGCGGCGGCCAGGGCGGGGTCGCCTCGACCCGGTGCGGCCCTCCACCCTACTTTCCGGTTGGTACCCCGCGGGGGCGGGGCGCTGAAACAAGCCCCTGGGGGTGATTTCCTTCACGACTTTCTCCGGTCGTTCCCCTGATCGCCCGGGAAAACCCTCGGCAACCGGTCCGACACCGGGTGCCAGTGCTGTCACACTGGGGGGTCCGTGTGCCGTCACCACCGCCGTACGGTCGAGGGGACGGCGGGGAATCGACGGGCCGTTCTCCGGCCCTTCCGCCGCGGTGACAGTGAGGACCTGGGAGGGCCCCGTTGAGTTCGGCGACCAAGGACGTGTCCGGAAGCACGACGGCCGCTGCGCGCGGCACGCGGTCGGCGCCGCCCGCCCGGGCCGGCGGCCGGCGCCAGGGCCCCGGGCGGGGCGCGGAGCCCGCGGAGCTGCGCAAGCTGCTGGCCGCGCTGACCGCGATGCGCGACGGCAACTTCCGCCGCCGGCTGACCTTCCCGGGCGACGGCCTGCTGGCGGAGATCGCCGCGGTGTTCAACGAGGTCGCCGAGCGCAACCAGCACCTGACGGGTGAACTGGCCCGGGTGCGGCGGGCGGTGGGCCGCGAGGGCCGGCTGTCCGAGCGGCTGGAGACCGGCGTCGGCGAGGGCGCCTGGATGGCGGCCGTCGACAACTGCAACGCGCTGATCGACGACCTGGCCCGGCCGATGGCCGAGGTCGGCCGGGTGCTGTCCTCGATCGCCGAGGGCGACCTGACGCAGACCATGGAGCTGCGCTCGGTGCACACCACCGGCGCCAGCTACCCGCTGCGCGGCGAGTTCCTGAAGGTCGGCCGCACCGTGAACGGACTGGTCGACCAGCTGAGCGAGTTCACCGAGCAGGTGACCCGGGTGGCGATCGAGGTCGGCACCGAGGGCAAGCTCGGCGGCCAGGCCCGGGTGCGCAGCGTCTCCGGTTCCTGGAAGGACCTGGCCGACTCGGTCAACACCATGGCCGGCCGGCTGACCGCGCAGGTGCGCAACATCGCCGAGGTGACCACCGCGGTGGCCCGGGGCGACCTGTCGCGCAAGGTCACCGTCGACGTGGACGGTGAGATGCTGGAGCTGAAGAACACCGTCAACACCATGGTGGACCAGCTCAACTCCTTTGCCGCGCAGGTCACCACGGTGGCCCGCGACGTGGGCACCGAGGGCCGGCTGGGCGGTCAGGCGCAGGTGTCGGGCGTGGCCGGTGTGTGGCGCGACCTGACCGACTCGGTGAACTTCATGGCCGCCAACCTGACCGCGCAGGTCCGCAACATCGCCGAGGTGACCACCGCGGTCGCCAAGGGCGACCTGTCGCGCAAGATCGAGGTGGACGCCCGGGGCGAGATCCTGGAGCTGAAGAACACCATCAACACCATGGTCGATCAGCTGTCCGGCTTCGCCGAGCAGGTGACCCGGGTGGCGCGCGCGGTCGGTACCGAGGGCATCCTCGGCGGTCAGGCGCAGGTGCCGGGCGTGGCCGGGGTCTGGAAGGACCTGACCGAGAACGTCAACTCGATGGCCAACAACCTGACTTCGCAGGTGCGCAACATCGCCCAGGTGACCACCGCGGTCGCCAAGGGCGACCTGTCGCAGAAGATCCAGGTCGATGCGCGCGGCGAGATCCTGGAGCTGAAGAACACCATCAACACCATGGTCGACCAGCTCTCGGCCTTCGCCGACGAGGTCACCCGGGTCGCCCGGGACGTCGGCACCGAGGGCATCCTCGGCGGCCAGGCCAGCGTGCCCGGGGTGTCCGGCACCTGGAAGGACCTCACCAACTCGGTCAACCTGATGGCCAACAACCTGACCAGCCAGGTGCGTTCGATCGCCGAGGTGACCACAGCGGTGGCCCGCGGTGACGTCTCCAAGAAGATCACCGTCGATGCCAAGGGTGAGATCCGCGAACTCGTCACCACCGTGAACACCATGGTGGAGCAGCTGTCCGCGTTCGCCGACGAGGTGACCCGGGTGGCCCGTGAGGTCGGTACCGACGGCATCCTGGGCGGCCAGGCCCGGGTCTCCGGCGTCTCCGGCATCTGGCGCGACCTGACCGACAACGTCAACCTGATGGCGTCCAACCTCACCTCCCAGGTGCGCAACATCGCCGAGGTGGCGTCCGCGGTGGCCCGCGGCGACCTGTCCAAGAAGATCGCCGTCGATGCGGCCGGCGAGGTCGCGGCGCTCGCCGACACCCTGAACACCATGGTCGACCAGCTCTCGGCGTTCGCCTTCGAGGTGACCCGGGTGGCCCGCGAGGTGGGCACCGACGGCATCCTGGGCGGCCAGGCCGGGGTGCCGGGCGTGGCCGGCATCTGGAAGGACCTGACCGAGAACGTCAACCTGATGGCCAACAACCTCACCGGCCAGGTCCGCAACATCGCGCTCGTCATCACCGCGGTGGCCCGCGGCGACCTCTCGCAGAAGATCGACGTGGACGCCCGCGGCGAGATCCTGGAGCTCAAGACCAGCATCAACACCATGGTCGACCAGCTGTCCGCGTTCGCCGACGAGGTCACCCGGGTCGCCCGCGAGGTCGGCACCGACGGCCGGCTCGGCGGCCAGGCCCGCGTCCCCGGCGTGGCCGGCACCTGGCAGGACCTCACCGAATCGGTGAACGAACTCGCCAACAACCTGACCCGGCAGGTGCGCGCGATCGCCCAGGTCGCCACCGCCGTCACCAGGGGCGACCTGTCGCTGCGGATCAACGTGGACGCGTCCGGCGAGCTCGACGAGCTCAAGGACAACATCAACCAGATGATCGCCAACCTGCGCGAGACCACCCGGACCAACAAGGAACAGGACTGGCTGAAGTCCAACCTGGCCCGGATGTCCGGCCTGCTCCAGGGCCGCCGCGACCTGTCCGCCGTCGCCTCGCTGATCATGAGCGAACTCACCCCGGTGGTCTCCGCCCAGCACGGCGCGTTCTTCCTCGCCCAACCCGCCGGCCGCACCGCCGAACTCGTCACCGAGGACGACGACGAGAACGACATCGTGCTGCGCCTGATCGGCTCCTACGGCTACCACCGGCGCACCATGCCCACCACCTTCCGGCTCGGCGAGGGCCTGATCGGGCAGGCCGCGGTGGAGAAGCGGCCGATCGTGCTGAAGGAGACCCCGCCCGGGTACCTGAAGATCTCCTCCGGCCTCGGCGAGTCCTCCCCGGCGCACGTGGTGGTGATGCCGGTGCTGTTCGAGGACCGGCTGCTCGGCGTGATCGAACTCGCCACCTTCTCCAGCTTCACCACCGTCGCACTGGACTTCCTGATCCAGATCGCCGACCAGATCGGCGTCACCGTCAACACCATCTCGGTCAACACCAAGACCGAGGGCCTGCTGCTGGAATCCCAGCGGCTGACCGCCGAGTTGTCGATGCGCTCGGCCGAGCTGGAGGCCCGCCAGGAGGAACTGGAGCGCACCAACGAGGAGTTGCAGGAGAAGGCCGAGCAACTCGCCCAGCAGAACCGCGACATCGAGATCAAGAACAGCGAGATCGAGGAGGCCCGGCAGATCCTCGAGGAGCGCGCCGAACAGCTCGCGCTGGCCTCCCGCTACAAGAGCGAGTTCCTCGCCAACATGTCGCACGAGCTGCGCACCCCGCTCAACTCGCTGCTGATCCTGGCCAAGCTGCTCTCCGACAACAACGAGGGCAACCTGTCCGCCAAGCAGGTCGAGTTCGCCGAGACCATCCACGGCGCGGGTAGCGACCTGCTCCAGCTGATCAACGACATCCTCGACCTGTCCAAGGTCGAGGCCGGCAAGATGGACGTCCGCCCGGCCCGGATCGCCCTGGTCCAGTTGGTCGACTACGTGGAGGCCGCGTTCCGGCCGCTCACCGCCGAGAAGAACCTGGACTTCGCGGTCCGGGTCTCCCCGGACCTGCCGGTCACCCTGCACACCGACGAGCAGCGCCTCCAGCAGGTGCTGCGCAACCTGCTGTCCAACGCGGTGAAGTTCACCGACGCCGGCGCGGTCGAGCTGATGATCCGCCCGGTGGCCGGCCCGGACACCCCCCAGCACGTGCGCGAGCAACTGCTGGAGACCGGCACCATCGCCGACCCCGACGAGCAGCTGATCGCCTTCTCGGTCTCCGACACCGGCATCGGCATCCCCGGCAACAAGCTGCGGGAGATCTTCGAGGCGTTCAAGCAGGCCGACGGCGGCACCAGCCGCAAGTACGGCGGCACCGGCCTGGGCCTGTCCATCAGCCGGGAGATCGCCCGGCTGCTGGGCGGCGAGATCCACGTGGCCAGCGAACTCGGCGGCGGCTCCACCTTCACCCTCTACCTGCCGCTGCGCAGCGAGGGCCCCGAGCCGGTCGCCCTGGAGCGCGGCGCCGTGCCGCGCGCCCTGGAGCCCTCCCGTACGCCCGCCGAGCAGTGGACCCAGGAGGCCCGCGGCCTGGTCGAGGAACGCCGCCGCTCCACCCTGGAGCGCCGCCGCACCGCCCGCTCCGAGGAGGCCCCGCGCCCGGCCGAGGAGAGCATCCCGCGCCAGGGCGACCCGGTGCGCACCAACGCCGGCACCCCGGTCCGCTTCGACGGCGAGCGGGTGCTGATCGTCGACGACGACATCCGCAACGTGTTCGCCCTCACCAGCGTGCTGGAGCAGTACGGCCTGACCGTGCTGTACGCCGAGAACGGCCGCGAGGGCATCGAGATGCTCGAAGGGCACGAGGACGTCGCCCTGGTGCTGATGGACATCATGATGCCGGAGCTGGACGGCTACGCGACCACCGAGCAGATCCGCCGGATGCCCCGGTTCTCCGGGCTGCCGATCATCGCGCTGACCGCCAAGGCGATGAAGGGCGACCGGGAGAAGAGCCTCCAGGCCGGCGCCACCGACCACATCACCAAGCCGGTGGAGACCGACCACCTGCTGGCGGTGATGCGCCAACACCTGCCCGTCAGGTAACCGCCGCCCGACGGGGCCGCCCACGCTGGCGGCCCCGGCCGGGAACCCGGTAAGGTCACCCGTCGTTGCCAACAGTGACCGGACGGTGACGGCCGGCACCGGGCCTGTGGCAGGCAAGGGGGTACGGCTAGCATGACCGGGGCAGTGATGGGCGGCACGAAGGTGCCCGCTCTGGGGAAACAACCGGCAGGAGGGCGGGTCCTGGTGCAGAAGGCGAAGATCCTCCTGGTCGACGACCGTCCGGAGAACCTGCTCGCCCTGGAGGCGATCCTCTCCGCGCTCGACCAGACGCTCGTGCGCGCCTCCTCGGGCGAGGAGGCGCTCAAGGCGCTCCTCACCGACGATTTCGCGGTCATCCTGCTGGACGTCCAGATGCCCGGCATGGACGGCTTCGAGACCGCCGCGCACATCAAGCGCCGCGAGCGGACCAGGGACATTCCGATCATCTTCCTGACCGCGATCAACCACGGTCCGCACCACACCTTCCGCGGCTACGCGGCCGGCGCGGTCGACTACATCTCGAAGCCCTTCGACCCGTGGGTGCTGCGCGCCAAGGTCTCCGTCTTCGTCGACCTCTACGTGAAGAACACCCAGCTCAAGGAGCAGGCCGCGCTGCTGCGCCTGCAACTGGAGACGGACGAGGAACCGGCCATCGGCGGGGCGCTGCTCGGCGAGCTGTCGGCCCGGCTGGCCGCCGTCGAGGAACAGGCCGAGGCGCTCACCAAGCAGCTCGACGCCACCGCCGACAGCGCCGGCGCCGCCGCGACCGCCGCCCACCTGGAGCGCAAACTGGCCGGCCTGCGCCGGGCCCTGGACGCGCTGCGCCCCGGCGCGAACTGAACGGCCATCAGCGTCACTCGTTCGGGTGGTTCACGGGTCGCTGACGGCGCGTCGGCGGCGCAACCCGCCGAAGTGCGCCCGCGCATGTCCGGGGCCCGGATGCGCCGGTAGGCTGCCCTCCATGGCCACACGAACGCCCGGAAGCGCCGCCGCACGCACCAGCAAGCCCGGGCCGGCCAAGAAGACACCGACCAAGAAGGCCGCCGCCGCCAAGCCCGCGGCCAAACCCGCCGCCAAGAAGGCCCCGGCGAAGAAGGCCCCGGCCAAGAAGGCGGCCGCCCCGGCCCCGGCCGCTCCCGCGCCCAAGCCGATACTCTTCCGGGCCCTCCGCCGGATCTGGCTGGGCCTGGCGCACGCGATCGGCGCGGTGTTCCGCAGCTACGGGCACGGCGCCCGCAACCTGCACCCCGAGCACCGCAAGGACGGCGTGGCGCTGCTGCTGCTGGCGCTCGCCCTGGTGACCGCGGCCGGCACCTGGTTCAGCCCGCAGGGCTGGTTCGGCGAGGCCGCCACCGCCGTGGTCTCCGGCCTGTTCGGCCGGCTCGACGTGCTGGTGCCGTTCCTGCTGGGCGCCGTCACGGTACGCCTGATGCGCCACCCCGAGGTGCCCGAGGCCAACGGCCGGATCGTGATCGGCCTGACCGCGCTGGTGATCGCCGTGCTCGGCCTGGTGCACATCGGCTGCGGCGCGCCCGCGATGGGCAGCGGCGCCACCCGGATCCGGCAGGCCGGCGGCCTGATCGGCTGGGCCGGGTCCACCCCGATGATGGCCGCCGCCGGCCCGCCGCTGGCCGTCCCGCTGCTGCTGCTCCTCGCCCTCTTCGGCCTGCTGGTGGTCACCGCCACCCCGATCAACCGCATCCCGCAGCGCCTTCGCCTGCTGGGCGTGCGGCTCGGCGTGGCCGAGCCGCTGCCCGGCGAGTACGAGGACGCCGACGGCGAACCGGGCAGCGGGGAGCGCGAGTACTCCACCGCCCCGCCGGAGGACGCCGACCCGGACGCGCTTCCGATCACCATCGAGGACGAGGAGGCCGCCGCCCGCCCCAAGCGCCGCCGCCGCAAACCGGCCGAGACGTCCGAGGAGACGCCCGCGTCCGGGCCGCTCTCCTTCGAGAAGGACCCGTACCAGACCCGGGACCTGGCCGCCGGCGTCGCCGCCGACCTGGACGGCGCCCTGCTGTACGGCGTGCCGGGCTCGCCCGCGTTGGGCAGCATGGTCGGCCAGGTCAAGGACAACACCGTCCCTCCGGAGGAGCCCTGGACCCCCGAGGTGCCGTCCGTCCGGGCCCCCGACGGCCACGACGAGGCCCCGGCCCGGATGGAACAGCTCCAGCTGTCCGGCGACGCCGCCTACGCCCTGCCGTCGATGGACCTGCTGGAGCGCGGCGCCCCCGCCAAGGCCCGCTCGCAGGTCAACGACGACATCGTCAACCAGCTCACCGGAGTGTTCGCCGAGTTCAAGGTGGACGCCAAGGTCACAGGCTTCAGCCGCGGCCCGACGGTCACCCGCTACGAGGTCGAGCTCGGCCCCGCCGTGAAGGTCGAGCGGATCACCGCGCTGGCGAAGAACATCGCCTACGCGGTGGCCACCCCCGACGTGCGGATCATCTCGCCGATCCCCGGCAAGTCCGCGGTCGGTGTGGAGATCCCCAACCGGGACCGCGAGATGGTCACCCTCGGCGACCTGCTGCGCTCGCGCACCGCCGCCGAGGACACCCACCCGATGGTGGTCGGCATGGGCAAGGACGTCGAGGGCCACACCGTGATGGCCAACCTGGCGAAGATGCCGCACGTGCTGGTGGCCGGCGCCACCGGCGCGGGCAAGTCGTCCTGCATCAACTGCCTGATCACCTCGGTGCTGGTGCGCGCCACCCCCGACCAGGTCAAGATGGTGCTGGTCGACCCCAAGCGGGTCGAGCTGACCGCCTACGAGGGCATCCCGCACCTGATCACGCCGATCATCACCAACCCGAAGAAGGCCGCCGAGGCCCTCCAGTGGGTGGTGCGCGAGATGGACATGCGCTACGACGACCTGGCGGCCTACGGCTTCCGGCACGTCGACGACTTCAACGCCGCGGTCCGGGCCGGCACCGTGCAGCCGCCGCTGGGCAGCGAACGGGAGCTGACGCCCTACCCGTACCTGCTGGTGATCGTCGACGAGCTGGCCGACCTGATGATGGTCGCCCCGCGCGACGTCGAGGACTCGGTGGTCCGGATCACCCAGCTCGCCCGCGCCGCCGGCATCCACCTGGTGCTGGCCACCCAGCGCCCCTCGGTGGACGTGGTCACCGGTCTGATCAAGGCCAACGTGCCGTCCCGGCTGGCCTTCGCCACCTCGGCGATGGCCGACTCCCGGGTCATCCTCGACCAGCCCGGCGCGGAGAAACTGATCGGCAAGGGCGACGCGCTGTTCCTGCCGATGGGCGCCTCCAAGCCGGTCCGGATGCAGGGCGCGTTCGTCACCGAGGCGGAGATCGCCAGGATCGTCCAGCACTGCAAGGACCAGCTGGCCGCCCGCTACCGGGACGACGTGGTGGTCGGCACCGGCCCCAAGAAGGAGATCGACGAGGAGATCGGCGACGACCTCGACCTGCTGGTCCAGGCCGTCGAACTCGTCGTCACCACCCAGTTCGGCTCCACCTCGATGCTCCAGCGCAAACTGCGGGTCGGCTTCGCCAAGGCCGGCCGGCTGATGGACCTGATGGAGTCGCGCGGCATCGTCGGCCCCAGCGAGGGCTCCAAGGCCCGCGACGTGCTGGTCAAACCGGACGAACTGGACGGTGTCCTGGTGACGCTGCGCGGGTGAGCGGCGGGTGGTTTCCGGTGGCCGGAGAACGAGGTGACCACCCGTCAACTTCAGTGGCGGGACTGTGGCACGTTCGGGCCCCCTCCGGTTGAGAAACGTTACGTCAGCACCCCTAGACTGGTTCCTCAGCAGATGGCCTCCGCTCGAAAGGCGTGCCCAGTGACCATCGGCAAGTTCCCCCGCCGCTCCGCCCTCGGCTCCTCCGCGCTCGCCTCCGTCAACCCGGAGCGCCCTGCGGAGCCGAGTCACGCCGCCGACGGGCCGAGCATCGGGCGGCTGCTCGCCAGGGCCCGGATCGACGCCGGCCTGACGGTCGACCAGGTCAGCACCCGCACCCGGATCCGGGTGCCGATCGTGCACGCGGTCGAGTCCGACGACTTCGACCGCTGCGGCGGCGCCTTCTACGCCCGCGGCCACCTGCGGCTGCTGGCCCGCGAGGTCGGCCTGGACGGCGAGGCGCTGGTCGCCCGCTACGACGCCGAGTACGGCGGGGCCGCCGCAGGGCCCGCGAGCCGGTTGTTCGAGACCGGGCCGATCAAGGTCACCGACCACCGCCGCCCGAACTGGACGGCCGCCATGGTGCTCGCGATCGTCGCGGTGGTCGTGCTGATCGGCTACAACCTGGTCGGCTCCTCGTCCTCCTCCGACGGCCCCGGAGCGGCCAGCGCCCCGCTGCCCTCCGGCGTCTCCGCCCCGGCCACCACGGAGGCCTCCGCGCAGCCGCCGGCCCCCGAGAAGGGCACCGGCGCGGTTGCCGCCGCCCCCGCCGACAAGGTCACCGTCAAGCTGGTCGCCGGGCAGGACAAGAGCTGGGTCACCGCCAAGGACGGCAGCGGCAAGTCGCTGTTCTCCAACAACCTGGAAGCCGGCCAGGACCAGACCTTCACCGACCCGAAGAGGATCACTCTGGTGATCGGCAACGCCGGGGCCGTGCACCTGTTCGTCAACGGCAAGGACCTCGGTCCGGCCGGTCAGGACGGCCAGGTGGTGCACCTCACCTACACCCCGGGCGACCCGCAGGCAGGCTGATCCGGCCGTTCGAACAAACCGCGCGCCCTCCGGGGGGAACTCCACCGTGGGGCGCGCGTTAATCTTGGCGTCATGCCTGAACCCCGCACTGTCGCCCTGGTCACGCTCGGATGCGCCCGCAACGAGGTCGACTCCGAGGAACTCGCCGGGCGACTGGAGGCCGACGGCTGGCGGCTGGTCGACGACGCCAGCGAAGCCGATGTCGCCGTCGTCAACACCTGCGGGTTCGTCGAGGCCGCCAAGAAGGACTCCGTCGACGCCCTGCTGGAGGCCAACGACCTCAAGGGCCACGGCCGTACCCAGGCCGTGGTCGCGGTCGGCTGCATGGCCGAGCGCTACGGCAAGGAACTCGCCGACGCCCTCCCCGAGGCCGACGGCGTCCTCGGCTTCGACGACTACGCCGACATCTCCACCCGCCTGAACACCATCCTCTCCGGCGGCCACGTCGAGGCCCACACGCCCCGCGACCGCCGCAAGCTGCTCCCGCTCACCCCCGTCGAACGCCAGGCCGCCGCCGCCGAGGTCGCGCTGCCCGGCCACGGCACCCCCGAGGACCTCCCCGAGGGCCTCGCCCCCGCCTCCGGCCCGCGCACCCTGCGCAAGCGCCTGGACGACGCCCCGGTCGCCTCGATCAAGCTGGCCTCCGGCTGCGACCGCCGCTGTTCGTTCTGCGCCATCCCCGCCTTCCGCGGCTCCTTCATCTCCCGCCGCCCCAGCGACGTGCTGAACGAGGCCGTCTGGCTGGCCGGGCAGGGCGTGCGCGAGGTGGTGCTGGTCTCCGAGAACAACACCTCCTACGGCAAGGACCTCGGCGACATCCGGCTGCTGGAGACCCTGCTCGGCGAGATCGCCGCCGTCGAGGGCATCGAGCGGGTCCGGGTCAGCTACCTGCAGCCCGCCGAGATGCGCCCCGGCCTGATCGACGTGATGACCGCGACGACGAAGGTCATGCCCTACTTCGACCTGTCCTTCCAGCACTCCGCGCCCGCCGTGCTGCGCCGGATGCGCCGCTTCGGCTCCACCGAGCAGTTCCTCGGCCTGCTGGAGTCGATCCGCGCCAAGGCCCCCGAGGCCGGCGCCCGCTCCAACTTCATCGTCGGCTTCCCCGGCGAGACCGAGGAGGACTTCGCGGAGCTGGAACGGTTCATCACGCACGCCGGCCTGGACGCCATCGGCGTCTTCGGCTACTCCGACGAGGACGGCACCGAGGCCGCCGGCTACGACGGCAAGCTCGACCAGGACGTGGTGGACGACCGCGTCACCCGGCTCTCCAAGCTCGCCGAGGAACTCACCGCGCAGCGCGCCGAACAGCGCGTCGGCAGCGAGGTCACCGTGCTGGTCGAGTCGATCGAGGACGGTGTCGTTGAAGGCCGCGCCGCCCACCAGGCCCCCGAGACCGACGGCCTGACCACCCTGCTCGGCGCCGACGACGCCGAGATCGGCCAGTTCTACCGGGCCACCGTGGTCGGCACCGAGGGCGTCGACCTGGTCGCCGAGGCGATCACGCTGCTCGGAGCCGACGTATGACCAAGGGGCCGGGGGCCCCGGCCGAGACCCGGCCGACCCCGGCCGCCGTCCCGCCGGAGCCCGGCCTGTGGAACATCGCCAACGTGCTGACGATGTTCCGGCTGCTGCTGGTTCCGGTCTTCGTGGCGCTGCTGTTCGCCGACGGCGGGCACGACCCCAAGTGGCGGGCGTTCGCCTGGGCGGCATTCGCCGTCGCCATGATCACCGACGTGTTCGACGGCGCGCTGGCCCGCAGCAAGGGCCTGATCACCGACTTCGGCCGGATCGCCGACCCGATCGCCGACAAGGCGATCATGGGCGCCGGCCTGATCGGCCTGTCGATCCTCGGCGACCTGCCCTGGTGGGTCACCGCGGTGATCCTGGCCCGCGAACTCGGCATCACCCTGATGCGGTTCTGGGTGATCCGCTACGCGGTCATCCCGGCCAGCCGCGGCGGGAAGCTGAAGACGCTCACCCAGGGCATCGCGGTCGGCATGTACGTCCTGGTGCTCACCGGCCCGCTGGCCACCGGCCGCGCCGTGATGATGGCGATCGCCGTCGTCCTCACCGTCGGCACCGGCCTCGACTACGTGGTCCAGGCGGTCCGGCTGCGCCGCGAGGGCATCGCCCGGGAGCGCCGCGGTGAGTGAGCTCGCCGCCCGCCTGCTGGCGGCGCTCAAGGCCGACGGTGCCACCCTGGCCGTCGCCGAGTCGCTCACCGGCGGCCTGCTGGCCGCCACCCTGGTGGACGTCCCCGGCGCCTCCGCGGTGTTCCGGGGCTCGGTCACCGCCTACGCCACCGACCTCAAGGCCTCCGTGCTCGGCGTCGACGAGGGCCTGCTGGACGTGCACGGACCGGTCCACCCCGTGGTGGCCCGGCAGATGGCCGAGGGGGCGCGGCAACTGCTCGGCGCCGACTGGGCGCTGGCCACCACCGGCGTCGCCGGGCCCGACCCGCAGGACGGGCAGCCCGTCGGCACCGTGTACGTCGGCCTCGCCGGAGTGCGGGGAACAGAAGCACTGCCGCTCCGGTTGTCCGGTGGGCGTGACACAATCCGGCACCAGTCGGTGAACGCCGCGCTCGACCTGCTGCTGCGCCGGCTGGCCGGGCCGGACGCCGACGGCTGAGCATCACCGACGGCCGGGCCGGGTGGAAACCCGCGAACCCGCCGCAGCCGATGGAGGAACGTGTTACACCGGATGCTCCGGCCGGGCCGAACCCGGTCGGACCGCCCCCGCGTCGATCAGGATTCGACCGGGTGTCCGGAGCCGGACATCTGCCCGTCATGGGTGGTTCGACGGCCCGCAAGGGGAAGAACAGGGGAGGGGACGCCTTGCAGCCCAGAGTGAACACGACCCCGGTCCCCGCACGGGACACGGACAAGGCGGTACGGTGGGGTCGTGACATCTCGATCCGCAGTCCGAGGAGGGAGGCACCGATGATTCTGCTCCGTCGCCTGCTGGGCGATGTGCTGCGTCGGCAGCGCCAGCGCCAGGGCCGCACACTCCGCGAGGTGTCGGCAGCCGCCAGGGTTTCGCTCGGGTACCTCTCCGAGGTCGAGCGGGGTCAGAAGGAGGCATCCTCCGAGTTGCTCTCCGCCATCTGCGACGCGCTCGACGTGCGGATGTCGGAGGTCATGCGCGAGGTCAGCGACGAACTGTCGCTCGCCGAACTTGCGGCGATGGCCACCCTCTCCGAGGGTGATCTGCTGAGGCCGGTGCTCGAACCGGTTCCGCTGCCGGCCCCCGGCGTCGACCGGTCCGGATCCATCTCGCCCAAGGCGGCGATGGACGTGGTGGCGGCCTGACCGGACCTCGACCGTTCCGTTCCCGCGGAGCGCCGGGTGAAGGAGGGCCGCGATGCGCACGTTGCGCAGTGCGCTGTTGCTGGGTGCGACGGCACTGGTGGGCCTGGGTCTGATACTGCTGCTCAAGGGCGGCACCGCGATTTCCGGTGGTGCCGCCCTCGGCATGCTCGCGGCCGGGTGGTGGGGGATGGGGCTCATTCCGGTGCACGCGAAGACGGTGCGAAGCCAGGGAGCGCACAACCAGGGGCGCGGGGAACTGCGCGAAGCGGAAGGCACCTCACCGCAAGATCGCGACGCGGGAGAATGACTTGCACGTGTTCGCGACCTTGCGGACCGGTGCATGGCTTGTCGCGCAGTTCCCCGCGCCCCTGGTGGTGCTCCCGCTGCTATCTGATCCGGTAGCCCTTCGGGGTGGGGTGGAATCCGGCCGTTTCCAGGTGGGGGCCCAGAGGGCTGGTGAGGGCGGGGTGGCCGTTGATGCGTTCGATGGTGAGGGGCTTGGACAGGGCGGCGAGAGCGGCGGTCAGCGCGGGGCCGTCGGTGGACCAGGTGAGCAGGGACTTGCCGCCGCGTTCGAGGTAGAGGACCAGCTCGCCGTCCACCAGCGCGACCAGCGAGCCGGCCTTGCGGGCCGGGCGGTGCGCGCCTGTGGTGTCCGCGGGGGGTTCCGGCCAGGGCAGCGCCGCGCCGAACGCGTTGGCGGGGTCGGCGGCGGCCAGCGCGATCGCCTGCGGGGCCTCCGCGGGCGTGTGCGTGGACCAGTCGCCGTTCGTGCGCTCCAGGCGGGAGTTGACGGAGCGCAGCCGGTCTGCCGCGCCCTCCATGGCGAACTGGGCGCCGCCGAGGCCTTCCACGAAGTAGCCGCGGCGGGCCTTGCCGCGTTCCTCGAAGGCGGCCAGGACGCGGTAGACGCCGGCGAAGCCGCCGGGGATGCGTTCGGCGGCGACGGTGCCGCGGGTGAGGATGCCGTGGCGGTCCAGCAGGGCTTGGGCCTGGGCGGCGGCCCGTACTGTCGGGTCGCCGCCGAAGGACGGCAGCAGTGACCAGCGGCCGGCGGCCGTGGGCGGGCCGGTGCGGGAGCCGGTGCGGGCCAGGCCGCGGCCCGCGCCGCCGTAGCGGCCGCGCGGGGTGGAGCGTGGGGCCCGGTGGGCGGTCGCGCCGGCGGTGCGGCCGGAGCCGAGGAGGTTGCGCAGCGGGGCCAGGGTGTCGTTGGTGACGTAGCCGGCCCAGACCAGATCCCAGAGGGCGTCGACGATCTCGGCGTCCGGGGTGTCGGGGACGCGTTCGGCGAGCTGGCGGAAGAACGCGCCGTAGCCGCCGGTGAGTGCTTCGAGCAGCGCCGTGTGGACCGGGCCGGGGGTGAGCGGCAGGGGTTCGGGGCGCAGCAGGTGGGCGTTCTCCGGCAGGTGCAGGCTGATCCAGCCGTCCTTGCCCGGGAGGGCGCCCGCGCCGGACCAGCCGATCTCGCCAGCGGCCATCAGTTCGTCCAGCAGGCCGGGGGAGTAGTCGGTGAGGCGGGCGGGCAGGACGAGTTTTTCCAGGGCGGAGGCGGGCAGGGCGGTGCCCTGGAGCTGTTCGACGACGCGGTAGAGGCCGTCGGCTCCGCGCAGTCTGTGCCCGGCGAGGTGCTGCCACTGCGGGAGGAACGCGGCCAGGGCCTTCGGCGGGACGGCCTCGACCTCCTGGCGCAGGGCGGCGAGCGAGCGGCGGCGCAGACGGCGCAGGACGTCGGCGTCGCACCACTCGGGTGTGGTGCCGGTGGCCTCGGGCCGGAACTCGCCCTGGACCAGGCGGCCGGCGGCGGTGAGGCGGTGCAGGGTGCCGGTGACGACGGCGGTGCCGAGGCCGAAGCGTTCGGCGGCGTCGTGGGCGGTGAACGGGCCGTGGGTGCGGGCGTAGCGGGCCAGCAGGTCGCCGAGGGGGTCCTTGACGGGCTCGGTGAAGGCCTCGGGGACGCCGACCGGCAGCGGGGTGCCGAGGGCGTCGCGGAGGCGGCCGGCGTCCTCGATGGCGGACCAGCGCAGTTCGCCGCCGATCCGGACCTGGATGACCCGGCGGGCGGCTTCGAGTTCCAGTGCCCACAGCGGTTCGGCGCCGCGTTCGGTGAGTTCGGCCTCGCCGAGCGGGCCGAGCAGGCGCAGGGCGTCGGCGACGCCCTCGGCGTCCTTGATCCGGCGCTCCGGGGTGCGGCGCTGGAGTTCGGCCTCCAGCTCGGCGAGCACCTTCGGGTCGAGCAGTTCGCGCAGTTCGGCCTGGCCGAGCAGTTCGGACAGCAGCCGGGAGTCGAGCGAGAGGGCGGCGGCGCGGCGTTCGGCGATCGGGGAGTCGCCCTCGTACAGGAACTGGGCGACGTAGCCGAACAGCAGGGAGCGGGCGAACGGTGACGGTTCGGGGGTGGTGACCTCGACCAGGCGGACGGCGCGGGACTCCAGGTCGCGCATCAGCTCGACCAGGCCGGGGACGTCGAAGACGTCCTGCAGGCACTCGCGGACGGCTTCCAGCACGATCGGGAAGGAGCCGTACTCGGCGGCCACTTCGAGGAGTTGGGAGGCGCGCTGGCGTTGCTGCCAGAGCGGGGTGCGCTTGCCGGGGTTGCGGCGGGGCAGCAGCAGGGCGCGGCCGGCGCATTCGCGGAAGCGGGCGGCGAACAGGGCGGAGCCGCCGACCTGGTCGGTGACGAGCTGTTCGATGTCGCCGGAGTCGAAGACGGCGGCGTCGGCGCCGACCGGGGCCTCGTCGGCGGGTGGCGCCGTACTGCCATATGAGGTGGTGGCTGACGGGAAGTCGGCCAGCAGGTCGGCGTCGGGCAGGCGCAGCACGATGCCGTCGTCGGCGTGCATCACCTGCGGGTCCAGGCCGTGCTTCTCGCGCAGCCGGGCGCCGATGGCCAGCGCCCACGGGGCGTGCACCTGGGCGCCGAAGGGGGAGTGGACGATGATCCGCCAGTCGCCGAGTTCGTCGCGGAAGCGTTCGACCACGATGGTGCGGTCGTCGGGCAGGTGGCCGCAGGCCTCGCGCTGTTCGGCGAGGTAGGACAGCACGTTCGCGGACGCCCAGTCGTCCAGGCCGGCTTCGCGCAGGCGGGCGGTGGCGGCGGCGGGCTCCATCGCGCCGACCTCGCGGACGAACGCGCCCACGGCGCGGCCGAGTTCGAGGGGGCGGCCGAGCGAGTCGCCCTTCCAGAAGGGGAGCCGGCCGGGGATGCCGGGGGCGGGGGTGACCAGCACCTTGTCGTGGGTGATGTCCTCGATCCGCCAGGAGGTGGTGCCGAGGGTGAACACGTCGCCGACGCGGGACTCGTACACCATCTCCTCGTCCAGCTCGCCGACCCTTCCGCCGCCCTTCTTCGGGTCGGCACCGGCGATGAAGACGCCGAACAGGCCGCGGTCGGGGATGGTGCCGCCGGAGGTGACGGCGAGGCGCTGGGCGCCCGGGCGGCCGGTGACGGTGCCGGCGACCCGGTCCCAGACCAGGCGGGGGCGCAGCTCGGCGAAGGCGTCGGACGGGTAGCGGCCGGCCAGCATGTCGAGGACGCCGTCGAACGCGGACTGCGGGAGGGTGGCGAACGGGGCGGCACGGCGGCAGAGCGCGAGCAGCTCGTCCACCTCCCAGGTGTCCAGGGCGGTCATCGCGACCAGTTGCTGGGCGAGCACGTCCAGCGGGTTGCGGGGAACGCGCAGGGCCTCGATGCCGCCGGAGCGCATCCGCTCGGTGACCACGGCGGACTGCACCAGGTCGCCCCGGTACTTGGGGAAGACCACGCCGGTGGAGACCGCGCCGACCTGGTGCCCGGCGCGGCCGACCCGCTGCAGGCCGGAGGCCACCGAGGGCGGTGACTCGACCTGCACCACCAGGTCGACGGCGCCCATGTCGATGCCCAGTTCCAGGCTGGAGGTGGCGACCACGGCGGGCAGCCGGCCGGCCTTCAGCTCCTCCTCGACCAGGGCGCGCTGCTCCTTGGACACCGAGCCGTGGTGCGCCCGGGCCAGCAGCGGCGGGGCACCGGCGGCCGCGCCGGAGCCGCCCATCAGCTCGGCGGGGGCGTGCGACTCGGGCAGCGGGCCGCCGGTGGCCCGCTCGTAGGCGATCTCGTTCAGCCGGTTGCACAGGCGTTCGGCGAGGCGGCGGGAGTTGGCGAACACGATGGTCGAGCGGTGCGCCTGCACCAGGTCGACGATCCGCTCCTCGACGTGCGGCCAGATCGAGGACTGTCGCTGCGGGTCGCTCTCCTCGGCGGGCGTGGCGGGCAGGTCGGCGAGGTCGGGGACGGGCACCACCACGGACAGGTCGAAGCGCTTGTCGCTGCCGGGCTGGACGATCGCGGCGCCGCGCTGCGGGCTGAGGTAGCGGGCGACCTCCTCGACCGGGCGGACGGTGGCGGACAGGCCGATCCGGCGGGCCGGGCGGTCCAGCAGTTCGTCCAGCCGCTCCAGGCTGAGCGCCAGGTGCGCGCCGCGCTTGGTGCCGGCCACCGCGTGCACCTCGTCCAGGATCACCGTGTCGATGCCGCGCAGCGCCTCCCGGGAGGCGGAGGTGAGCAGCAGGAACAGCGACTCGGGGGTGGTGATCAGGATGTCCGGCGGGTGGGTGGCGAACTTGCGGCGGTCGGCGGCGGGGGTGTCGCCGGAGCGGATGCCGACCTGCACCTCGGGCTCGGGCAGGCCGAGCCGGACGCTGGCCTGCCGCAGGCCCGCCAGCGGGGCGCGCAGGTTGCGTTCGACGTCCACCGCGAGGGCCTTCAGCGGGGAGATGTAGAGCACCCGGCAGCGGCGCTTGGGGTCGGCCGGGGGCGGGGTGGAGGACAGCCGGTCCAGGGCGGACAGGAAGGCCGCCAGGGTCTTGCCGGAGCCGGTCGGGGCGACCACCAGGACGTCCGTCTCCAGCCGGATCGCCGACCAGGCCCGGGACTGGGCCTCGGTGGGGGCGGCGAACGCACCGGTGAACCAGGAGCGGGTGGCCGGCGCGAAGCCGTCCAGCGGGTTCGGGGTGCCGGACGGGGCAGGGGCGGAGGTGGCCATGCACCCATGGTGCCCCGACGTGCTGACAGGTCACGGGGCGGTCACCGTCTGCCGCAACCCGCTCAGCAAATCGTATTAATCGCTCATATCGTGAGGAACCGGACACCCGACCCCTCGGGCGTCCGGCCCGGCCGACGAGCGGAGCGTGCGATGGAGCAGGTGAGCCAGGCCCCCGACACCACCCCCCGGCGCCGCAGCGCCCGCATGCTCGGCGCGACCCTGCTCTCCGGACTGCTGCTCGGCGGAGCCGTCCCCTACGTCACCGGCACCGACGGCAGCTACCTCAGCTACCTGGTGCTGGACGAGCGCGCCGACGCCCAGGGCGCCGACCACGCCGCCGACCAGGTCCGGGCGGCCGGCGGGCAGGTCGTCCAGAGCTACCCGCAGATCGGCGCCGTGCTCGCCTACGCCGACGGCCGGTTCGCCGAGAAGCTGCGCGCCCGACCCGGGACAGCCGCGGTCGGCGCCACCCGCACCGTGCCCGTACCCTCCCCGCCCCGGCCGCTGGCCGGCGCCGCCTTCGGCCCCGGCGCCGCCACAGCCGACGCGGTCGCGGCCCACGAGGACAGCACCGCCACCGTCCCCGACCCCGGCGAGCACAGCGACTGGAACCTCGCCATGATCGGCGCCGTCGAACGTCCGGCCGGTCACGCCGCGCTGCTGCACCCGCCGCTGGACCGCCCGGCCGACCGGTCCACCGACCGCACCGACGCCGTCCCCACCGCCCAGCAACTGGCCAAGGTCACCGTCGCGGTGCTCGATTCCGGCGTCGACGACACCCACCCCGACCTGCGCGAGGCCGTTGACCCCGCCGCCTCCGCGTCCTGCGCCGACGGCCGCCCCGACTCCCGCAGCGGCGCCTGGCGGCCCGACCCCGCCATCAACGAGAGCGGCCACGGCACCCACGTCGCCGGGATCGTCGGCGCCGCCCGCGACGGCCACGGCGTCACCGGCGTCGCCCCCGGCGTGCGGATCGCCGCCGTCCGGCTGCTCGGCCCGCTCGGCCAGTACTACGCGGAGAACATCGTCTGCGGCATGCTCTGGGCCGCCGACCACGGCGCCCGCGCCATCAACGACAGCTACTTCGCCGACCCGTGGAAGTACAACTGCCCCGAGAACGCCGACCAGGCAGCGCTGATCGCCGCCGTGGGCCGCGCCGTGGCCTACGCCCAGCGCAAGGGCGCCGTGGTGGTCGCCTCGGCCGGCAACGACGCCCAGGACCTCACCGCCACCCGGCCCGACCACCGCAGCCCCAACGACCGCACCGGCGGCGCCCCGCAGGACCGCGAACTCGGCACCGAATGCATCCGGCTGCCGGGCGAACTGCCCGGGGTGGTCACCGTCGGCGCCGTCGACCGCAACGGCCTGCCCGCCTCCTACAGCAACTACGGCCGCGGCCGGATCTCCCTCACCGCACCCGGCGGTGACCCCGACAGCGGCACCGACGGCGCCGTCATCTCCGACTGGCCCGGCGGCAAGTACGCCGCCCTGGCCGGCACCTCGATGTCCGCCGCCCACGTCACCGGCGCCGTCGCCGTGGTCGCCGCCCAGCACCCCGACTGGGACCCCGACCGGATCGCCGCCGCACTCGCCCGGGCCGCCGAGGGCAACTGCGTGCAGACCCTGCCGGTCGGCTGCGAGGACCGCGACTACTACGGCGCCGGCATCCTCGCCCTGCCGCACTGACCGGACGGTGCCCGATACTGGGCGCATGAGGCTGACCGAATTCTGGCGACGGATGCACCTGCACTTCGGCGAGGCGTACGCGGAGTCCTTCGCCCAGGACCACGTGATGGCCGAACTCGGCGGCCGCACCGTCCGCCAGGCCCTGGACGCCGGCTGGGAGGCCAAGGACGTGTGGCGAGTGGTCTGCGTCACCCAGGGAGTGTCGTCGCAGCTGCGATGACCCGATTCGCCGGCCGGTGGGTGAGACTTGCCCGGTGTCCAGCAGTGCAGAAACCCCCGACCGACTTTCCGACGAACTCCTCCCCGCGAGCACCTCAGCGGGCCGGCAGGCCGACGGCGATGCCGCCGACCCCGGTGGCCCGCAGCCGCGCCCCGGTGGCTGGAGCAGCCGCTCGATGCCGCGCTGGCTGCCCCGGGCGATGCTGCTCGCGCTGGTCTGCGTCGGCCTCTTCCAGCTCGCCGACTGGGCGTTCCACCAGCTGATCAACCTGTTCGTGATGCTGCTGGTGGCGTTCTTCCTGTCGCTCGCGATGGAACCCGCCGTGGACCGGATGGCCGCCCGCGGCGTGCGCCGCGGCCTCGGCACCTTCCTGGTGTTCATCGGCGTCGGCCTCGCCGTCGCGGGCTTCCTCACCGCGCTCGGCACCCTGATGGTCGACCAGGTCACCCAGGTCGCCGTGAAGCTGCCGCAGATGCTCCACGACCTGATCGACTGGATCAACCACACCTTCCACACCGAGCTGTCGCTCGACCAGCTCCAGCACCAGGTGCTCAAGGACTCCGGCACCATCGAGAAGTACGCCCAGCAGGCCGCCGACAACGTCTGGGGCGTCACCGGCACCGTCGTCGGCGGGCTCTTCCAGGCCTTCACCGTCGGCCTTTTCACCTTCTACTTCACCGCCGAAGGCCCCCGGGTCCGGCGCACCGTCTGCTCGATGCTGCCGCCCACCAAGCAGGCCGAGGTGCTGCGCGCCTGGGAGATCGCGCTCGCCAAGACCGGCGGCTACCTGTACTCCCGCGCGGTGCTCGCGCTGGTCTCCACCCTCGGGCACTGGGCGTTCTTCACGATCCTCGGACTGCCCTACGCCGCCGCGCTCAGCGTCTGGGTCGGCGTCATGTCTCAGTTCGTCCCCACCATCGGCACCTACCTGGCGGGCGCGCTGCCCGTCCTGGTCGCGTTCACCGGACGGCCCGTGGACGCGCTGTGGGTGCTCGTCTTCGTGACCGTCTACCAGCAGATCGAGAACTACCTGCTGCACCCGCGGATCACCGCCAAGACCGTCGATGTGCACCCCGCCGTCGCCTTCGGCGCGGTGATCGCCGGCGCCGCGCTGCTCGGCGCGGTCGGCGCGCTGATCGCCATCCCGGCCGCGGCCACCCTGCAGGGCTTCGTCGGGACCTACGTGCGCCGCTACGAGGTCGAGGACGACCCGCGGATCGACCGCGGCGAGGAGCGCCGCAGCCGGCGGCGGGAGGCCGTGCGGCGACTGCGGCAGATGGTGTCCGGCACGGAGCAGCCGGAGGAGACGCCGCGCTCCGAGGGCTGACGGCCGCGCGCCCGTGCACCTCCTCACCCGGTCCCGTCACCGCCCCGCCGTGGTTCCTCCGGCGCGAGTAAGCGGTTTCCCCCGCCGCCGGGCTCTTGATGGGTGAGGAGGTGCTCATGGGGGACCAGCAGACCGGCCCGGACGACGAGTTCCGGGCGTTCATCGTCGGTGCCTGGCCGTGACTGATACAGACGGGTACCTGCCCGGGTGGCCGTGGTGGAGGCGAGGACGGGTCTCCACGTCGCCAAGTGGCGGTTCTTCGACAAGCAGCGCGTCGAGCTGCCGGGCCCCGGTCTGCGCCTGCTGACCGACTAGACGCAATACCGGTGATTTAGGTTGATTTTTGGCGAGTCGGGGTGGTCTTGGTCGGTCCGACCAGGACGACGCCGGGCCGGCCCGGTCGTGGCGGGTC
>NZ_JBHWEN010000045.1:14809-31847 GCF_042734215.1 Kitasatospora sp. NPDC059673 | reverse complement strand
GGGGGCGCGGCTCCCCGCCGTGGGGGGCTCACCGCTAAACGGGGGGCCCAACGCGAAAGGGGGGGCGCAAGGCGTAAAGCCCCGGCCCCCACCCCGGGGGGGGGCCGCTCCTGCACGGTCGGGTTCAGGACACCGCGTCCACCAGTACCGCCACCCGCTCGGCGGGCGTCGGCTCGGCGAGCATCTCCTCGCGCAGCGCGGCGGCGGCCTTGCGGTGGCGCGGCTCGTCCAGCAGCGCGGCGACCGCGGCGCCGATCACCGCCGGGTCGTGCTGCTCGTCGGGTGCGGGGAGCAGGCCGGCGCCGACGTGTGCCAGCCGCTCGCCGATCTCGGCGGAGATCGGCATCTGCGGCAGCACCAGCTGGGGCACGCCGTGCGCGGCGGCGGTCAGGCCGGTGCCGAAGCCGCCGTGGTGGACGACGGCCGCGCAGGTCGGCAGCAGCGCGGTCATCGGCAGCGACTCGGCGACCCGGACGCCGTCCGGCAGTCCGCCGAGCCTCCCGGCCTGCGCGGCGCCGACGGCCAGCACCACCTCGACGTCGAGCGCGGTGAGCGCCGCCAGGGCGCGGGTCAGCACGTCGGGCAGCCGGTCCGGGTCGATCTTGCCGCCGGCCACCCCGGCGGTGACGCAGACCCGGGGGCGGCCGGGTTCGGTGTGCAGCCACCGGGGCAGCAGGCCGGGGCCGTTGTACGGCACGTGGCGGACCGGGATGCGCCGGCGCGGCGTCGGGTCGGGCAGCCGCAGCGATGGCGGGCACGGGTCGAACCAGCCGAGTGGTCCGCGCTCCGGGTCGGCCCCGTGACGCTCGAACAACTCGCGGTAGCCGGGCCGCAGTTCGCTGCCGAGGCCATCCGTCTCGATCCGGATCACGGTCGCGCTGCCCCAGCTGTGGCCGACCGCGGGGACGCCGAGGACGGCGGCGACCAGCGGACCGGCGAAGGTCAGCGAGTCGTGCACGACGACGTCGGGCTGCCAGGCCCGGCCGAACGCGATCAGGTCGTCGGCCATCGCGTCGGCCACGGTGAACTGCTTGTCCGCGAGCGCCGCCAGCACGGTGCGGTGCCCGTCGTCCAGCAGGTCGGGGCGGGAGGCCCAGCCCGCGGGCCAGCGGCCGAAGCTGCGCCAGGGCGCCAGGTCGGCGCGGCCGCGGATCTGGGCGACCGCGACGTCCTGGCCGACCGGCATCCCGATCAGCCCGGCCCGCGCCACCGCGGGGGCGCAGGCGGGCGGGGTGGCGAACCGCACCTGGTGTCCAGCTGCCTGGCAGGCCCATGCCAATTGAACCAGGGGGTACAGGTGCCCGGGCTCCGCCCAGGTGGCGAACAGCACTCGCATGTCTTCTCCTCGGCTAGCGCTGCTGCGCGTAGAGTGCGCGGCACTCGTCGTAGGTGGACAGGACCCCGCGTTCGGCCAGTTCGGCCAGCGACGGCGCGCACCGGTCCTTCTCGGAGAGCAGCGGCTCGCCGTCGAGCCAGTTCTCCCACGGGATGTTCAGGTCGGGATCGAAGGGCTGGATGTCGAACTGCGTGCCGGGCACGAACTGGGTGGAGCACAGGTAGCTGATGCAGGCGTCGTCGGTGAGCGCCACGAACCCGTGCCCCAGGCCCTCCGCGACGAACATCGCGGTGCCCTCGTTCGCGTCGAGCACGGTGGTGACGTACGTGCCGAAGGCGGGCGAGCCGAGCCGGACGTCGACCACCACGTCCAGCAGGACGCCGCGCACACAGCTGACGTACTTGGCCTGCCCGGGCGGGATGGTGACCCCGTGGATCCCGCGCAGCGTGTTGCGGGACGAGGTCGAGTAGTTCACCTGGAGAGGTGTGAACAGGTGGCCGGTCGCCTCGGCCAGCGCGTCGCGCTTGTACGACTCGAAGAAGTTGCCCCGGGAGTCGGGGTGTTGACGCGGGGTGATCCGATAGGCATCGGGCACCGCGGTGGCTTGTATCCCCATGGAACCGGACTCTACGGAGCGCCGCTAGAGCCCCGGTAGCGGCGGCCGCGAGCAGCGCCGCCGCCGTCCACCAGGATTCGAGCCGACTGCTGCACCATGCGGCGGACCACGGAGAGGCACGCGGCGATCCGGCCGCGGGCCGATGCAGACGGAGGTGCCGACGGTGTCCCAGTTCGACGTGCGGAGCACGGACCGACCACCGGCCGCCCTGGGCCGGCGGGTGGCGGTCCTCGGCGCGACCGGATTCGTCGGCCGTCACGTCTGCCGGGCCTTCGCCGAGGCCGGCGCCCGGGTGTACGGGATCGCGCGCAGCGCCGCCGGCGCCGACGGCTTCGAGCCGATCCCGCTCGACCTCGCCGCCACCTCGCCCGAGCAGCTCGCCGACGTGCTGCGCCGGGCCGGCGCCGACGTGGTGGTCAACGCGGCGGGCGCGGTCTGGGGAGTGACGGACCAGCAGATGCGGCAGGCCAACGCCGAACTGCCCGAGCGGCTGGTCGCGGCCGCCGGCCTGCTGCCCGGCCGCCCCCGGGTGGTGCACCTCGGCTCGGTGCACGAGTACGGCCCCGGCCCGTCCGGCGCGGCCATCCCCGAGGACCTGCCGCCCGCCCCGGTCAGCTCCTACGGGCGCACCAAGCTGCTCGGCACCGAGGCGGTGCTGGCCGCCGCCCGCGAGCACGGGCTGGACGGGGTGGTGCTGCGGATCGTCAACGTGTCCGGGCCCGGCGCCCCGGCGGGCAGCCTGCTCGGCATGATCGCGGGCCGGCTCGCCGAGGCCGCCCGCTCCGGCCCGGGCGAACCGCTGCGGCTCACCCCGCTGCGCGCCCAGCGCGACTTCGTGGACGTCCGCGACGTCGCCGACGCGGTGGTGGCGGCCGGGGTCGCGGACGCCCCGGGCGGGCTGTGCGGCGAGGTGATCAACATCGGGCGGGGCGAGGCGGTCGCGGTGCGCCGGCTGGTGGACCGGCTGATCGAGCTGAGCGGCCTGCCGCTGGCCGTGGTCGAGGAGCCGGACACCGCCCCGCAGCGCGGCGCGGCCGACTGGCAGCAGGTCGACATCGGCAAGGCGGCCCGGCTGCTCGACTGGCGGCCCACGCGCGACCTGGACGCCTCGCTGCGCGCCATGCTGGCGTCAACCCCCTGATCCCGCAGCGCAGTTGCGATCCGGGTGCGAGCGCCGCTCCAGCCGGCCGCCGCAGGCTCTTGGCTGCCGTCGGCGGCGGGTCGGCACCCGGCGGCCGGGCCCGCCCCACACCGGGGCGGGGCCCGTCCGGGCCGGCCCTGCGCCGAGGAGTGGCATGGATCTGGGACTGCGAGAGCGCGTCGTACTGGTGACCGGGGCGACCGGCGGGATCGGGCGCGAGGTGGCCCGGGCGTACGCCGCCGAAGGGGCCCGGGTAGCCGTCGCCTACCGGTCCGACCGGGCTGCCGCCGAGCAGCTGGCCGAGGAACTCGGCGGCCCCGAGCGGGCGTTCGCGCTGCCGTACGACCTGGAGGACCCCGAGTCGCCGCACCGCGCGGTGGCCGAGGTGGAGCGCCGCTGGGGCCGGGTGGACGTCCTGGTGGCGAACGCCGTCCGCTGGGGCGAGCGGCGCACCCCCGGCACCCGGTTCGAGGACGTGCCGGAGAAGGACTGGCTGCCGGTGATCGAGGGCAACCTGGCGCCGGTGATCCGCACCGTGCAGGCCGCCGTCGGCGGCATGCGGGCCCGCGGCTGGGGCCGGATCGTGCTGATCTCCTCGCACAACGCGCTCGGCGGCAACCGCGGCCAGGAGTTCTACGGCTCCGCCAAGGCCGGACTGCACGGCCTGGCCCGCAGCCTGATGTGGGACCTCGGCAGCAGCGACGTGCTGGTCAACGTGGTCTGCCCGGGCCTGACCAGCACCGACCGGGTGGTCGCCGGCCTGCCCGCACCCGTCCGCGAGCGGGAGACCGGCGCCACGCCCACGGGCCGGCTCAGCACCCCCGAGGAGGTGGCACGGGCCGTGCTGTACCTGGGCTCGGCCGCCAACGGCAACGTCACCGGCGAGGCCCTGCACGTGGCCGGCGGTCGCTGAACAGCCGCTGAACCGCCCGCCGACCCGCCGTCGAGTCCGGCTCCAGCAGCCGCCCGCAAGCTGGACCGGACCGATGCGAAGACCGAACAGACGTCCCATCAGAAGGAGACCGGCGATGAGCGTGCACAAGGAGCTCGTCCTCGACGAGGTTCGCAAGTTCCACCTGGAGCAGGAGAACGACGGGGAGTTCGTGCCCGGTGTCACCGAGATCTGGCCGTCCGGCGCGGTGCTGGACGCCGAGGACCGGGTCGCGCTGGTGGAGGCCGCGCTGGAGATGCGGATCGCGGCCGGCCGCAGCTCGCGCAAGTTCGAGTCCGTGTTCGCCAAGAAGTGCAAGCGGCGCAAGGCCCACCTGACCAACTCCGGCTCGTCCGCCAACCTGCTGGCGATGACCGCGCTGACCTCCGACCACCTGGAGGACCGCAAGCTGGTCCCGGGCGACGAGGTGATCACCGTCGCGGCGGGCTTCCCGACCACCGTCAACCCGATCCTGCAGAACGGGCTGATCCCGGTCTTCGTCGACATCGAGCTCGGCACCTACAACACCACCGCCGACCGGGTGGCCGCCGCGATCGGCCCGCGCACCAAGGCGATCATGATCGCGCACGCGCTCGGCAACCCGTTCCCGGTCGCCGAGATCGCGCAGCTCGCCGAGGAGCACGACCTGTTCCTGATCGAGGACAACTGCGACGCGGTCGGCTCCACCTACAACGGCCAACTCACCGGCACCTTCGGCGATCTGACCACCGTCAGCTTCTACCCGGCGCACCACCTGACGATGGGCGAGGGCGGCTGCGTGCTGACCTCCAACCTGGCGCTGGCCCGGATCGTCGAGTCGCTGCGCGACTGGGGCCGGGACTGCTGGTGCGAGCCGGGCGAGAACAACAAGTGCCTCAAGCGCTTCGACTACCAGATGGGCACCCTGCCCGCCGGGTACGACCACAAGTACATTTTCTCGCACGTCGGTTACAACCTGAAGGCCACCGACATCCAGGCCGCCCTGGGCCTCACCCAGCTGGCCAAGCTGGACTCCTTCGTCGAGGCCCGCAAGGTCAACTGGCAGCGGCTGCGCGACGGCCTGGCCGACGTCCCGTGGCTGCTGCTCCCGCACGCCACCCCGAACTCCGACCCGAGCTGGTTCGGCTTCGTGCTCACCGTGGACCCCGAGGCCCCGTTCACCCGGGCCGCGCTGGTGGACTTCCTGGAGGCCCGCAAGATCGGCACCCGCCGCCTGTTCGCCGGCAACCTGACCCGCCACCCGGCCTACATCGGCAAGCCGCACCGCGTGGTCGGCGACCTCACCAACAGCGACATCGTCACCGAGCACACCTTCTGGGTCGGCGTGTACCCCGGCCTGAGCGAGGCCCAGCTCGACTACATCATCGAGTCCGTCCGCGAGTTCGTCGCGAAGAACAGCTGAGAGGGAACGCCCGATGCTCGCACCGGACACCCCCCGGGCCGCCGCCCGCCCGCGCGAGGACGCCGGCCCGGCCGCCCGGATCGCCCGCTCCGCCGCCGCCACCGAAGGCGCCCGGCTGAGCACCGCCGAGTTCGCCGACTGGCTGGCCGGGCGCGGCCGGGCCAACGACTTCACCGTGCGGAAGATCCCGTTCGCCGAACTGAACGGCTGGTCCTTCGCCGAGGGCACCGGCAACCTGGTCCACCGCAGCGGCCGGTTCTTCTCCGTCGAGGGCCTGCACGTCACCCTCGACGACGGCCCCCACCGGGAGTGGTACCAGCCGATCATCAAGCAGCCCGAGGTCGGCATCCTGGGCATCCTGGTCAAGGAGTTCGACGGCGTCCTGCACTGCCTGATGCAGGCCAAGATGGAACCCGGCAACCGCAATCTGCTCCAGCTCTCGCCGACCGTCCAGGCCACCCGCAGCAACTACACCAAGGTCCACCAGGGCGCCGACGTCAAGTACATCGAGTACTTCACCGGCGGCCGCCCCCGTCGGGTGCTCGCCGACGTGCTGCAGTCCGAGCACGGCTCCTGGTTCTTCCACAAGAGCAACCGCAACATGATCGTCGAGGCGCTGGACGACGTCCCCGAGGACGAGGACTTCTGCTGGCTGACGTTCGGCCAGATCGCCGAACTGCTGCGCCGCGACAACGTGGTGAACATGGACTCGCGCACCGTGCTGGCCTGCGCCCCGGTCGCCGACCCGGACGGCCGGGCCCTGCACACCGACACCGAACTGCTGTCCTGGTTCACCGGGCAGCGCTCCCGCCACGACATCCGGGCCGAACGCATCCCGCTGGCCGAGCTGCCCGGCTGGAAGCAGAGCGAGGAGGACATCGCGCACGAGCAGGGCCGGTTCTTCAAGGTCGTCGCGGTCAACGTCACCGCCGGAAACCGCGAAGTCACCAGCTGGACCCAGCCGTTGATCGAACCCGTCGGCCGCGGCGTCGCCGCCTTCCTCACCCGCCGGATCGACGGCGTCCGGCACGTCCTGGCGCACGCCAAGGTCGAGGGCGGCTTCCTCGACGCGGTCGAACTCGCCCCCACCGTCCAGTGCACCCCCGGCAACCACGACCAGCAACCCCCGTTCCTCGACCGGGTGTTGAACGCGGAGCCGGAGCAGGTCCACTACCGGGCCGTGCACTCCGAGGAGGGCGGGCGCTTCCTGCACGCCGAGGCCGACTACCTGCTGATCGAGACCGGTGACGAGGAGCCCGTCGAGGAGCCGGAGGGCTACCTCTGGGTGACGCCCGGCCAGCTCGCCGCGCTGGTCCGGCACGGCCACTACGTCAACGTCCAGGCCCGCACCCTGCTGGCCGTACTGAACGGCCTGGGCGAGCGTGACTGACCCCCTGCGGATCGGCGTGCTGGGCTGCGCGGAGATCGCCCGGCGGCGGATGCTGCCGGCGATCGCCGCCCGGCCCGGCCTGCGCCTGACCGCGATCGCCAGCCGCGACCCGGAGCGCGCCGAACCGCTTGCCGCGCAGTACGGCTGCCGGGCCACCGACTACCGCGCCCTGATCGAATCCCCCGACGTGGACGCGGTGTACGTGCCGCTGCCGATCGCCCTGCACGCCCAGTGGGTGGCCGCCGCCCTCGACGCCGGCAAGCACGTGCTCGCGGAGAAGCCGCTCACCGCCGACCCGGCCGCCACCGCCGCCCTGCAACTGCGGGCCGAGGAGCGCCAGTTGGTGCTCCAGGAGAACGTGATGTTCGTCCACCACCCGGTGCACGAGCAGGTCCGGCGGCTGGTCGCCGACGGCGCGATCGGCGAACTGCGGATGTTCTCCGCCGCGTTCGCCATCCCCGCGCTGCCCGCCGACAACATCCGGCACCGGCCCGAACTCGGCGGCGGCGCCCTGCTGGACGTCGGCTACTACCCCGTCCGCGCCGCCCTGCACTTCCTCGGCCCCGAGCTCACGGTGGCCGGCGCCGCCCTGCACCACGGCGCCGGCAGCGCCGTGGAGACCTCCGGCGCGGCGGTGCTGACCACCCCGGACGGCGTGCTCGCCCAACTCGCCTTCGGGATGGACCACGCCTACCGCAACAGCTACGAACTGTGGGGGAGCACCGGCCGGATCCGGGTCGAGCGCGCCTTCACCCCGCCCGCCGACCAGGCCCCCACCGTCCTGCTGGAACGCGGCGGCAGCACCGAACAGCCCGGGTTCGCCGCCGCCGACCAGGTCGCCGAAACACTCACCGCGTTCACCCGCGCCGTCGCCGAAGGAGCCACCGCCGCAGACCCGTTGACCCTCCGCCAGGCCGAACTGCTGTCCCGGATCCGCGCGGTCGCCACCCCCGCCGCCTGAGCCGAACGGGCGACACCCGCCCGAAGGCCCCCCGCCCCACCTGCCAATCATTACGCTGAGTTGAGTATGCGTGCCGGTGCGTGACCGGATTGGTGTAGGGTCCGAAGCGGGAACACCGGTACGGCCACGGGCCGGAGGGGGAGATGTCGATTGAACTCCACCGAATCGGTGCTGCCTGCCCACCCTGCCCTGCGCCGGCTCACGGCCGTGCTGCTCGCGGTGCTCTGCGCCGGGTACGCGGTGGGCTCCGGACTCGGCTGGGGTTCGTGCGAACTCGCCCTGGTGATGGGGGACTTCGGCCTCGCCGGGGCGGCCCTCGCGGCCGCCCTGTCCTGCCTCGCGCACGGCATCGCGGTGGGCGGCCACACGCGGCCCGCCTGGCTGCTGTTCGGCCTCTCCTCGGCCGTGGTGGCGTTCGGCAACGGCCTGTGGGGCTGGTACGAGGTGGTGCTCGGCCGCCCGCTGCCGCCGGACTCCGCCGCCGACTACCCGTTCCTGCTGTTCGCCCCGCTCGCCATCACCGGCCTGCTGGTGCTCGCCCAGCGCCCGCGCAACCCGGCCGGCTGGCTCTGCCTGATGCTGGACGGCTGGCTGGTGGCCGGCTCGCTGTTCACCCTCAGCTGGAGCCTGGCGCTCGGCCGGGTCGCCGCCGGCGACGGTGACGACCCGCTGAAGCTCGCCCTCGGCCTCGGCTACCCCGTGCTGGACATCCTGCTGGTCGGCCTGGTGGTCGGCCTGAAGGTCCGCGGCCGGGACGGCAACCGGGCCGCCGTGCACACCGCGATGATCGGCCTGGTCGTCACCGTGGTCTGCGACGCCCTGTTCACCACCCCGCAGTTCCACAGCGACTACCACTCCGGCGAACTGCTGGACGCCGGCTGGTTCGCCGGTTCCCTGCTGCTCGCCTGGGCCCCCTGGTCGCACACCCGCCGCCCCAGCCGCCAGCACCCCTCCACCCAGGGCGTGCCGCGCCGCCGGGTCGCCTCCACCTTCAGCGCGCTCACGCCCTACGCCGCCGCCGCGGTCTGCACCGCCGGCATCCTCTACAACGCGCTCGGCGGCCGCCCGCTGGACCGCGTCATGCTCGCCGCCGCCAGCACCGTCGGCCTGGCCCTGATCGTCCGGCAGGGCGTGATGCTGCTCGACAACCTCTCGCTCGCACAGGAACTCGCCACCAAGGAAGCCCACTTCCGCTCCCTGGTGCAGGGCTCCAGCGACGTCATCATGATCGCCGGACCGTCCGGCGCGCTGTCCTACGTCAGCCCCGCCGCGCTGCGGGTCTACAACCGAGACCCGGAGGACCTGGTCGGCGGCAACCTGCTCAACCTGGTCCACCCCGAGGACGTCGACCGGGTGCTCGCCGAGGTGCGCCGCATCCTCGCCCGCAGCCGGGCCGCCCGGTTCCAGGCCGGCGAACCCTCCGCCCGGGTCGAATGCCGGATCCGCTCCGGCGAGGGTGAGGGCGAGGGGGAGTGGCTGCACGTCGAATCCACCGTCAACCCGTACCGCGACGGACTGATCCTGAACAGCCGCGACATCACCGAACGGGTGCGCCTGCAGGCCCAGTTGCAGCACAACGCGTTCCACGACCCGCTCACCGACCTGCCCAACCGCGCCCTCTTCGCCCACCGCGTCCGGGCCGCGCTCTCCGCGCAGGGCCCGGCCGGCACCGCCGTCGCCGTGCTCTTCCTCGACCTGGACGGCTTCAAGGCCGTCAACGACACCGCCGGCCACCAGGTCGGCGACGAACTGCTGGTGCAGGCCGCCCGCCGCCTGCAGACCGCCGTCCGCGGCGAGGACACCGTCGCCCGGTTCGGCGGCGACGAGTTCGCCGTCCTGGTCCGCGGCCGGATCGGCCACCCGCAGGTCCGCGACCTCGCCGAACGCATCCGCGCCGCACTCTCCGAGCCGTACTGGATCGGCGGCGCCGAACTCGGCGTCGCCGCCTCGATCGGCATCGCCTTCGGCCCCGACACCCCACTGCCCGCCCCCGAACCCGGCGAGGACGAGGCCACCCGCGCCCGCGGCACCGACGGGCCGTCCGCGAGCGCCGCCGACGAACTGCTGCGCAACGCCGACCTGGCGATGTACCAGGCCAAGTCCCGCGGCAAGGGCCGCGTGGTGCTCTACACCCCGGCGATGCGCGCCGAACTCGACCGGCGCGGCGAACTGGAGGAACGGCTGCGCGCCGCCGTCCGCGAAGGCTCCTTCGCGCTGCTCCACCAGCCCGTGGTCGAACTGGCCGGCGGCCGGCTCACCGGCGTCGAGGCGCAGGCCCGCTGGCGCTCCGCCGAAGGCCTGCTGCTCACCCCCGCCGAGTTCCTGCGCACCGCCGACACCGGCGACGGCGCCACCCGGTTCGCCCGCTGGCTGGTCACCGAGGCCGTCGCCGCCGCCGCCCGCCGCCGCGCCGACGGCCCGGCCGCCCCGCCCGTCCCGGTCACCGTCCGACTGGCCGCCGAACGGCTCTGCGCCCCCGGCATGTACGAGACCCTGGCCGGCGCCCTGCGGGACACCGAACTGCCGCCCGACCTGCTCGTCCTGGAGGTCTCCCGGACCGGCCCCGACACGCTCGCCGACGAACTCGGCCGCCGCCTGGCCGCGTTCCGCCGGCTCGGGGTGTCCACCGCGCTCGCCGGGTTCGGCGCCGGCGGCGGCTCGCTCGGCGCCCTCGCCCGGATGCCGTTCGACGCGCTCAAACTGGACCGCAGCCTGGTCCAGGACATCGCCGACTCCACCCTCACCCGGGCACTCGCCGGGCACGCCCTGCGCCTCGGCCGCGACCTGGGCCTGGTCACCGGCGCCGACGGCGTCGACCACCCCCGGCAGGTCGCCGTGCTCCAGGAACTCGGCTGCCGGCGCGGCCAGGGCCTGGCCTTCGACCGCCCGCTCGACGAACTGCGGCTGCGCCGCGCCCTGCTGCGCCGCGGCTACTCCATCCCGCGCCCCGGCCAGGGCCACCCCGGCCGGCGCCCGCTGCTCACCCCGGACGCCCGCACCGGCAGTGGCCTCGCGGAGGCTTCCGCGGCCCGTCCCGGGCACCTGCACAGCGGCCTTGAGCTGCCGCAACGGCACACCGTCCGGGGTCCGAGCGGCGGCCCGCATGGTGAGACAGTTGTCCCACCAGCTTGACACCCAGCACTGCGTGGGAGGAAGGTCGATGCCATGACCACCCGAATTCTCGTACTTGGCGGGCGCGTCGGCTGAAGAACAGCCTGACGCGCCTCCCCCTCGCATGCCCTTGGCACGAGGGGTTTTTTGTTGCACGAATCCGGGTCGGCCACCGCAGAAACCCTGGCCTCAACCCCCCGAAATCCGGACGATCGAGGCACCGCCGGAGACCGCCCCGGGAGCCACCGCCACCGGGCCGGCGCCACCCCGAGCAGAACCCGAGAAGAGACAGGCAGATGACTGAGCACGCCGCAACCCCCCGCCGCGGGGACCACCCGGCCGCCCACGCTCCGGGTCAGCAGACCATCGAGACCATGACCGGCGCGCAGTCGCTCATTCGCTCGCTCGAGGCCGTCGGGGCCGACACGGTCTTCGGCATTCCGGGCGGCGCCATCCTCCCCGCGTACGACCCGCTGATGGACTCCACCAAGGTCCGGCACATCCTGGTCCGCCACGAGCAGGGCGCCGGCCACGCCGCGACCGGCTACGCGCAGGCCACCGGCAAGGTCGGCGTCTGCATGGCCACCTCGGGCCCCGGCGCCACCAACCTGGTCACCCCGATCGCCGACGCCTACATGGACTCGGTGCCGGTCGTCGCGATCACCGGCCAGGTCGCTTCCAAGGCGATCGGCACGGACGCCTTCCAGGAGGCGGACATCTGCGGCATCACCATGCCGATCACCAAGCACAACTACCTGGTGACCGACCCCGCCGAGATCCCCCGCGTCATCGCCGAGGCCTTCCACATCGCCGCCACCGGCCGCCCGGGCCCGGTCCTGGTGGACATCGCCAAGGACGCCCTGCAGGCCACCACCACCTTCCGCTGGCCGGTCGAGCTCTCGCTGCCCGGCTACCGCCCGGTCACCAAGCCGCACGCCAAGCAGATCCGCGAGGCCGCCAAGCTGCTGGTGAACTCCAAGCGCCCGGTGCTGTACGTCGGCGGCGGCGTGCTGAAGGCCAAGGCCGGCGCGGAACTGCGCATCCTGGCCGAGCTGACCGGCGCCCCCGTGGTCACCACCCTGATGGCGATCGGCGTCTTCCCGGACAGCCACCCGCAGCACCTGGGCATGCCCGGCATGCACGGCTCGGTCCCCGCGGTCACCGCGCTGCAGAAGTCCGACCTGCTGTTCACCCTCGGCGCCCGCTTCGACGACCGGGTCACCGGCAAGCTCGACTCCTTCGCCCCGAACGCCAAGGTCGTGCACGCCGACATCGACCCGGCCGAGATCGGCAAGAACCGCCCGGCGGACGTCCCGATCGTCGGCGACGCCCGCGAGGTGCTGGCCGACCTGATCGTCGCCGTCCAGGCCGAGTTCGACGCCGGCCACCGCGGCGACTACACGGACTGGTGGACCAAGCTCGACCACTGGAAGAAGACCTACCCGATCGGCCACGAGCCCGCCCCCGCGGGCATGCTGTCCCCGCAGCAGGTGATCGAGCGGATCGGCCGGCTGGTCGGCCCGGACGCCATCTACGCCGCGGGCGTCGGCCAGCACCAGATGTGGGCCAGCCAGTTCATCCAGTTCGAGAAGCCCGCGACCTGGCTGAACTCCGGCGGCGCCGGCACCATGGGCTACGCCGTCCCGGCCGCGATGGGCGCCAAGGCCGGCAAGCCCGACACCCCGGTGTGGGCGATCGACGGCGACGGCTGCTTCCAGATGACCAATCAGGAACTGACCACCTGCACCCTGAACAACCTGCCGATCAAGGTCGCGGTCATCAACAACGGCTCGCTGGGCATGGTCCGCCAGTGGCAGACGCTGTTCTACAACCAGCGCTACTCCAACACCGTCCTGCACTCCGGCCCGGGCCATGACGGCATCGAGCAGCCCGCCCAGGGCACCCGGATCCCGGACTTCGTCCTGCTGTCCGAGGCGATGGGCTGCGTCGGCCTGCGCTGCGAGCGCCCCGAGGACCTGGACGCCGTCATCAAGCAGGCCATGGAGATCAACGACCGCCCGGTGGTCATCGACTTCATCGTCCACCAGGACGCGATGGTCTGGCCGATGGTCGCCGCCGGCACCAGCAACGACGAGATCCAGTTCGCCCGGGGCGTCCGCCCCGACTTCGGCGACGACCAGGACTGACGGACCAGAAAGCGATGACCACCATGTCCAAGCACACCCTGTCCGTCCTGGTCGAGAACAAGCCCGGCGTGCTCGCCCGGATCGCCGCGCTGTTCTCCCGCCGCGGTTTCAACATCGACTCGCTGGCGGTCGGCCCGACCGAGCACCCCGACATCTCCCGGATGACCATCGTGGTCAACGTCGAGGAGCTGCCGCTGGAGCAGGTCACCAAGCAGCTCAACAAGCTGGTCAACGTGATCAAGATCGTGGAACTGGACCAGGCCCAGGCCGTCCAGCGCGAACTGATCCTGGTGAAGGTCCGCGCCGACGCCGAGACCCGCTCCCAGGTCACCGAGATCGTCCAGCTGTTCCGCGCCAAGACCGTCGACGTGTCGCCCGAAGCGGTGACCATCGAGGCGACCGGCTCCTCGGACAAGCTGGAGGCCATGCTGAAGATGCTGGAGCCCTACGGCATCAAGGAGTTGGTGCAGTCCGGCCTGGTCGCGATCGGCCGCGGCGCCCGCTCCATCACCGACCGCTCGCTGCGCGCGCTCGACCGCACCGCCTGACACCGGTCGTCTCAGTACTCAAGCACCACCACCGAACCCCCGCCGGGTGCGCCTACGGTAGGAGCACCCGGCAACACCACCACGCAAGGAGATGTGCCCCCGTGGCCGAGCTGTTCTACGAAGACGACGCCGACCTGTCCATCATCCAGGGCCGCAAGGTCGCGGTCATCGGCTACGGCAGCCAGGGCCACGCCCACGCGCTGTCGCTGCGCGACTCGGGCGTCGATGTCCGCGTCGGCCTGCTGGAGGGCTCCAAGTCCCGCGCCGCCGCCCAGGAGGCCGGCCTGCGCGTGGTCTCCCCGTCCGAGGCCGCGGCCGAGGCCGACGTCATCATGATCCTGGTGCCGGACCCGATCCAGGCCGACGTCTACAAGGAGGCCATCGAGCCGAACCTGAAGGCGGGCGACGCCCTGTTCTTCGGCCACGGCCTGAACATCCGCTTCGGCTTCATCCAGCCGCCGGCCGACGTCGACGTCTGCATGGTCGCCCCGAAGGGCCCCGGCCACCTGGTCCGCCGCCAGTACCAGGAGGGCCGCGGCGTTCCGTGCATCGTGGCCGTCGAGCAGGACGCTACCGGCAAGGCCTTCGACCTGGCGCTGTCCTACGCCAAGGGCATCGGCGGCACCAAGGCCGGCGTCATCAAGACCACCTTCACCGAGGAGACCGAGACCGACCTGTTCGGTGAGCAGGCCGTCCTCTGCGGTGGCACCGCCGCCCTGGTCAAGGCCGGCTTCGAGACCCTGGTCGAGGCGGGCTACCAGCCCGAGATCGCCTACTTCGAGTGCCTGCACGAGCTGAAGCTGATCGTCGACCTGATGTACGAGGGCGGCCTGGAGAAGATGCGCTGGTCGGTCTCCGAGACCGCCGAGTGGGGCGACTACGTCACCGGCCCCCGCATCATCACCGCCGACACCAAGGCCGAGATGAAGAAGGTCCTGGCCGAGATCCAGGACGGCACCTTCGCCAACACCTGGATCGCCGAGTACAAGGCCGGTCTGCCGAAGTACAACGAGTACAAGAACGCGGACGCCGACCACCTGCTGGAGACCACCGGCAAGAAGCTCCGCAAGCTGATGAGCTGGGTCGACGAGAGCGCCTGATCCTCCATCCCGCTTGTACAACAAGGCTGTTCCCGTCCGGGTGATTTCGCCGGACGGGAGCAGTCCCCCCGGCGGCCCGCCGATAGACTCCCGAATACGCGTCAGGCCCACAGCGTCGTGCGTCTAGCTACGCGACATGCCACCTTCCCCCGCCCTGTGCACGCCACCTCCGTGTGGCGGGGTGAACCGGACAGTTAGGACACACTGTCGTGAGCGCTGTGAAAAACGCCGTCGTCCTCATCGCCGAAGAGCTTTCGCCCGCCACCGTCGACGCCCTCGGGCCGGACTTCGAGATCCGGCACTGCAACGGCGCCGACCGCACCGAGCTGCTGACCGCGATCGCCGACGTGGACGCCATCCTGATCCGCTCCGCCACCAAGGTGGACGCCGAGGCGCTGGCCGCCGCGAAGAAGCTCAAGGTGGTCGCCCGCGCCGGCGTCGGCCTGGACAACGTGGACGTCGCCGCCTCCACCAAGGCCGGCGTGATGGTCGTCAACGCGCCGACCTCCAACATCGTCACCGCCGCCGAACTCGCCTGCGGCCTGCTGATCTCGGTCGCCCGCAACATCGCGCCCGCCAACGCCGCGCTCAAGGGCGGCGAGTGGAAGCGCAACAAGTACACCGGCGTCGAGCTCAGCGAGAAGACCCTCGGCGTGGTCGGCCTCGGCCGGATCGGCGTGCTGGTCGCGCAGCGGATGTCCGCGTTCGGCATGAAGATCGTCGCCTACGACCCCTACATCCAGGCCGCCCGCGCGGCCCAGATGGGCGTCAAGCTGCTCTCGCTCGAAGAGCTGCTGGAGGTCGCGGACTTCATCACCGTGCACCTGCCGAAGACCCCGGAGACCATCGGCCTGATCGGCGACGAGGCGCTGCACAAGGTCAAGCCGAGCGTGCGGATCGTCAACGCGGCCCGCGGCGGCATCGTCGACGAGGACGCGCTGCTGCGCGCCCTGCAGGAGGGCCGGGTGGCCGGCGCCGGCCTGGACGTGTACGCCAAGGAGCCGTGCACCGACTCGCCGCTGTTCGCCCTCGACAACGTGGTCGCCACCCCGCACCTGGGCGCCTCCACCGACGAGGCCCAGGAGAAGGCCGGCATCGCGGTCGCCAGGTCGGTGCGCCTCGCGCTGGCCGGCGAACTGGTGCCGGACGCCGTCAACGTCCAGGGCGGCGTGATCGCCGAGGACGTCCGCCCGGGCCTGCCGCTGGCCGAGAAGCTCGGCCGGATCTTCACCGCGCTGGCCGGCGAGGTCGCCGTCCGCCTCGACGTCGAGGTCCGCGGCGAGATCACCCAGCACGACGTGAAGGTGCTCGAACTCTCCGCGCTGAAGGGCGTGTTCGAGGACGTGGTGGCCGAGACGGTGTCCTACGTCAACGCCCCGCTGTTCGCCCAGGAGCGCGGCGTCGAGGTCCGGCTGACCACCTCCAGCGAGTCGCCCGAGCACCGCAACGTGATCACCGTCCGCGGCACCCTGGCGAACGGCGAGGAGGTGTCGATCTCCGGCACCCTCTCCGGCCCGAAGCTCATCCAGAAGATCGTCGGCGTGGACGGCTTCGACGTGGACGTGGCGCTCACCGACCACATGGCGTTCTTCCACTACGAGGACCGCCCCGGCGTGGTCGGCACCCTCGGCAAGATCCTCGGCGACGCCGGCATCAACATCGCCGGCATGCAGGTCGCCCGCGACGGCGACAACGCGCTCGCCTCGATCACCGTGGACACCGAGGTCTCGCAGGAGGTCCTCACCGAGATCGCCGGTGCCATCGGCGCCCGCTTCGCCCGCGCGGTGAACCTCGGCTGACGCCTCCTCAGCACCCCGAACGGCCCTTCCGACCTTGAGTCGGAAGGGCCGTTCGCGTACCCCAGGGCTGTCGCTGTCTCAGATAGTAGGAAATCCAAGTAATTTGGCGACACTGCGGCCCGCCCGTCGTACTGTGGAGTAGTCATACGGTGCGCCACCCCCGCAACGCCGGGGAGCATGGCCCGTGTGCGCGTACGCGGTGCGGCAGGCGACCCCTGCCGGCGTACCTCCACCCTCCTCACCACCCTCGCGCGCTGCTGCGCCCCCGTACCAAGGAGCCCGGTATGCCTTTCGTCGCAGACCGCACCACCGCCCCCGCCGCGCCCACCGCCACCGCCACCCTCGTCCAGCGCCGGCGCCGCCGCGCCCAGGCCGACCCGCGGGCCGCCGCCGCCCTGCAGCGCGCCCTCGACCGCCGCGACAACGGGGCCCCCGCCGAGCACTGAGCGGCAACCGCTGCGCGGCAACCGCTGCGCGGCAACCGCTGCGCGGCAACCGCTGCGCGGCAACCGCTGCGCGGCAACCGCTGCGCGGCAACCGCTGCGCGGCAACCGCG
>NZ_JBHWEN010000045.1:0-14711 GCF_042734215.1 Kitasatospora sp. NPDC059673 | reverse complement strand
CTGCGCGGCAACCACTGAGCGGCAACCGCTGCGCGGCAACCGCTGCGCGGCAACCACTGAGCGGCAACCACGCCACTGCGCCAGCCGGGTGACTTACCGTCACCCATGCGGTGAACGTCCGCACCCGGCCCGGCGGCGGCTCCTAGGTTGGGGCGGGTGCGCACCGCCCTCGGCCTCCTCGCCACCCTCGCCCTGCTCGCCCCGGCCGCCCCTGCGTCGGCCACCCACCCGGCCGGGTTACCCCGGCCCAGCACCGCCGTGCTGCTGGAGTTGGCCACCGAACCCGCCGCCACCGCCTGGCGACGCGCCCAGGACGGCGCCCGGCGCGAACTCCGCACCCCCGACCAGACCCGGCGCGCCGCGGCCGCCGCCGGCCGCGCCCAGCGGGCCGCCGCCGAGCGCTCCCTGGACACCCTGACCGCCACCCTGCGGCGCGCCGTCCCCGACGCCCGCCCGCTGTACCGCACCCACACCCTGGCCAGCGGCCTCGCCCTGCGGCTGCCCGCCGACCAACTCCCGCGCCTGGCCGGGCTGCCCGGCGTCAAGGCCGTCCACCCCGTGACGCTCAAACAGCGCACCAACGGCCACGCGGTGCCGCTCAGCGGCGCCCCGAAAGTCTGGGGCGGGCCGGAGGGGCACACCGGCGAGGGCGTCCGGATCGGCATCGTCGACTCCGGCATCGACTACACCCACGCCGACTTCGGCGGCCCCGGCACCCCCGAGGCCTACGCCGCCGTGGACGGCGCAAGGCCCGCGCCCGCCGCGCTGTTTCCCAGCGACAAGGTGATCGGCGGCAAGGACCTGGTCGGCGACGACTACGACCCCGACCCGGCCGCCGAGCACTACCAGCCCGTCCCGCACCCCGACGACAACCCGCTCGACTGCGCCGCCAACGGCCACGGCACCCACGTCGCCGGCACCGCCGCCGGCCTCGGCGTCACCGTCGCCGGCAAGCCCTACCACGGCCCCTACCGGCCCGGCCTGAACCCCGCCGACTTCAAGGTCGCCCCCGGCGCGGCCCCCGGCGCCCAGCTGTACGCCATCAAGGTGTTCGGCTGCCACGGCTCCACCGACCAGCTCGCCGCCGCCCTCGACCTGGCCGCCGACCCGAACGGCGACGGCGACCTCGGCGACCGGCTCGACGTGCTCAACCTCTCCCTCGGCAGCCCGTTCGGCAGCCCCGACGACGCCGACGCCCTCGCCGCCGACCGGCTCGCCGCACTCGGCACCGTGGTGGTCGCCGCCTCCGGCAACGAGGGCGACGTGTACGGCATCGGCAGCAGCCCCGGCACCGCCGCCCGGGTGCTCACCGCCGCCGCCTCCGTGGACCCGCACGGCGACGCCGACGGCATCACCGTGCTCGCCCCCGCCGCCCTCGCCGGCACCGTCCCCGCGCACTGGAGCGGCCGGTACACCCAGTGGGACACCGCCACCGTCAGCGGCGAACTCGCCGTCCCCGCCGAGGACCTGGACGGCTGCGAGACCTTCGGGGACGGTGATGCCGGACGGCTGCGCGGAAAGATCGCCGTCCTGCGCTGGACCACCAGGGACGCCGACCGGGCCTGCGGCTCCGCCCCGCGCGCCGACCACGCCGCCGACGCCGGAGCCATCGGCGCGCTGTACGCCGCCGACGGCGACGACCTCGGCGAGATCGCCGGCGACGAACGGATCCCCGCCGCGATCCTGGCCCGCGCCGACGGCGAACGCCTGCTGACGGCCGCCCAGCACGGCCCCGTGACCGTCCGGCTCGCCGCACCCGGCAACCCGCTGCACGGCGCCGTCCCGCAGGACCAGCCGGAGCGCACCGACACCCTCGCCGCCTTCACCTCCCGCGGTATCGGCGTGGACGGCATCGTCAAACCCGATCTGGCCGCGCCCGGCGAGACCATCTGGTCCGCGAAAGCCGGATCCGGCAGCGGCGGCATGCGCGAGGACGGCACCTCGATGGCCACCCCGCAACTGGCCGGCCTGGCCGCACTGGTCCGCTCCGTGCACCCCGAACTGGGCGCCGCCGAGATCAAGGCCGCGCTCATGAACACCGCCACCGACACCTACCTGCACCACGACCGCACCGGCCCGGTCCACGGGCCCGAACGCACCGGCAGCGGCCGGGCCCGGGTGGACGAGGCCGTCCGCACCCCCGCCCTCGCCCACGGCACCCAACTCGACGGCGCGGTCGGCGTCTCGTTCGGCGTGATCGAAGCCACCGGGGCTCTCGCGGCCACCCGCGAGGTCGCGGTTCAGAACCTGAGTGACCGTCAACTCACCTACGCTGTCGGCTACTCCGCCGCCACCTCGGTCCCCGGCGCGAGCTTCGCGCTCTCGCCCGCCCGGGTCGTCCTCCCGCCGCACGGCACCGCGACCGTCACCGTCACACTCCGCCTCACCAGCGGCCTCGGCCGCGCCCCCGACCCCACCCTCGACCTGATCCAGGCCGGCCACGCCCGCACCTACCGCGGCGAACTCTCCGGCCGGCTCACCCTCACCCCCGCCGACCCCGCCCTGCCCTCGCTGCGCGTCCCGCTGTTCGCCGCCCCGCGCCCCGCGACCGACGCCACCGCGTTCGGCACCCCCGCCACCTTCGCCGTCGCCAGTGGCACCCGGCCCGACCTGCTCACCGTCCTGCAACCCGGCGGCACCTCCGAGTCCGAGCTGCGGTACGCGGCCGCCGCCGTGGACGACCAGGGCATGCTCTACCTCGCCGCCGTCCGGTCGGCCCCCGCCGCCACCCCCGCCACCGCCCACGCCGTCCGCGCCACCCTCGACCTCGACGGCGACGGCACCCCCGACGCCACCGTCACCGCCGAACGCCTCCCCGGCAGCGACGTCCTCATCGCCCGCACCCTCGACGCCCGCACCGGCGCCGAACTCGACGTCCAGCCCCTCAACGGCCGCTGGGGCGACACCGACACCGCCCTGCTCGACTCCGACACCCTCCTCCTCCCCGTCCGCCTCGCCGCCCTCCCCGCCGCCACCGCCCTCCACTACACCCTCCAGACCACCGCCACCCTCGGCCCGTACCCCCTCGACCTCACCCGCCCCACCCCCGTCCTCCACCCCGTCCGCCCCGGCGAGATCCTCCACACCCCGCTGCACGACGCCCTGCTGATCCACCACCTCAACCCGGTCGGGCAGCGCGTCCAACTCCTCACCCCGAAGGGTGATCCCGGGCGGGAAACCACCCGGTAGCCTGACAGCACAGGCCAGAATCCCCGCCATGGGAGCACTGATGAGCGTCGACCCGTACCCGGACTGGCTCCGCCCGCCGGTCGGCGGCTACACCGCCGACGACCTGGACCGACTGCCGGACCTCCCGCCGCACACAGAGCTGATCGACGGGAGCCTGATTTTCGTGAGCCCGCAGACGAGCTTCCACATGCTTGCGCTCCGAACCCTGGAATGGGCACTGGTCGCGGCGGTCCCGGCCGGTTGGGAGGTGTGGCGGGAGATGAACGTCAAGCTCAACCGGCGTAACCGTCTTGAGCCCGACTTGATGGTCGTCAATCAGCAGGCGGTCACCGGCCTGAAGCAGACCTACTGCGAGCCGAAGGACGTCCTGCTCGCGGTCGAGGTGGTCTCGGAGGAGTCCGAGGAGCGCGATCGCGAAGCCAAGCCCAGGAAGTACGCGGCCGCCGGCATCCGCCACTTCTGGCGGGTGGAGAACGACAACGGCCGGACGGTCGTCTATGTCTACGAGCTGGACCCGGCGACCAGCGCTTACGGTCTCGTGGGGATCCATCACGGCGTTCTCAAGCTCGATGTCCCCTTCCCCGTCGAGGTCGAGCTGAGCTGACGCACCGTCCAGATGGTGGACGGCGCGTGCTCAGGGCCTGGGACGGTTGTACTGTCCGAAACATGTCTCGCACCATTCGTCTCGCAGTGATCCCGGGTGACGGCATCGGCCAGGAGGTCGTGGCCGAGGGCCTCAAGGTGCTTCGTGCCGCTCTGCCCTCCGATGTGAAGCTGGAGACCACCGAGTACGACCTCGGTGCCCGGCTGTACCACCGGACCGGGGAGACCCTGCCCGATGCGGTGCTGGAGGAGCTGACGGGGCAGGACGCCATTCTGCTCGGTGCGATCGGGGACCCGAGCGTGCCGTCCGGGGTACTGGAGCGGGGGCTGCTGCTGAAGCTGCGCTTCGCCTTCGACCACCACATCAACCTCCGCCCCGGCAAGCTGTTCCCGGGCGTGCGGTCGCCGCTGGCGGGGCAGCCGGAGATCGACTTCGTGGTGGTCCGCGAGGGCACCGAGGGCCCGTACGTCGGCAACGGCGGCACGCTGCGCACCGGCACCCCGCAGGAGGTCGCCACCGAGGTCAGCCTGAACACCGCGTTCGGCATCGAGCGGGTCGTCCGGGACGCCTACCGCCGTGCGCAGGCCCGCCCGCGCAAGAAGCTGACGCTGGTGCACAAGAACAACGTGCTGGTGCACGCCGGCCACCTGTGGACCCGGATCTTCGAGCAGGTCGGCCGGGAGTTCCCCGAGGTCACCACCGACTACCTGCACGTGGACGCGGCGACGATCTTCTTCGTCACGCAGCCCGAGCGGTTCGACGTGATCGTCACCGACAACCTGTTCGGCGACATCCTGACCGACCTCGCCGCGGCCGTCACCGGCGGCATCGGCCTGGCCGCGTCCGGCAACATCAACCCGAGCGGCGAGTTCCCGTCGATGTTCGAGCCGGTGCACGGCTCCGCCCCGGACATCGCCGGCCAGGGCAAGGCCGACCCGACCGCCACCGTGCTCTCGGTCGCCATGCTGCTGGAGCACCTCGGCTTCGCCGCCGAGGCCGCCCAGGTCGAGGCCGCGGTCGCCGCGGACCTCGCCGAGCGCACCGGCCCCCGGTCCACCTCCGCGGTCGGCGACGCGCTCGCCGCCCGAGTATCGGGCTGACCCGGCCGGACAACAATTCCGGCCGACGGGCCGGTTCATATACGTACAGCCTCCCGGCTGTTCGGCACGGCCCTCTGGATGCGAGTATCGACAGTGGGCCGTGCCGTCATGCGTTCCTCCGCCCGGCGGTGGCCCAGCCAAAACCCACGGTGAAGGACAGACAGCCATGAGCACGCCCACCCAGGCGCCCATCACGTTCGACCTCAAGCCCTCGGCGCAGCCGCTGTCCGACGCGGAGCGCGAGGCCCGACTGGCCAACCCCGGCTTCGGCCGGATCTTCACCGACCACATGGTGACCATCCGCTGGACCGAGGGCCGCGGCTGGCACGACGCCCAGCTGACGCCGTACGCGCCGCTGGAGATCGACCCGGCCAACATGACCCTGCACTACGGCCAGGCGATCTTCGAGGGCCTGAAGGCCTACCGCCAGGCCGACGGCTCCATCGCGACCTTCCGCCCGGAGGCCAACGCCGAGCGCTTCCAGGCCTCCGCGCGGCGCCTGGCGATGCCCGAGCTGCCCGTCGAGGCCTTCGTCGAGGCGGTCGAGCTGCTGGTCCAGCAGGACCAGGCGTGGGTGCCCAGCCAGCCCGAACAGAGCCTCTACCTGCGGCCGTTCATGTTCGCCACTGAGGTCGGGCTGGGCGTGCGCCCCGCCAACTCCTACATTTTCATGATCATCGCCTCGCCGGCCGGCGCGTACTTCCCCGGCGGCGTCAAGCCGGTCTCGGTCTGGCTCTCCGAGGACTACGTCCGTGCCGCGCCGGGCGGCACCGGCGCCGCGAAGTGCGCCGGCAACTACGCGGCCTCCCTGGTCGCCCAGGCCGAGGCCGCCGCCAAGGGCTGCGACCAGGTGGTCTGGCTGGACGCCGCCGAGCACAAGTGGGTCGAGGAGATGGGAGGCATGAACCTCTACTTCGTCGTCGGCGAGGGCAAGGACGCCACCGTCGTCACCCCCGAACTCTCCGGCGCCCTGCTCCCCGGCATCACCCGCGACTCGCTGCTCGCCCTCGCACGCGACCTCGGCTACCGCTCCGAGGAGCGCAAGATCTCCACCGGCGAGTGGAAGCAGGGCAACGCCGACGGCACCATCACCGAGGTCTTCGCCTGCGGCACCGCGGCCGTCATCACCCCCGTCGGCCACGTCAAGTCCGCCACCGCCGACTGGACCGTCGGCACCGGCGAACCCGGCCCCATCACCATGCAGCTCCGCGAGGCCCTCCTCGCCATCCAGGGCGGCCAGCGCCCGGACACCCACAACTGGCTCCACAAGATCGTCTGACGCCGTCGGCCCGGGCATTCCGTGGCGGAATGCCCGGGCTCGATACCCTCGGAAAACTCCACTCGTTGAGCAGCTCGGATAGGAGGGAGGACCATGACCGCCGCGATGTACGACGACACCGACGTCTGGCGCAGCCCGGAGGATGACCTCCGCGAAGCCTTCTTGGCCCTGAAAACCCCGCAGGGCTTCAAGGCCGAGATCATCGAGGGAGAGATCATCGTGACACCGCCGCCGAACGGCGAGCACGAGACTGTGATCGGGCGGATTGTCAGGCAGGTCTTCCGGCGCAGTGCGAAGGATTTCGACTTCGCGCCGGGTACGGGCTTGATCGTGCCCAACGGCCGGTACGTTCCAGATGCCACGTTCACCGATAACGGAACGATGATGGACCGCGAGTCGTGGTCCAAGCCCGATGGCGTGCTGATGGTCGTCGAGGTGACCTCCGGTAATCCGAGCAAGGACCGCGAGGCCAAGCGCAAGGGCTACGCCGCAGCGGAAATTCCGCTGTACCTGTTGGTGGACCGGCAAGCCGGTCAGGTGGTGCTGCACAGCAGCCCGGCCAAGGGCGACTACACCTCCACCGCCACGGTGACTGTGGGAAACCCGCTCCTGCTGCCCGAGCCGTTCGGGTTCGAGCTCGACACCGCCGAGCTGTTCGGGTAGCCGTTCCGGATGGCGAGACGGGTTCTGGCGATGGAGAAGGTGTGTGCAAGACTGCAAAGGTGTCCTCGCTTTCGCTGATTATTAGCAGCAGGCGCGCCGGTCCGCAGTGACCGTTTCCGTGGCAACACCCTGATCGCGGAGCGACCACCAGCGTCCAGACCCGCGCGCAGACCTCTCGCACCCGCGAGGGGTCTTTTGTTTTGTCCCGGACCGGCCCGGGCCCTCACGAGGGGGCCGGAGACACCGGGGGAGCGCGCGGGATGCTGGACAGTGGAGCCGGATCACGATCCCGGCAAAATGCATGAAAATACTCCACCGAACGGAGAACCCAGGGCCATGACCGAGGCCAACAGCCGCCCGCACGACGGCTTCCACGTCTTCGACACCACGCTCCGCGACGGCGCCCAGCGGGAGGGGATCAACCTCACCGTGGCGGACAAGCTCGCCATCGCGCGCCACCTGGACGAGTTCGGCGTCGGCTTCATCGAGGGCGGCTGGCCCGGAGCCAACCCCCGGGACACCGAGTTCTTCGCCCGCGCGCAGGCCGAACTGGAGCTGAAGAACGCCCAGTTGGTGGCGTTCGGGGCGACCCGCCGGGCCGGCGGGAAGGCCGCGGAGGACCCGCAGCTGGCGGCGCTGGTGGCGTCCGGCGCGCCGGTGGTGACGCTGGTGGCGAAGTCCCACGACCGGCATGTGGAGCTGGCGTTGCGCACCACGCTGGAGGAGAACCTGGAGATGGTCCGGGACAGCGTGGAGTTCCTGCGCTCCCAGGGCCGCCGGGTGTTCATCGACTGCGAGCACTTCTTCGACGGCTACCGGGCGAACCCGGAGTACGCCCTGGCGGTGGTCAGGGCCGCACACGGGGCCGGCGCGGACGTGGTGGTGCTGTGCGACACCAACGGCGGGATGCTGCCGTCCGGCGTGCGCGAGATCGTCGCGACCGTGCTGGCGGAGACCGGCGCCCGGCTCGGCATCCACGCGCAGGACGACACCGGCTGCGCGGTCGCCAACACGCTGGCCGCGGTGGACGCGGGCGCCACGCACGTGCAGTGCACCGCGAACGGCTACGGCGAGCGGGTCGGCAACGCCAACCTGTTCCCGGTGACGGCGGCGCTGGAGCTGAAGTACGACCGCCGGGTGCTGCCGGCCGGCAGTCTCGCCGAGATGACCCGGATCTCGCACGCCATCGCCGAGGTGGTGAACCTGACCCCGTCCACCCACCAGCCGTACGTCGGTTTCTCGGCGTTCGCGCACAAGGCGGGCCTGCACGCCTCCGCGATCAAGGTGGACCCGGACCTGTACCAGCACATCGATCCGGAGCGGGTCGGCAACACCATGCGGATGCTGGTGTCCGACATGGCAGGCCGGGCGTCGATCGAGCTGAAGGGCAAGGAGCTGGGCTACGACCTGGCCGGCGACCGCGACCTGGCGGGCCGGGTGGTGGCCCGGGTGAAGGCGCAGGAGAACCTGGGCTACACCTACGAGGCGGCGGACGCGTCCTTCGAGCTGCTGCTGCGTGACGAGGTGAACGGCGGCGAGCGGCTGCGGTTCTTCGAGCTGGAGTCCTGGCGGACCATCAGCGAGCAGGGCCCGGAGGGCCGGGCGGGCAACGAGGCCACCGTGAAGCTGTGGGCGCGGGGCGAGCGGAAGGTCGCCACCGGCGAGGGCAACGGCCCGGTGGACGCGCTGGACAAGGCGCTGCGGGCGGCGCTGGAGCCGATCTTCCCGCCGCTGGCGAAGCTGGAGCTGGTGGACTACAAGGTCCGCATCCTGGAGGGCCAGCACGGCACCGGCTCGAAGACCCGGGTGCTGATCGAGTCCACCGACGGCACCGGGACGTGGTCCACGGTCGGCGTGGCGGACAACGTGATCGCGGCGTCCTGGGTGGCGCTGGAGGACGCCTACACCTACGGCCTGCTGAGGGCCGATCAGCAGCCGTAGGGGCAGTTGGTGCGAGGAAGTGCCCAGGGGGCGTGCGGAAGGCTCCGCACGCCCCCTGCTGGCGTGGCCATGCCCCCGTCCGGTCAGCGCAGGCGGGCGAGGAGGGCGTGTTCGACGAGGGTGATGAGTGCGCTCTTGGCGCTGTCCCGGCGTCGGGCGTCGAGGGTGATGATCGGGATGTCGGCGTTCAACTGGAGTGCCTCCCGGACCTCGTCGGCGGTGTGGGGTTGGTGTCCGTCGAAGCCGTTGAGGGCGACGACGAAGGGGAGTCCGCTGTTCTCGAAGTAGTCGAGGGCGGGGAAGCAGTCGGCGAGGCGTCGGGTGTCGACGAGGACGACGGCGCCGATGGCGCCGCGGACGAGGTCGTCCCACATGAACCAGAAGCGGTCCTGTCCGGGGGTGCCGAACAGGTAGAGGATGAGGTCTTCGTCGAGGGTGATGCGGCCGAAGTCCATGGCGACGGTGGTGGTCGTCTTGCCGGAGACGTGGCTGAGGTCGTCGATGCCGGCGGAGGCCGAGGTCATGACGGCTTCGGTGCGCAGGGGGTTGATTTCGGAGACCGCGCCGACGAGCGTCGTCTTGCCCACGCCGAATCCGCCCGCGACGACGATCTTGGCGGAGGTGGTGGCGCGGCTGGGGGCGGCCGCGTTAGAGCTTGCGAAGTCCACTGAGGACCCTTTCGAGCAGCGTGACGTCGGGCTGGTTGCCGGATTCACCGCCGGCTGCGGGCTGGTGGATGGCGACCAGGCCGGCCTCGGCCAGGTCCGCCACGAGAATGCGGGCCACCCCAAGGGGGAGGCCGAGCAGGGCGGAGATCTCCGCCACCGACTTCACGTCGGAGGCGCACAGCGAGCAGATCCGCTGGTGCTCGGGCAGCAGCGTGGCCAGCCGGGCCGGGTCGACCGACGCGGAGACCAGTGCTTCCAGGGCGAGTTCGTAGCGCGGCCGGGTGCGTCCGCCGGTCATGGCGAACGGGCGGATCAGCGGCTCGGCGTCCTCGTAGTCGTCGAACCCGTCGTCCTCGTAAGGCTGTTCGACCTGCGGCGCCTCGTAGCGGTGCGGCAGGTCGGCGGGGTCGTGCGGGAACGCCTCATGGCCGGGGTAGGCCTGGCCGTATCCGTCCGGCTGCTGGAACCAGCGCGGGTCGGACTGCGGGGGCAGGTACGACTGGCCACCGTTGTTGAACTGCGGCGCGTACTGCTGCTGCTGACCGTGGCCGACGCCGGGAGTCCCGAAAGCGTCGTGGCCGGAGCCCGCGTACGGGACGCCGAACTGGCCACTGTGGTCGGGCGGTGTCACGGTTCATCTCCTCAAAGGGTGCGGCGGTGCGTAGCGGGCCGCGTCGCCGGAGGAGCGCCGAGGCCGGTGGTGCGGAGGCCGTACAACGCCCGGTCCCGAGGCCGCCGAAGCGACCTCGGGACGGGCAATGAGGTCTTTCGAATACCAGGACGGTATCCGACGAACCGTCAGTGCAGGAGACTGCCCTGGAGTTCGGCCCGCAGAGCGGGCGTCAGGACCGCGCCCGCGCGGTCCACCAGCAGGGCCATCTCGTAGCCGACGAGGCCGATGTCGGAGTCCGGCGAGGCCAGCACCGCGAGCGCGGAGCCGTCGCTGATCGCCATCAGGAACAGGAAGCCCCGCTCCATCTCGACCACGGTCTGGGTCACGTCGCCGCCCTCGAAGATCCGGCTGGCGCCGGAGGTCAGCGAGGTCAGTCCGGAGGCGACGGCGGCGAGCTGGTCGGCGCGGTCCCGGGGGAATCCCTCGGACATGCACAGCAGCAGACCGTCGGCGGAGACCACCACGGTGTGGGACACCCCGGGGGTGTTGTCCACGAAATTGGTGATCAGCCAGTTCAGGTTCTGTGCGGCCTGGCTCATCTGGGTCAACTCAACGCTCCTGCTGGTTCGAGCCGCCGAAGAGATCGGTGCTGCTGTTGTGCGGTCCATCACCGTACGCCCCCTCATCGGGGTCGATCCGGAAACTACCGGTGGTCCCGGAGTCGCCGCCGGCCTGGCGGCCCTGCTCGACGCCGCGGCGCAGGTTGGTCAGGCGGCCGCGCACCTCGTTCGGGTCGCGGGAGACCTGCGGGCCTTCCTGCGGGGTGGGCTTGGCGTTGCCCGGCACCAGGTTCTGCCGCGGTACGCGGCGCGGCAGACCCGAGGGGGTCGTGCCCGCGCTGGACGGCTCGCGGAGCTTCTCCGCGCGCTGCCAGTCGCCGTCGTTGGGGGACTCCCACTCGCTGGGCGCGGTGGTCGGGCCGGTCGGACCGTAGCCGCCGAGCGCGGACACGTCGTGGCCGCGCGATTCGACCGGCTCCGAGGTGTCCTTCGCGCCGGTGAACCAGTTCGGGCTCTCCGCGCCCAGCCCGCCGCCCGCGCCCGCCAGCTGCTGGCCGGGCCGGCGCTGCGGCAGCCCGCTGTCGGTCGTCGACGGCGCCGGCGGCAGCGCCGGCAGTTCCTCGGTCGGGTACGGGTGCCCGGCCGGCTCCTCGTAGCCGTACTCCTGCTGCCGGTACTCGTCGGCGTACTGCGCCTCCGGGTACTGCTCGTCGCCGTACTGCTGGTCGCCGTACTGGGCGGCGTACGGCTGCTGGTACTCCTCGCCGTACTGCCGGCCGCCCTGGAACGGGTCGTCCTGGAAGGTGTCGTCCTGGTAGCCGGCCGGCGCGTACGGGGCCTGGTACTGCTCGGGCGCGTACGGGTCGTCCTGGTAGTGCTCCGCGGGCGTGTACGGGTCACGGCCGTAACCGGCGTCCTGGTAGCCGTACGTGTCGTCCTGGGCGCCCTGCTGGGGCTCGTAGGCGGCGGCGAAGGGGTCGGACTCCGGACGGCGGTAGTCGTCCCCGTACGGGGCCTGGTAGCCGTTCGCGGCGGGCTGGTCCTCGGAGTCGTACGGCGACTCCAGGATCTCCGCCTCCATCGGCTCCTCGAGGGTGGCGCCCGGACCGGCCTCCAGGGCGGCCCGGCGGCGCTCCTCCAGGCGCTGCGAGCGCTGCATGGACTCCAGCGCGGGGGAGAAGCCGTTGCCGCCGGCCGCGCCGTGGACGGGCAGGTGGTCGTCGAAGCCGAGCTCGGCGGCGGTGCGGTCCGCGCCGTCGAAGGACCACTCGGCGGGGGTCTCCTGCTCGGCGAAGATCCGCGAGACGGTGAACTCTTCGTTCTGCGCCTCGGGCACCGCGACCAGCGAGGTGAGCTGCTGCGGAAGCATCACCAGCGAGGTGGTGCCGGCCGATTCGCCCGAGGGGCGCAGCTGCACGCGGATGTCGTGCCGCTGGGACAGCCGGCCGACCACGAACAGGCCCATGCGCCGGGAGATGGTGGCGTCCACGGTGGGCGGTTCGGCGAGCTTCTCGTTGATCTCGGCGAAGTCCTCGGCGGTCAGGCCGATGCCCTTGTCGTGGATCTCCACCAGCACCCGGCCGTCCGGCAGGCTGGTGGCGTTGACCAGCACCCGGGTCTGCGGGGAGGAGAACGAGGTGGCGTTCTCCAGCAGCTCGGCGAGCAGGTGGACGAGGTCGGTCACGGCGGGGCCGACCACGTCGGCCTCGGGGATGCCGGCCAGTTCGATGCGCTCGTAGTGCTCCACCTCGGAGGCGGCGGCGCGCAGCACGTCGACCAGCGGGACGGGCGTGCTCCAGCGGCGGCCGGGCTCCTCGCCGGCGAGGACCAGGAGGTTCTCGCCGTTGCGGCGCATGCGGGTGGCCAGGTGGTCCAGCTTGAAGAGGTTCTCCAGCTGGTCCGGGTCGGCCTCGTTGTTCTCCAGGTCGGTGATCAGCGACAGCTGGCGCTGGATCAGGCCCTGGCTGCGGCGCGACAGGTTGGTGAAGATCGCGTTGACGTTGCCTCGCAGCAGCGCCTGCTCGGCGGCCAGCGAGACCGCCTGCTGGTGGACCTGGTCGAAGGCGCGGGCGACCTCGCCGATCTCGTCCTTGCCGTACAGCGGGATCGGGGTGACCGCGGTGTCGACCCGCTCCGGGTCGGTCTTGGAGAGCTTGTCGACCAGCTCCGGCAGACGGTGGTTGGCGATGTCCAGCGCGGCGGTGTTCAGGGTCCGCATGCCGAGGATCATCGAGCGGGCGATGTAACCGGTGAGCAGACCGGCCAGCACCAGCGAGGCGATCACGATCAGCGCGTTGAGCACCCAGTCGGTGAACGCCCGGTCCTTGATGCTCTGGGCGTCGTCGACGACCTGCTCGAGCAGCTCGGTCTCGGCCGTGCGCAGCGCGCTCATGTGGCTCTTGGTGGCCTGGTCCCACAGCGGGCGGGTCAGGCCGTCGGCGCCGGCCGAGGCGATGATCCTGGCTGCGGCGTCGCGGTCGGAGGCCGAAGCGGCCAGCTGGTTGCCGTAGTTCATGCCGACCGCCAGCAGCGCGATCATGCTGGGCATGGTGCGGCCGTCCGGCATGCGCAGCGGCAGGCGCTGGTCGGCGGTGGCCTGGGCGACCTCGGCGTCCGCGTAGACCTTCACCTCCTCGCTGCTGGACGCGGTGTTGAACTCGTCGCGGGCGGTCTGCTCCAGCTTGGCGGCGACCTGGAGGCCCTGGATCAGGTCCTGGCCCTCGTGGCCGTCCACGCCGCCGACGCCGAGGCCGACCAGCAGGTGGAGCATCAGCGCGCGCTGGGCCGAGGCGGCCGCCTTGGCCAGCGACATCGCGTAGATGGCGCGGCCCTTGGAGGTGACGTTGGAGGAGCCGAAGCCGACCGAGTTGTCCATCGACAGCAGCGGCGCGTACAGCATCGAGTACGCGTTGACGGTCGCGGTCGCGAACAGCTCCGGCTTGTAGGCGTTCTGCCGCAGGTGGGGGAGCCACAGGGCCATCGACTCGAACTGCGAGTTGCGGCGGGCGACCGTCGGGTCGTCCTTGATCTTGGCGAAGGCGGAACGGTAGGCGGCCAGCGCCTGGTCCGTCTTGTCCCGGAGCTTCTTCACCTCGCCCTGGTCGCCCTGGCCGGTGAGCAGCGGCACCAGGCTCTCGTCGCGCTCCTGTTGCAGCGCGTCGGCCAGGTTGGTCGCGGCGCTCGCCAGCTTCGCGATGCGCACCGCGCGGTCGGCGCTGCTGTAGTCGTCCAGCGAGGTGTTGACGCGCAGGCCGCCGAAGACCAGTGCGATCACCACGGGGATGACCAGGATGGCCACCAGACGGGTCGGCACTCGCCAGTTCAGCGGCGACAGGAAGTCGGGCCGGCTGCTGCCGCCCTGACGCTTGGCCTCCTTGGCGGCGGCGGGCCGCTCGGCGGACTCGCCGGCGGCGGCGGGGGCGGTGCGCTGCGGCTCGCCGCGGTCCTCGGCCGCGGTGAACGCGGAGAACTGACCTGTGGTCCGGCCGCTTGCCGGTTCCTGCTGGCGGGGCTCTGAGCGCCGCTGCGGGGTGACTGGCTGCTTACGCCTCACTCGACAACAACCTCTCGACCGACTGGCGGCCATGGATCTATCCGGCGGCTACCCCCCGACGGGCCGCGACCCGCTCGGATACTACGGGGTAGCTGGAATTCAACACGAGCCGGAGAAGCGGACATTCGGCTGCCCCGTCCCGCACGCCCGGGGCGGAAAGCGGACATTTGCGGTGGAACTTCCGCAAAGGTCTAGGCCGCTGGTGCGGACCGGAGCCGGGTGACTACGTACCGTCAGAAAAGCCGGGCAAATGTCTGTCGAACTGTTACCGGGGGGCGCGAACCATCCTTGGTACGCACCCCCCGGCGGGGCCTCGCGCCACTCATCGCAGGCGGGCGAGGAGGGCGTGTTCGACGAGGGTGATGAGTGCGCTCTTGGCGCTGTCCCGGCGTCGGGCGTCGAGGGTGATGATCGGGATGTCGGCGTTCAACTGGAGTGCCTCCCGGACCTCGTCGGCGGTGTGGGGTTGGTGTCCGTCGAAGCCGTTGAGGGCGACGACGAAGGGGAGTCCGCTGTTCTCGAAGTAGTCGAGGGCGGGGAA
>NZ_JBHWEN010000044.1:0-32857 GCF_042734215.1 Kitasatospora sp. NPDC059673 | reverse complement strand
GGGCGCGCGACACCGCGCGCCCCGCGCCCCCGCGGCATTCGGCGCCGGGTCTGGCCGACCCCGACCACGGCAAACCCGTTCGCGGCCGGGCATTGTCCTGCGCCCGGAATTCAAAAACCTCGCAAAGGGGCGGTACTGCAATCCACCTGAACAGCCAAGAACAGGGATGCCAACTTGAAAACTGTTGACACCGACGGAAGTTGAACCACTGCGCCGACAGGCGCCCCCACCTGCGCAGATCCGGTTCCTGATTTTTCCCTGAACCAGCTCCATTGACTGTTCATCAGCAGCTCTGCTTTGCTTCAGGCCGCAGACGGGCGACCGGCCCCGACGAAGCCCCGTCAATTCGACTGCTCGTCAATTCGATTGCTGCCACCCGGAAATGCGAATACCGCGTATTTCCGTGCGACGGCACTCGTTCCCGGTCGTGCCCCACCGTCCGCTCCGCCCCAGGTATATCGGCCGCACTGCGCCCCACCGAGGTCCGGGCGGCCGGAGCAGAGAGGCTCCCCACCCATGGGTATGACCCCCACCGCCCTGCGTTCGAGGATGGCGGCGCTGACCGCAGCCGCCTCGCTCGCGCTCGCCGCCGCCGGGCTCGCTGCCACCGCGGCCCCGGCGAACGCCGCCACCCCCCGGCCGGCCGCCGCGTCGGTCTCCGGCCAGGCGCACCACGGATCCGCCGGAACCGGCGGCATCTCCAACGAGTTCAACCCGTTCAGCCCGGCGCTCACCAACAGCACCATCCCGGGCATGAAGCAGTACGCCAAGCAGAAGCAGGAACGCATCGCGAACCAGCCGCAGGCCGCCGCCACCGGCCAGCAGACCCTCTCGTACGGCGGCGGCGTCGACGGCATCGGCGTGCAGAGCGGCCACTCCAAGGTCTACCTGGTGTTCTACGGCACCCAGTGGGGCAGCCAGGGCACCGACGCCAACGGCAACCTGACGTTCTCCAACGACACGGCGGGCGCCGCGCAGGCCGCGCAGAACATGTTCAAGGGCATCGGCACCAACGGCGAGACCTGGTCCGCCGACCTCACCCAGTGGTGCGACGGCCCGAACGTCGCCTCCGGGGCCGTCAGTTGCCCGGCGAACGCCGCGTTCATCCCCTACCAGAGCGGCGGCGTGCTCTCCGGCGTCTGGTACGACAACGCCGCGGCCTCCCCGGCCTCCGCCACCGGCCACCAGCTCGGCGTGGAGGCCGTCAACGCGGCCGCCCACTTCGGCAACACCACCGCCGCGGCCAACCGCGACGCCTACTACGTGGTCCTGTCGCCGAAGGGCACCAACCCGGACAACTACCAGAGCCCGACCCAGGGTTACTGCGCCTGGCACGACTGGAACGGCGACACCACCCTCACCGGCGGCGCGGTCAACTCCTCGTACGGCGACATCGCGTTCTCCAACCAGCCCTACAACATCGACATGGGCTCCTCCTGCGGCGTCGGCTTCGTCAACTCGCCCGGAACACTGGACGGCTGGACGATGACCCTCGGCCACGAGTGGCACGAGATGATGTCCGACCAGAACCCGGCCGGCGGCTGGACCAACCACGTCTCCGGCTCCTCGTACAACGGCCAGGAGAACTCCGACGAGTGCGCCTGGCTCCGGCCCGGCACCGCCGGCGGCGCCGCCAACGTCAGCTTCGGCTCCTACGGCACCTTCGCCGAGCAGGCCAGCTGGTCCAACGACACCAACTCCTGCGCCATCACGCACGCCATCCTCACCCACGGCGGCGCCAACACCGTCACCGTGACCAACCCCGGCAGCCAGAGCGGCACCGTCGGCACCGCCGCCAGCCTGCAGATCCACGCCACCGACTCGGCGTCCGGCCAGAGCCTGACCTACGCGGCCACCGGCCTGCCGGCCGGCCTGTCGATCAACTCCTCGACCGGCCTGATCTCCGGCACCCCGACCGCCGCGGGCACCTCCTCCGTCACGGTCACCGCCACCGACACGACCGGCTCGGCCGGCTCCGCCTCCTTCAGCTGGACCGAGGCCGGCACCGGCGGCGGCACCTGCACCGCCGCCCAGCTGCTCGGCAACCCCGGCTTCGAGACCGGCACCGCCGCCCCGTGGACCACCACCACCGGCGTGCTCGACAACTCCACCTCGCAGGCCGCGCACAGCGGTTCCTGGAAGGCCTGGATGAACGGCTACGGCTCCGCCCACACCGACACCGTCTCCCAGACGGTGACCATCCCGGCCGGCTGCAAGGCCACCTTCAGCTTCTGGCTGCACATCGACACCGCCGAGACCGGCACCACCGCCTACGACAAGCTGACCGTCCAGGCCAACTCCACCACCCTGGCGACCTACTCCAACGTGAACGCCGCCACCGGCTACGTGCAGAAGTCCTTCGACCTGTCGGCCTACGCGGGCCAGAGCGTCACCCTGAAGTTCACCGGCACCGAGGACTCCTCCCTGCAGACCAGCTTCGTGATCGACGACACCGCGCTCAACGTCTCCTGACGCGGCACCAGCCTCCCCCAGGGGGGCGCCGGGGCGGACCCACCACGGGCCCGCCCCGGCGCCGTCGCACCAGGGCCCGCCCCAAGGGATCCGACCGGACCCCCGCCGCGTCCCATCCCCGTACACCCGCCGGCCCGACCCGTTCCGAGAGACGGAGCCATGACACCGAATCCGTTCAAGACCGCCGCCGCCGCCCTGCTCGCCCTCGCCGCACTGAGCGGCTGCGGATCGACGACGACCACCGCAAGCCCCGCCGCGCACCCCGCGCCCGGCCCCGTCGTACTGGACGAATCCGCCGACCGCACCCACATCACCGTCGCGCCCGGCACCACCATCCGCACCGAACTCCACAGCACCTACTGGTCGCCCGCCACCAGCACCGACCCCGGCCTGCTCGCCCCCACCGGGCAGCCCGCCACCACCGCCGCGCCCTCCTGCCGCCCCGGCAGCGGCTGCGGCACCGTCACCACCGCCTTCACCGCCCGCACCGCCGGCACCGTCCGCCTGACCGCCCACCGCAGCAGCTGCGGCGAGGCCAAGCCCTGCCCGCCCGGCCAGCAGGACTTCACCGTCGACGTGGACATCACCCGCTGACGGACTCGCATGTCCACCGGCGCACTGTCCTGGGTACTCAGCGCCTACGTGCTCGGCTACGGCGGCTTCATGCTGCTCGGCGGCCGAGCGGCCGACCTGCTGGGCCGGCGCCGGATGTTCCTGCTCTGGCTCGGCGTCTTCGTGCTCTTCTCCGGCCTCGGCGGCCTGGCCACCGAAGGCTGGATGCTGATCCTGGCCCGCTTCGTCACCGGCCTGTCCGCGGCCTTATGACCCCCGCCGGACTGTCCGTCATCACCACCGCCTTCACCGAAGGCCCACGCCGCAACCGGGCCCTGCTGATCTACGCCGGCACCGCCGCCGCCGGATTCTCGCTCGGCCTGGTGGCCGGCGGCCTGCTGACGGCGATCGGCCGGTGCTGGGTGTTCTTCGCCCCCGTCCTGCTGGCCGCCGTCCTGCTCGCCGCCGCCACCGTGCTGATTCCGCGTCAGACCGCGCCACAGCGCACCCCAGACGGCCGGTTCGACCTCGCCGGGGCGATCACCGCGACCGCGGCGATGCTGCTGCTGGTCTACGGCGTGGTCCGGCTCGGCGAGACGGGCACCCGCCCCGCCACCACGGCCGCCGTCCTGGCCGGCGGCCTCGCGCTGCTCACCGCCTTCGTCCGGATCGAACGCCGCTCACCCGCACCGCTGGTCCGGCCGGGTCTGCTGCGCACCGGCACCCTCCTGCGGGCCAACCTCGGCGCCCTGCTGTTCGCCGGATCGTTCTTCGGCGTCCAGTTCGTCGTCACCCTCTACCTCCAGGACCTGCGCGGCTGGTCCCCGCCGCAGACCGGCCTCGCCCTGCTGGCCGTCGGCGTGGACTCGGTGCTGGCACCGACCCTCACCCCCAAACTGGTCGACCGCTTCGGCCACCCCCGGGTGATCCTCGGGGGCTTCCTGCCGGCCGCGCTCTCCTACGGCCTGTTCCTCCCGGTCGGCGCCGACTGGACGTACCCGATGATGTTCCCGACCATGCTGCTCACCGGCCTCGCCTTCGCCCTCGCGTACGGGCCGCTGACCATCGCCGCCACCGACGGTGTCGCCGAGGACGAACAGGGCCTGGCCGGCGGGCTGCTCAACACCGCCTTCCAGTTCGGCGCGGCGCTCGGCCTCTCGGCGGTCACCACCGTGAACCTGGCGGCGCTCGGCTCCGGCGCGACCCCGCTGGAGGCGTTCCGCGCGGCGCTGCTGGTGCCGGTCGCGGCGACGGTGCTCGGCGCCCTGGTCGCCGCCACCGGCGCGGTGCGCGGGCGGGCCTGAGATCCCCGGGGCCCCGGCGGGTTGCGGCCCGCCCCGGCCCGACGGCCTCTCAGAAGACCGGATCGACGGGGGCGAGGGTGCCGAGCCGGTCCTCGATGTGCTGGGCGGCCGCGAGGCAGAGGTCCTCACGGAACGGCCGGCCGATGAGCTGGACGCCCGTCGGCAGACCCTCGCCCACACCGGTGGGCACCGCCACCGCCGGGACGCCGACGAAACTGGTCACCGAGCTCAGCGCCATCGCGGCCGCGACCCGGTCCCGCCCCGCCTGGTCGCGCGACTCCAAGCCGGGCTCGACCGGTGGCTCGGTGAAGACCGGGCCGAGCAGCAGCGGGTACTGCTCCATGAACTCCGCCCAGGAACGGCGGATGTTCGTCCAGGTGCCCAGCAGGGCGATCAGCCCGGCGGCATCGACCGGCGGCACCTTGTTCATGGCGAAACCGATGTAGCGGTCGCCGCCCTCACCGAGCACCTGCCGGACGGCCGGCCAGGCGGGCGCGAACTCGGTGTTGGTGAGCTGCTGGTAGGCCTCGAACGCCTCGACCGTCCGGGGCGCGTCCGGCACCTCACGCACGTCGTACCCCGTCTCCGCCAGCGCCCCGGCGGCCCGCTCGATCGCGCGGCGGACGGTCGGGTGGACGCCGAGCCCGCCGGGATCGGTGACCACGGCGACCTTCGGCGGCCCGTCGAGCGGACGGCCGTACAGCGGCGCGGGAACGGTGCGCGGATCGCGCGGGTCGGGCCCGGCCAGCGCCTCGAAGGCGACCCGCAGGTCGGCCACCGTCCGGGCCAACGGGCCGTCGTGGACCAGCAGTTGGGAGGCCGGCCCGGGGTCGTCCGGGCCCAGCATGCGCTGGTCGGCGGCGAACCGCCCCGCGCTCGGCTTGAGCGCCGCGACGCCGCAGAACACGGCCGGGATGCGGACCGAGCCGCCGGAGTCGTTGCCGAGCCCGAGCGCGGCCATCCCGGTGGCCACCGCCACCCCGTCCCCGCCGCTGGTGCCGCCGGGCGTGCGCCCCGGGTCCCACGGGTTGAGGGTCTCGCCGTACAGCTCACTGCGGGGATGCATGCCGGACAGGATCAGCGTCGGCATGTTGCTGTGGCCGAGCGGGATGGCCCCGGCCGCGCGCAGCCGAGCCACCGAGATCGCGTCCTCGGGGGCGACCAGGTGGGCGAAGCGCGGAGTGCCGAAGGTGGTCGCGACCCCCTCGATCCGGATGCACTCCTTGACCGTGAACGGCACCCCGGCCAGCGGGCCGAGCTCCTCCCCGGCGGCGCGGCGCCGGTCGAGCAGGCGGGCCCCGGCACGGGCCCGGTCGGCGAGCAGCTGGGTGACGGCGTTGACCCGCGGATTCACCTCGGCGATCCGGTCGAGATGGGCATCCATCACATCGAGCGCGGACGCCTCGCCGCTGCGGACGGCAGTGGCGAGAGCGGTGGCGGAAAGCTTCCACATGGATCCGGTCCTCCTGGGCCTTCGAGATGCTCCAAGGGTTTTTCCGATGCGGTTGCATCGGAACCGAGCCGCACTCTAGCCCGTGAACCGATACACTCGCATCGAATAAAATCGACGGGAGGCCGCAGCCGATGCCCAAACAGGTGGACCACGAGGAACGCCGCCGTCAGATCGCCGACGCCGTCTGCGCCCTGATCGACGAACAGGGCCTCGAAGCCGTCACCCTCCGCGATGTCGCCGCCCGCGCCCAGGTCTCCATGGGCGCCGTCCAGCGCTGCTTCCGCACCAAGGACGAGATGCTGCACTTCGCCCTCGCCCACATCGGCCACCAGGTCACCGCACGGGCCCACGCCCGCCTGCGCGCCGCCCCCGCCCAGTCCCCGGCCAGCACCGTCGGCCACCTCGCCCGCGAACTCGCCCTGCTCCAGACCCAGCACCGCGCCCAGGCCCGCACCTGGATCGCCTTCCTCGCCGCCGCCGCCGTCAACCCCGCCCTCGCCGCCGGCCTGCGCACCAGCTACACCGACCTGGAAACCCTGCTCACCGGGCTCATCGCCGCCGCCGGCGACCTCCCCGACCCCACCCACGAGGCCCGCACCCTCCTCGCCCTCACCGACGGCCTCACCGCGCACGTCCTGATCGGCCACCGCACCCCCGAAGAAGCCGAACACCTGCTGCACACCCACCTGTCCCGCCTCTGGGGTGAGTGACACCAAATCCCCGCCACCGCACCGCCGTTGCGGAAAACCCGGTGACACCGGCGCGCCCGCCCCGGACACTGTCCGGGGACCCGAGACCCCTCCTCCGTCGAAAGGCGCCACCATGGCACTCGCCAGGAAAGGCACCCGCCGCATCGTCGTCGACGGCACCGCATACCGCTGGCACGCCAGTCGGCGACACCTGTGCTGCGACTACGAAGGCGGCACCCTCGGCTACGTCGCCGAGGACGCGGCCCACCCCGGAACCACCCTCGTCGTCGAAACCGGCCGCCGGGCCCGCCTCCACCCCGACCTCACCCCCGCCGACCTGATCCTGCCGCGCGAAGTCGCCCACGGCATCCGCACCGCCCGCGCCCAGGGCTGGAACCCCACGGCGAACGGCTCGCCGTTCACGCTGCACCTCTCCGGCGCCGGGGCCGCCGAGACCACCGAGGCGGACCAGGGTTCCTGAATCACCGTCGGAGCCGGCCCGGCTCCCGCCCCGGAACGCGCATCGACCCGCGGTCGCCCGGCCGAGGCCGTGACACGCGGGTCGATGTGTGTGTGATGCCGGGCCACCTGGCCCGAGGCCAGCCTTTAGAAGTGGGCGCCGGCCTCGGTGAAGGAGCCGAAGACGCCGTCGTCGCCCGCCCAGATCCAGCGGGTGCCGTGCTCGACCCCGTCCGGGCCGACGACGGAGAAGCTCTCCGCGAGGCCGGCACCCTCCTCGTTGGCGACGAACTGGGACTGGCCCCAGTGGGCGGACGGGCCTTCGTGCTCTTCGTGGCCTTCGTGGGCGGAGGCGAGCCCGGCGCAGCCGATCACGAGGGGGACGGCGATGGCACCGGCGGCCAGGACACGCTTGAGAGAACGCATGAAGATCTCCTCCGAGAACTTGGGTCGGTGGCGGGGCACGCTGGTGGCCCTGCCGATTCCAGAACGACATGGGGCGCAGGGGGCCGCAAGGCGACGGTGCGCCCATGTGGTCGCCACGGAGAGTCACTGGGCCCGGTGCTCGCAAGGGGAGTGGCGGATCGAAGGTTCACCCCTGGGTGCTCGCCCGGGTGGCGCAGAGTCCCGCTCCTCCGGGGCACCGTCAGGGGCGCTCTCCAGTAGATGTTCTGACGCCGGGACAGACTTCGTTCCGGACGAGCTGACACCAGGTCAGGGTGTCGGCGGACCCCGCGCCCCCCGGTTCGCGCATCTGAGCGATTCGACAGGTCCACTGATAGTACAAACTGATAACTGCTGGTAGTGGCTGCACATAGTCAAGGGCATGACGAGACTTTTCCGCGGACCGGGGCGGCTCAGATCCCGAACGGCCCGCTTCATCAGTGCCGCAGCCACTCTCGGCCTGGTCGGCGCGGGCCTGAGCGCCTCCTGGGGTGCCGAGGCCGCAGCACCGGCCCACCACCGGGCCGCGGCGCCGGAGCGTGTCCGAGCCATCGGTTCTCCCCTGTTGCAGGAGGACTTCACCGGCGCGACCGCGGACCCGAGATTCGTCGCCGTCGGCGCGGCGTGCCTGACGGGCGCGCCGGTCTCGGCCCTCGGGCCGGACGGCCGCCCGCTGGGCGGCTGCCCGATCCCGCAGACGGGCCCGGTCCCGCCGCTGGACAGCTCGCCGTTCGGCTACCTGCGGATCACCGACGCCAGCAACGACCAGAACGGCGCGGTGCTCTTCGACCAGGCGCTCCCGGCCAGCGCCGGTCTGGAGGTGACCTTCGACCAGTGGCAGTACGGCAGCACCACGCCCGCCACCCCGGCCGACGGCATCGCGTTCTTCCTGGTCAACGGTGACGTCACGCTCACCCACCCCGGCGCGTTCGGCGGCAGCCTCGGCTACGCGCAGAAGCTGCCCGACGACAACCCGAACCTGACCTTCCTGCCCGGCGTCGACAGCGGCTACCTCGGCGTCGGGCTCGACGTGCTCGGCAATTACTTCGGCGACTGGGAGCACCGGGGCAACGGTTGCCCGCCCGGCCGGCGTTCCCCGGCCGGCACCGCCTTCCGCATCCCCGCGCCGGGACCCAACATGGTCACCGTCCGAGGCCCCGGCGACGGCCTGGAAGGCTACTGCTTCCTGACCGCGACGACGAGCAACTTCTCGACCAGCGGCCCGTGGCCGTCCACCCTGCCCGGCCAGTTGCAGGGCCCGCTGACGTCCCTGCCGCCGGATGTGACACCGTCTCAGGCCCAGACGCTGCTGGAGCCGTCCCGCCGCCGGGTGCACGTCCAGCTGACCCCGGCGCCGTCCCCGGTCCTCAGCATCGGCGTCGACTTCAACGACGGCACGGGCGAGCACCAGGTGCTGAGCACCCCCGCGCCGCAACCCGTCCCCTCGACCTACAAGTTCGGCTTCGCCGGCTCCACGGGCCTGTTCACCGACGTGCACCTGATCCGCAACGTGGTGATCAACACCTCCGTGGCGCTGCCCGAACTCAACCTGGTCAAGCAGGCCCACCGGCCGCTGCCCGCCGATCTGACGGTCGGCACCCCGGTCCAGTACGACTTCGTCGTCACCAACTCCGGCAACGTCCCGGTCGCCAACCTGGCGGTCGACGACCCGAAGGTGGGCCCGATCACCTGCCCGGTCAGCACGCTGCAGGTGGGCGAGACAGTCACCTGCACCGCCACCTACCTGGTCACGGCCGCCGACGCGGCCGCCGGCCACGTCGCCAACACCGCGCAGGCCCACGGAACCACCCCCGGCGGCCCGGTGACATCGCCACCGGCCTCCGAGGACATCCCGGTGGTGGCGCCGCCGGGCATCGACATCACCAAGCAGGTGGACCTCCCCGGCCCGTTCCACGTCGGTGACACCGTCCCCTACACGTACGTCGTCAGCAACACAGGCGGTACCGAGATCACGGACGTCCACGTGCAGGACGACCGGATCACCAACATCACCTGCGACGCCACCACCCTCGCCCCCCGCGGCAGCCCCGGCGACACCACCAAGTGCCACGGCACGTACGTGGTCACCCCGGAAGACGCGGACCTGGGAGAAGCGACCAACCACGCGACCGCGTCCGGCACAGCCAACGGCCAGCCGGTCAACTCCCCGGAGACACAGGCGACAATCACCGTCATCGGCCCCTCCTCGATCTCCCTGGCGAAGGAAGCGGACACCGCGGGCCCCGTCCACGTCGGCGACACCGTGCACTACACGTACACCGTGACGAACACCGGCCAGACCGTCCTCGACAAGGTCTTCGTCACCGACGACCACTCGACGAACGTCTTCTGCGACACCACCGTCCTCAACCCCGGCCGGAGCACCCTCTGCCACGGCACCTACCTCGTCACCGACGCCGACCTGGCACTCGGCCACCTCACCAACAGAGCCCAGGCCGTAGGCACCGACCCGCTGGGCGACGAGGTCGTCAGCCCCCCGGCTGAAGTGACCCTGCCCGTCGTGGGCATCGCCGAGCTCGGCATCGAGAAAATCGCCGACAGCCCCGGCCCGTTCCACCTGGGCGACACCATCAACTACACGTACACGGTGACCAACACGGGCACCGCAATTGTGCACAACCTCAAGGTCGTTGACGACCACGTCCCGTTCGTGACCTGCGACGCGACGACGTTGAACCCGGGCGAGAGCACGCTCTGCCACGGTAGTTACGTCGTGACGGCGGCGGATGTGCAGGCCGGTCACGTGACCAACACGGCCCACGCGAACGGCACCGACCCCGAGGGCCAGGAAGTGCAGAGCCCGCCGATCGACGCGACCGTCCCCGTGGTGGGTGAGGCGCTGCTGTTCATCCAGAAGACGGCTGACAGCGCCGGCCCGTTCCACCTGGGTGACACGGTTTCGTACACCTACACGGTGACCAACACCGGTACGGCGGTGGTGCACAACCTCACGGTCGCGGACGACCATGTCGCCCCGGTGACGTGCGACGCGACGACGCTGAACCCCGGTCAGAGCACGCTCTGCCACGGCACCTACGTCATCACCGCAGCCGACGTTCAGACCGGTCACGTCACCAACACGGCCCACGCGAACGGCACCGATTCCGAGGGGCAGCCGGTGCAGAGTCCGCCCGGTCAGGCGACCGTCCCGGTGGTCGGCGTCGCGGGGCTGGCCATTGAGAAGACGGCGGACAGCGCCGGCCCGTTCCACCTGGGTGACACGGTTTCGTACACGTACACGGTGACCAACACCGGTACCGCCGCGGTGAACAACCTGTCTGTCGCGGACGATCACGTCGCTGTGGTGACGTGTGGCGCGACGACGCTGAACCCCGGTCAGAGCACGCTCTGCCACGGCACCTACATCGTGACGGCGGCGGATGTACGGGCCGGTCAGGTGACCAACAGGGCTCATGCGGAGGGTACGGATCCCGAGGGCCAGACGGTGCAGAGCCCGCCAGGTGAGGCGACCGTTCCGGTCCTGGGCAAGGCGCTGCTGGTCATCGAGAAGGCGGCGGACTCCGCAGGTCCGTTCCATGCGGGTGACACGGTCTCCTACACGTACACGGTGACCAACACGGGCACGGCGGCGGTGCACAACCTGGCCGTGACGGACGATCACATCGCCTCGGTGACGTGCGATTCCACGACCTTGAACCCCGGTGCGAGCACGCTCTGCCACGGCAGCTACATCATCACCGCCGCCGATGTTCTGGCCGGTCACGTGACCAACACGGCTCACGCTCACGGCACCGACCCCGAGGGCCAGGACGTCCAGAGTCCGCCCGGTGAGGCCACGATCAACATCGCGGGTGACGCCGTGCTGACCCTTCAGAAGGTGGCCGATTCCGCGGGCCCGTTCCGTGTCGGTGACACGGTGGCGTACACGTACACCGTGACCAACGCGGGTACCGCTCCCTTGCACGACCTGGACGTGAGTGACGACCTCATCGGGTCGGTGACGTGCGACAGGACGACGCTGCCCGCCGGGGAAAGCACCCTCTGCCACGGCACCTACGTCATCACGGCGGCGGATGTGCAAGCCGGCCACGTGACCAACACCGCTGTCGCGAGCGGCCTCGACCCCGAGGACCGGCCGGTGGTGAGTCCTCCCGGTGAGGCCACTGTCCCGGTGGTGGGAGAGGCACTGCTGTCGATCGAGAAGACGGCGGATTCCGCCGGCCCGTTCCATGCCGGTGACACCGTTGCTTACACGTACACCGTGACCAACACCGGTACGGCGACTGTGAACAACCTGACCGTCGCGGACGATCACGTTGCTGTGGTGAAGTGCGACGCGACGACGCTGAACCCGGGCCAGAGCACGCTCTGCCACGGTACGTACCTCGTCACGGCGGCGGATGCGCAGGCCGGTCACGTGACGAACACAGCTCACGCGGAGGGTACGGACCCGCAGGGTCAGACGGTGGTGAGTCCGCCGGCCGAGGCGACCGTCCCCGCTCTGGGGGAGGGGCAGCTGACTATTGAGAAGGTGGCGGATTCTGCTGGTCCGTTCCGTGTGGGTGACACGGTGGCGTACACGTACACGGTGACCAATACGGGGACGGCTGTTGTTCACAACGTGACGGTCGCGGATGACCATGTGGCGTCGGTGACGTGTGACGCGACGACGTTGAACCCGGGTGTGAGCACGCTGTGCCACGGCAGTTATGTGATCACTGCCGCGGATGTGCAGGCCGGTCACGTGACGAACACGGCTCACGCGCGTGGCGCCGACCCGGAGGGTCAGCCGGTGCAGAGCCCGCCGGCCGAGGCGACGGTTCCGGTGGTGGGTGAGGCCCGGTTGTCGATCGAGAAGGTGGCGGATTCTGCTGGTCCGTTCCGTGTGGGTGACACGGTGGCGTACACGTACACCGTCACCAACACGGGGACGGCCGTTGTTCACAACGTGACGGTCGCGGACGACCACGTGTCGTCGGTGACGTGTGACGCGACGACGTTGAACCCGGGTGTGAGCACCCTCTGCCACGGCAGTTATGTGATCACCGCTGCCGACGTTCAGGCCGGTCACGTGACGAACACGGCTCACGCGCGTGGCGCCGACCCGGAGGGTCAGCCGGTGCAGAGCCCGCCGGCTGAGGCCACCGTTCCGGTAGCGGGCGAGGCCCAGCTGACGATTGAGAAAGTGGCGGATTCCGCGGGCCCGTTCCACGTCGGCGACACCGTCAATTACACGTACACCGTGACCAATACCGGAACGGGCGTTGTTCACAATGTGACCGTCACGGATGACCACGTGCCGTCGGTCACCTGCGACGCGACGGTGCTGAACCCGGGTCAGAGCACGCTGTGTCACGGCAGTTATGTGATCACTGCGGAGGATGCGGCGGCTGGTCATGTGGTGAATACGGCTCACGCGAACGGCACCGGCCCCGAGGGCCAGCCGGTGCAGAGCCCACCCGGTGAGGCCACCGTCTCCGTCGTGGGTGGGGCCGGGTTGTCCATCGTGAAGAAGGCGGACACGGCCGGTCCGTTCCGTGCGGGTGATGTGGTGCGGTACACGTACACCGTCACCAACACCGGTGCTGTGACTGTGCACGATGTCGCGGTGTCGGACGACCGGGTGGCGTCGGTGACGTGTGACGCGACGGTGCTGGAGCCGGGTCGGAGCACGACCTGTCACGGCTCGTACACGGTGACGGAGGAGGACGTCGAGGCGGGTCATGTGACGAACACGGCTCGTGCGAACGGCCTCGATCCCGAGGGTCGGCCGGTGGTGAGCGCGCCTGGTGAGGTGACGGTGAAGACCGTCTCCGGTGCGTCGTCGTTGTCGGTCGAGAAGAAGGCGGACAGTGCGGGCCCGTTCCATGTCGGTGACACGGTCACCTACTCGTACACGGTGACCAATACCGGGTTGACGGTGCTGACGGATGTGATGGTCCGTGATGACCGGGTGGCGTCGGTGGTGTGCGATGCGACGGTGCTGGAGCCGGGTGCGAGCACGACGTGCCACGGCACGTATGTGGTGACGGAGGAGGATGCGAAGGCCGGGCATGTGATCAACGTTGCGGAGGCTTCGGGTCGTGATCCGCAGGGGGCGCTGGTGGAGAGTGAGCCGGTGTCGGTGTGTGTCACGGTGTTGGAGTGTCCGGAGAAGGAGGGGTGTGTGAAGCCGCCTCGTCCGGGTGGTCCTTCAAAGCCGCCGCACGGTGGCGGTGGGGGTCATCTGCCGGACACGGGTTCGCCGGCGGGTCTGGCGACGGCGGGTCTGGCCGGTGGTGGGTTGCTGACGCTGGGCGGTGTGCTGCTGTACCGGGCGCGGCGCCGTGCGGACGCGGACCGGTTCGTGGGGTAGTGCCTGCGGGTTCGCCGCTTGTTCGGTGAGGGACCGCCCTCGGGGCCTTCGGGCTTCGGGGGCGGTCCCGCGTCGCGCCGGGGGAGGAGGATCGGATTCGCTTTTGCGCGGCCCCGTCGGCGTCGGTCGGCCCGCCGTCCTGCGTATACCTCAGAAAGCGTGCGGGTCCGGGGCGTTGGCCGTGGCGGGGTGACCTGCCGGTTTCACCGGTCCACTGGCTCACCGGCTGGGCACCGGGGGGTCATTCTGTGTGGTTGTGGTTGTGGTGGTGGTCGGGGGCGGTCATGTCGCCTGTGGCAGGTGTGCCGGGGGCCTGCTGGTAGCGGAGGTAAACGGTGCCTGTGGGGCCGGCGACCGGAATGTCGAGGAGTGTGAGGTTGGTGGGTACCGTGCCGGTGTCGAAGATTTTCTTGCCGGTGCCGAGGGTGATGGGGTGCAGCCACAGGTCGAGCCGGTCGAAGAGTTTCTGGCGCAGCAGGCTCTGTACCAGGTTGAGGCTGCCGACGACTTTCACGTGGTCGTGCCGGTCGCGGATTTCGTGTACCGCGCGGGCCAGGTCCGGGCCGAGCAGGGTGGAGCCGTTCCAGGGGAGGTCGGGTGTGTGGCGTGATGCCACGTATTTCGGGACGCGGTTGAACAGTTCGGCGATCGTTCCGTTCTTCTGGTGCGGCCAGTAGGCGGCGAAGATGTCGTAGGTGCGGCGGCCGAGCAGGAGGGCGTCGGTGTCCTCGTACGCGGCGGTGATCTGTGCGCCGGTCACCTCGTCCAGCAGCGGTGCCTGCCATCCGCCGAAGGGGAACCCGGTCGGGTCCTCGTCGGGCCCGCCGGGTGCCTGCCCGACGAGGTCGAGGGTCGCGAACAGTTCGATGTGGATCAGGCCCATGTCTGTACTCCCGGTCAGATGAGGATCGGTGGCCCCCGGGTCGAGGTGTAGACCCGTGGGGGCCGGAAAACTCATCGCCACGCCGTGGGGCGTCAGCGGCAGATCCAGTAGGCGTCCCGGACCGGGTGGCGGTGCCGTTCACCGGTGGGGCGGGTCACCACGACGGCGCCGTCCTCGTACGAGGCCCGGTCGCCTGCAGCGGCGAACAGCGGCCGGTCCAGTTCGACCCGGAAGTCGGGGCGAAGCAGGAACTCGCTGACCAGCACCATTCGCGGTATGGGGGTGATTCCGTCGAAGTCCACGCGCATGAGCCGATGATCCCGCAGGACCCGGTGCGGGAGCGAGGGGATTTGCCGCCCGCTCCGGGGCGACGTCGTTGTTCGTGGGTGTCCGCGGGTGTTCGAGCTCGTCGCGTGCCGGCCGGACCGCTGGCCGGACGGCGCCGCTTCGTGGCTTCTGGCGGCGTTCTGGTGGGTTTGTCAACCTGATGAGTTGCGGCGGCAGCGCGGGGCAGGTCTGGCAGGACATTTCCCCGGCCAGGGTCAGTACCTATCAGCTGCGCGACGGTCTGGGTCGGTGTCTGGACGGCGGGCAGACCCAACAGGCGATGCGGTTCCCCTGCAACAGCAGGAGCTGGCAGCTGCGGTCCTGGAACTGACCCGGGCCGGTGGCCGGGGTCGGTCGGCGGCCGACGGGAATCGTGTCAGAAGTCCGGTCTAGGTTTGGCCTGTGAGCCACCACATCAGCTCCAAGGCCGGGGCGCCCCGCGAGCGTGACTTGCCGCCCTACCAGGTAGTCCTGGCGGAGACTGACTGGGGTTCGCTCCAGACGCCTTTCGAGAACGGTCAGTGCCTTCCCGAGGTCCTGGCACGGTTGCTGGAGCCTGATCCCAGGGTGCAGGTCGCCGCTTTGTCGGAACTGAGTGAGCTGGTCGTCCACCAGAACACCATCTACGAAGCCACCGCCCCCGTCGCCATGTATGTCGCCGGCATCCTCGCCCACCCGGCGGCCATGACCCTCCGGCCGTATCGCAACGTCCCCATCGGCGCGACCTTGCTGAACTGGTTGGTTTCCACGGCCTACGAAGCCTCCGACGAGATTGTCGACCGGACCGAGCAATATTTCCCTGGCTTCCGCACCCACAACACCACGCTGGCGGCCTTCCGGGACCTGCGCCCGATGCTCTATCGAGCCGTCGCGCCCTTCCTGCAGGACAGTCACGAGGACGTGCGCGAAGCCGCCGGCCTTGCCGCGCTCATCCTCGCCGAACACCCCGCGCTTGCCCAGCGCCGCGACCACCTCGCCGTGCACGCGCGCCGCATCCTGGACACCAGCAGCGACGACTTCAACCGGCGCGTTGCCTGGAAGGCCCTCGAAGCATGGGGCCACGACGTCACCGACATTGAACCTTTTCAGGAGGAGCCCTGGGACTGCGGGCCACACAGCGATGGCCGCGGCGATCTCGAACCTCCCTTCTGACCGATAGGCGAACGGCCCACCGGCCCAAGGATGTGCGGCCGGCCGAGATTTCGGAACGATCAGATAGCGGATCTACCGGTTGGCGGGTTTCGGTGTTGACCAGCGCTGTCTTGTGGGCGCGGTTTTTGCGTTTCGTGCACTCGTCGGGGCCCACCACATGCGGGGCCGGTGGCATTGGACCGGGAGGTTCCCCGACCGCTGTTCCCGACGGGCCCCGGCCGTGCCCGCCCGGGCATCACCGTCGTCGAAGCTGTCCCTGGCGCAGCCGTATCGGGAACACGGGACGTCCCGCCGATCGCCACTCGGGGACGACCCCGATCGTCCCCTTCTCCTCCTCACCGCCCCGGGCGACTGTTGAACACCGTCCGACTTGTTCACGGGACGGCGCGTCGCCGGCACCGGCCGACAGGTCCCGAGCCGGCCGGAAGACGTCCGGCCGGGGCCTGCGGGTGCTTCGTGACGATGCGCCAGTACGCAAACACCCCAACCATGCGCGACCTGGAAGGCCGGATCCGCGCCGCCGTCGACAAGGGCGAGATCATCCACTGCCGCGTCATCCCTGTCCACGATGGCAACGACCTCCTGCCCAGGGGCGTGATCCTGGAGGCACACGGCGCAAGGGCTTCCCATTCCAGCCCAAGGGATCGGGCACCGGCACCAACATCCTCAGCATCCGCAACAACAAGAAGAAGTGACGTCCCGTGGACAACTCCCTCGACACCCTCACCCAGCTGCTGCCCCGTCCCACCGGCATTCGCCCCAAGGACTGGGAATCGGTATGCCGACAGCTCGGCACCGGCCTCCCCGCCGACTACAAAGCCCTCATCGACACTTACGGCGGCGGCTGCATCGACAACTACCTCTGGATCCTCGAACCCGGCTGCGCCAACGAGTTCTACGACCTCTTCGAGGCCGTCGAGGAACGGGCCGAAGCCAACGAGGACCTGTGGTCCGGCGGCGAGCGGAAGCCCGCCGAACTCGGCCATGCCGACACTCGGATCATCCCCTGGGCCTCCACCGACAACGGCGAATTCCTGTACTGGCTCGCCGAGTCGGGCCAGAGTCCCGACCAGTGGACCGTCATGGTCAACGAAGCCCGCGGCCCCTGGTGGGAGCACTTCGACCTCACCCTCACCCGCTTCCTCGCAGCCACCCTCACCGGCGAGATCCGCTCCCAGATCCTCTCCGACCACTTCCCCTCCACCCCCCACGACTTCCAGCCCTCCAGCCGGTTCGTCGAGACCGGGTAGGACCGGCCTCGGCGTGGATGGACGCTGATGCGCCGGTGCGGGTGTGCGCCGTGCTCCTCGACGCCATCGGCCGGGTATGCCCGATCTCCGCAGTCACCGGCCCGGTGGCGTGCAGTACTCGCTGCCGGGAGGCCTGGCCGACGCCACGGGGAGCCGGCCGCGGCGCTGCGGGAAGAGCTCGGCCTGGACCTGGCCGCCGAGTCGCTGACGCTGTGGTTCGAGCAGGCCACCAGCCGCCCCCGCTCGACGGCCTGCCGCTGTTCTCTGAACGGCATACTCCGCGGCATGCCGATTGCCGATGGCGCCCTTGATGAGTGGCTCCTCTTCGATCGCACGGCGGCTGCATCCGCGGCCGGGGCGGCGGCGCGGGAGGCGGGCGGTGTCGTCACGTCGATCCACCGTCACGAATATGCCGGGCGGAGTGCCTACAACGCGATCATCGAGATCGACGGCAGACCCTTCGGCTTCGTTCCCGGCGGACACGTCCGGCTCGGCTTCGACCCCAAGTCCTGGACACCGTCCGGTGACGAGGTTCTGTCCTACCTCGGCAGCCAGCAAGCGCTGACCTCGTATCCCGAGTTTGCCGACTTCGAGTCGGACGACCGGGCCGAGGCCCGCGCGTGCCTGACCGACAGCACCGTCGAGGGGATCCGCGCACACCTCGCGGCGGCCACCTCACGCCCTCGCGCCGTGAGCCTGAAGGCGTTCCTTGCCGCCACGCACGCCGACGAGGCCGGGGTGCGCGAAGCTCCCCTCGACCACCCGATCGTCACCGTGCTTGTCCAGGAATGGGAGCCGGGTTGCCAGGAACTCGTCGGCGATCTCATCCTGCCCGAAACGGACACGGGCACCCACGGCCGAGTCCACTTCGCACCGGACGGAAAGCCCACGGCGGCGTGGCTCGCGGCCCACACCACCTACGACGCGATCACCGACGAACTGGCACGGACCGGCCGGCGTCTGCCCACCCCCGATGAATGGGAACACGCCTACGCGTTCGGCGCACGAGGCCTGTTCCCCCGGGGCGACCGGATGCCGATTTGGCGGCCCGGACGCGACGACACTCTTGTCACGCCCGACGGCGTCCGCGTTCCCCAGACATCGCCCATGCTGTCGGGACTGCACATGGCCCAGCACTACCACTGGGAGCTGACCGGCGACCGCCGTGAGGTCCGTGGCACCGATGGCGGCAGGGCCGAGTGCGGCGGCGGACCCTGGTTCGCCAATTGGTTGATCAAGGCGAGTTCCTATCTCGACCCCGGACAGGGTGACTTCGTCGCCCGGCGCCCGCACACACGCGGCACCCTCGTCAGACCTGTCATCCCGCTGGATTGACGGCGATAGTTCAGATCGTCCGCAAGCCGCGCGACCGCGTGAAGCGGCGTACGCCTGCGCCGGACCGCGGCGCTTCGATGCCGCCCGCTCGCTCGGCAGGCTCGTCCGGGACAAGGACTGGAAGCTCGACAAGCGGCTCGCGTGGTGGAAGAAGGAGCGGCAGAACAGGAAGGAGGCCTCCGCCAAGCGATCGGCTGCGAAGAAGACCGCCGCCCCCGCGGCGACGGGTGAGGGCGACGGTTCGTGTCGGTCGCTGGGGTCGCCTCCGGTTCGCTGCCGGGGCCCGGGTCGCCGGTGGTCGGCTGTTGGCGGGAGTGCCACCAGGCCCAGGCCCGGCACCGGTCAGCAGACGACCATGACGGTGAACGGGCGGTCGTCATCGACAGTCTGGCTCCCGCTCGAAGACGGCGTCGCTGTGCGGACGAAAATGTGCATGGCATCCGTCCAGGTGACCATGATGGACGCACTACCGGGCCCCGGATCGGAGGGGCCATTCGAATTGATTGTGCCGATCAGACCACACGCATTGATGTCGTTCTCCGTCGTCAGGAGATAGCGACCGATGCCAGCATGTTCGACTTCCGTGACGCCATTCGCGCTGAGTAGATTCCCATCAGCATCGACCTTGGCGTACGTCGTGACGACCGGCAGCGCCTGCACTTCCTTCGCAGGCTCGGCTGACGCCACCCAGCCCCCGGTCACGAGGGCGACGGGCATCACCCCCAGCGCAACTTTCCTGAATGCGTTCATTTCGGTTCTCCTCGGAACGGGTTTGGCAATGCGACACGAGGAGATGTCACCGATTCGAACCCGTATGAACAGGCTATCGGCCGTTGATCACTCCAATGGGTCTTGAGTTCCAGCCTCCAGCCGTTCAGCAGGACACCCTGAGTAGTCGGGCGCACCGTCTGCCGCCCGACATGTTCGCCCGGGAATGGGGCTGCTACTGACCCGGGACGACTGATTTGAAGTCTCGCCATCTTCGAACGGGCTGGTCGGAGGAGGGGGTGGCGTGTTCTCCGGAGTACTCGTGCTGGTCTGGGGCGGGAGTCTGGGGTGTTGATCGTCTGATGGGCTGGCCGGGGCGGGTTCGCCGGTTCCTCCGCATTGCCGGCCCGGTGCCGCCTACGTTCTGTCATGCCGCTGCCAGCAGCACAACTGTGCCCGAGCATCTGAACCATTCGAGCCGCCGTGACCACTACGGCGGCTTTCGCATGTCCGCATGCCGCCGGCCGGGCGGCTCCGGCCGATGCGGCAGCGCATCGGCTGTCCCGCCGCGACGTGCCAGGCCGGCCCCCCGCCCGGACACCGCAGCACATCGCTGCGTGCGCCACCCGCTCCAACGACAAGGCCCTGCCCGGCTTCCGGGCGGTGTAGGCGGTGTTCCGGGTGCTGGCCGGGGACCGCGACACCCATCCCGACCCCTTCCTCGAGCTGCTGCGCCTGGGAGCGGAGCACGAGGACAGCGAGGCCGACCGCCTGGAGGTCACGCTCGTCGTTCCTGGTGCTCTGGTCACCGGCACCGTGATCTCGCCCCTTGCAGTGGCGGAAGCTGTTCACGGACGGGCTGACGACTACGACCTTGCCCATGCGATCCGCACCGCCCACAGCCGAATCGAGGATGACGCTGGCGCGGGGGGTGTTTGGTGTCGGGTCGGGTCCGGCGTGACAGTCTGGACGTCGACTGGATACTGTGCCGCCCCGGGGGACACGGCGCGTCGGGAAAGACGCGTGGGGTGGCGAGGAGGACCAGGGGAAAATGGTGGGGGAATACCAAGGACGGCCCGGAGTGCCCGTGTATATTCCGGCGCCTGCGGCCCGGCCGGCCGGTCGGCCGGTCGGATACATCCTCGTGGTGGTGCTGTTCGCCGTGCTCGGTGGACTGGTCGACGCGCTGTTCTCTTTCGGGATGCTGTTCGCCACGGACGGTTGCGGGACGGGCGGGCCCGGCGGCTCGGCGCCGGTGTGCACGCCGGCCGTGTGGACGCTCGCGGTCGCCCTTCCATGGGCCGGTCTGGTGGCGGCGGTGCTGATCGCCTCCCTGGGCGCTGTCCGGGCACGCCGGCGCGGACGGACGGCCTGGCTCGCCCTGCCCGCCGCGCTCGCCGCCTACCTGCTGGCCTGCGCCGTGGCCTACCTGCTGGTTTTCGTCCTGTGAACCCGCCACCTTCCGCCGGGCATCCCGCCAGGGGCCACCGCTAAGGACCACGCACCTGCGTCCCCCCTTTTCGGGGAGGACGGCCGGTCCGTGATCGGCGGCCTGTGATCCGCTGTGGGGTGTGGGCGGTAGGGCGCCCGTGGCCTTCGTTTCCTCGGCAACTTTCTGTGTCCGGGTGGTAGTTGCCCGAAGGTCTGCTGCCGCGTGCGGCTGTAATCCGTTCGGTGGGTAGGCCTTCCCGGCGGGCTCTTTCTTCGCCGGCCGGCGCTCGTGCCGACGCGCTAGAGAACACGCACCCGCGTCCCTCGTCTGGGAGGACGGTCGGCCCCGGTGCCGATCCGTGATCTGCGGCCAAGCGATCCGCTGTGGGGTGTGGGCGGGAGGGTGCCCCTGGCCTTCGTTTCCTCGGCAACTTCCTGTGTCCGGGCGGTAGTTGCCAGAAGGTCTGCTGCCGTGTGCGGCCGCAATCCGTTCGGTGGGTAGGCCTTCCCGGTGGGGGCTCGTTCTCCGCCGGTCGGCGTTCCGGTCTTCCTGTGCCGGGCACCCGGGCACCCGGGTACGCGTTCCGGTGACGTGCGCACCGACGCGGGCGGCGGCTTCCCGCCCGGTACTGCCGCAGTCCGGCGGTGGCGCTCCGGCAGGCGTCGGCCGCCATCCGCCGCCGACGGGAAGGGGCGCACCGCCCTGGACCGGCAGGGCACGGTCGGTACCGCCGATGCCGGGGCCGTGCCCGCAACGCCCCCTGGCCGCCCGCCTCCCGGGCTGTCCGCGGCGCGGCCGGGACCCGCTTGCTCCCGGCAGACCCGCGGCGCACGGTGCGGCACCTCGACGGCGGATACCGCGCGGGGTACGCGTGGGGACGAATGCGGACACGGGAGCAACGGCGGCCTCACTGGGGTCTTTTGGCCCTTGGGGCGGTGGTGCCCCGAGCCCGTCAATGGACACAGCCGACACAGCCGACACAGCCGACACAGCCGACACAGCCGCACCTGTCCCCGTACCCCGCGCACCCCGGAGCCCGTCATGCCCGCAGCCGAACACCCCATCCACCACCCCGAAGCAGAAGCCCCCCTGCCCCCGGGACGGATCCGGGTGGACCACACCTCGGGCGACGCCTACGCGGTCGCGATCCGTGGCCACCGGCTGGTGGTGGACCAGCCCTTCGATGCCGGCGGCGACGACAGTGGTCCGACGCCGACGGAATTGTTCGCAGCCTCCCTCGCCTCCTGCGTGGCGTTCTACGCCGGCCGCTACCTGGCCCGCCACGGCGTGGCCGCCGACGGCCTGCGGGTGGACGCGGAGTTCACGATGGCCACCGACCGCCCGGCCCGGGTCACCGACATCACCGTCACCGTCGACGTCCCGCCCGCACTCGACCCGGCACGCCACGACGCCCTGCTCGCGGTGGCCTCCAACTGCACCGTCCACCACACCCTTCAGCAACCGCCGACCGTACGCGTCGCACTCAACCCCGCTCCCGGCGGACAGTAAGCACCGTCCGTCCCCGGCCCGTTCGTCCCGGCCCGTTCCGTCCCCGGCCCGTTCGTTGTCCGGTACGCGTCGGGGAGGTGCCTTCGTGTGGTCCTCGCCCGGCGCGTACCGATGACGTGCGCTGGGGGAGTCTACCCGGCCCGCCGTCTCCGCCCTGTCGCGGCCGAAGCCGTCGATCCGCCGCGGGTGTTCGCCTACCGTGGCGGCGCCCCGCGCCCACCGCCGCTCCCGGCCGGTGAACGCCTCCTGCGCGCGGGTCCGGCCGTCCGCGCCGGACGGCGCCCGCAGCCTCCGCACCGCCACAACCCCGTTCCTGTGTCCGGGGCCTGACCAGGTATCGGCCCGCGTGCGTTGACGCGGCCGGCGCAGTGTCCGGCGGCCCCGGCCGTGCCGCTGGGCTCGGAACATGCCGGTGCAGACGTGCTGCCAATCGGTGGCCGCCTGTGTGATGGGCGAGGTGGCACCGGGTGCCGCGTCCGCCCGGGTGATGGCCGCCAGCGCGTTTCGCGTCCGGGTGCGCGGCCGGTGGCCGGACGGGGCCGCGGCGGGCGTGGGAGCTGTCGGCAACGCCGTTGAGAAGGCCAGCCCGCTACTGCCCGGGGATCACGCGGCCCCTGCTGGATCGCCGCGGTGAGAGCCTCGATCGCGGCCGCCGTCCGGTCATCGGCCCCGCGCCGTGATCGCCGCGACAGGTACGGCCCGCATCTCCCGCCACAGGTGTCGGGTCACCCGCGCAACTGCATGCACGTGCCCCACCGGCGCCACCCGCCTACCCACGCCGCCACCCGCCCGCCCGCGCCGCTACCCGACCGTCCACGCCGCCGCCCGCTCGCCCACGGCGGCCTGATCCCGCCCCGCGCCGCCGAACGGGCCCCACCCCCGAGCCGGGAAACACCCGCACCCCTGACGGACACCAGGACGAGCACCACCGTCGGCTCCCCACCGCCGGCTGCCCACTACCGGTTGCCCAGCACCGGCCGCCCGGCACCAGAGCGCCACCATCGCACCGCGCCGCGATATCGTGACCGCATGCGCGCCGACCACCGCCCCTGGGACATCCTGCTGATCGGCGGCGCCTCCGGCGTCGGCAAGAGCCACGCCGCCGCCCGCCTCGCCACCACCCACAGCGCGTTCACCGTCGAATTCGACGACGTCGTCGCCGCCCTCCAGAGCGCCACCACCCCGGCCACCCACCCCGCACTGCACCACTTCGCAGGCCACCCGGCCCCCGAGGAGAACCTGGGCACCGACCGGGTCCTGGAACTGCAGATCGCCACTGCCCACGCCCTGGACGAGGCCGTACTCGGCGTCGTACGCAACCGGCTGAGCGTGGACGTACCCGCCATCGTCGAGGGCGACTACCTCACCCCCCGCGCCGCCGCCCGCGCCGCCGCCGAGGCCACCGCGCACCGCCGACGCCTGCACGCCGTCTTCCTCCACGAGAGCGACCCGGCACGCATCGGCGCCAACTACATCCGGCGCGAGCCGGACCACGGTCCCCAGCCCGCCCGCGCCGAAGTCAGCGCCAGGTACTCCCACTGGCTCGCCGCCCAGGCCCGCGCCCACCGCCTGCCCGTGATCGACTGTCACCCCTACGACACCCTGCCGCAGCGCTTGACCGCCGCCCTGACCTGAACAGTTCCACACCCCGCGCCACCCGGACACCCCCGGCGCCCGCCGAGACCGGCCGGAGCCGGGGGAGCGGACACCGTGACGGCGCCCACCACGGGCCCGCGACACCACCAGCGGCAGCCCACAGCCGGGCCCGACCCCCGGACCCGAACCCCATACGCCGACGAACGCCCGGCCGTCACGCGCGGCAGCGCCCCGACCCGCCGGGCCCGACCCGCCAGCCCCGACCCGCTGCTCCCTCGGCCGGGCCCGGCCTCCGGACCCGGATCCCATACGCCGACGAACGCCCGGCCATCACCCGCGGCAGCGCCCCGACCCGCTGCTCCGGCAGCCGGGCCCGCCGGGCCCGACCCGCCGGCCCCGACCCACCGTTCCCCCGGCCGCCCCCGCCCCGCTGCTCCCACAGCCGGGCGGCGCGCTCGCCGGTGCCGCCGGGGACGAACAGCAGCGGCACGCCCAGAGCGTGCTGCCGCCAGGCCGGCAGCACGCTCTGGGCGTCCGCGGTGCGCCGCAGGTGCGCCGGGATCGGGTCGGGGGGTGCTCGCGGAAGCGGGCGTAGCCGGTCAGCGTGGACGACAGTTCCCCGCAGGACATGGTGGCGCGGTCGGCCTGGACGAACGCCCGGTACAGCCTGCGGCCGCTCCCGGCGGCCGCGGGCTGTGCGGCAGGCCGTCGGGGGATGACCGTGCCGTCCCGGCCTTCGGCGAAGCGGTTGGCAGACCTTGGGCAGGAAGTCCGGCGGCGCGCACTCGTCGCCCGCCGCCCGGGCGCCGGTCACGAATGCGAGACGGGTGGGTGCGTACCACGGCCAGGAGGTGACCGGGCCTCAGCCGCGCCGCGGTTTTGCCGTCGGGCAGCGGCGGGGGAGGCGATGCCCTCCGGCCGGGGGAACGCTGCGGCGATCCGCACGCCGCGTTCGGTCAGGTGCCAGGCCTTCGGCTTCCCGCCTGCGGCAGCACGACGTCCTGGACCAGGCGTTCGTCCTTCGTCCTTCGTCCTTCGGCCGTCGAAGCCGGCGGCGTTTCTGTTCCGGCCCGGTGCCGGGGGCGTTGCAGGGCGCGCAAGTGTGCGGCGGCGGTTGTGCGGAACCGGAACAGCACGGCGACCACGGCGTGGTCGATCCCGGGCGGCACCGCCGTCTTCGGACGCCTCGATCCTCCCGCCCGCTGCCCCGACCCTCCTCGCCCGCTGCCCCGACGGCGGAGGGAACGGGGAACGGAAGCCCGCACTTCCACCGGCTTTCTCACTCTCAGCGTCCCGCACGGCCGCGACCCGGCAACGGCAACGGATGTTCCGCCGGCCCGCCAGCCGGCTGGCGGGAACCGGACCGCTGTCCTGTGCCACCGATCCTTGACAGATCGCCACCGAAACCGGACCACCGCACGGTTCGTGCCACCGAAGCTCGACCGCCCTGGCCAGGGCCTCAGCCTCACCGGGGGTGTCAGCCTCTTGCCGGACGATCCAGCCATGCTGATCGCGGCCAACGAGCGCGGCCACGTGGTGAAGCGCGCCACCAAGCCCGCCATCGGGACCATGCCGGCCAACCCGCGGCGGGGCAAAGCCCACATGGTCGTGGAGCGGGTGGACGAAGAGCAGTCCGGCGGCTGGTACATCCAGGTCCTGTTGCGCGAGAACAACAGCTACCAGTTCGAATACCGCGACGGCGTGCCCGGGCAGCACTTTTGGACCACGACCGTCTCCCAGGAGAAGGTCCTCGGAGCGCTGCTCGGCTGGGCCGGCCTGAAGCCAGGCCGACGGGACGGCTTCGTGTGGAACAACATTGGTGAGCAGTTCAGCTCCAGCGGCCGTGAAGCCCCGGAGCCGTCCGACGGTACGAAGCGGCCGACGGACCCGGACCCGGAACCGGTCTGACCGGGGCGGTCGAGGTTCGACGGCACGAACCGTGCGTTGGTCCGACCTCAGCGGCCATCGGCCAAGGAACGGTGGCACCGGACACCGCCAAGCGGTGGCGAGAACCGGCCCGGCAGCCGGTGGTCGCCCCTGCTGCCCGCTGCGCCGGGAGTCCAGGCAAAAGTGCAGGTCAGGCCCGATGGTGAGTGGCCGTCAAGGTGAACTCGCCGCCCCGACAACCCTCTCCTTGCCCCTTCCTGTCCCGCCGTGCGGGTGGCTGACGGCGGTCCGGGGTGCGCCTGCGGCGGGCTTTCTCCTCCGCGTCCGGTCCGCGTCCGGCTGGTGCCGCTCACGCGAGCGTGGGGAGAATAGAATGATGTGACGCGCGCGGGGAGTTGCGTTGCGTCCGGCGGCCGGTTCGGTGTGTTGCCATACGGGCCCGTGCGGCGGTGGATCGTTCGGTTCAGCTGGAGCCGACCGGTGAACGGGGTGGCGAAATGTCGGGGGAAGTTCGAAGTGTGGCGTTCGTCCTGCTTGCCGATGCGCTTCGGGCGGAGATCGCCGATGCCCCGGGGAGGACGGAGCTACCGGACAGGCGCGACATTGCGGAGACGTACGGCTGCGCCCGATCGACCGTGGAGACCGTCCTGCGGGCCTTGGCGGCCGAGGGGCTGATCGAGGCCCGGCCGGGCGGCGGGTGGACGGTGACCGAAAGGCCCTGACCAGCGTCGCCGGACGGCCGGACGGTCCCGGTCGACCACCGGGTCGTTCCCGGTGCCCGCCCCGGTCTCGCCGTGCCGGTCCCGTAGCGCACGCCGACGGCGTGGGGCCGTTCCAGAACCTCGCCGGTGCCGGCACCCACACCTTCGTGACCGGCGAACGCCGGACCTCTGCCACGTCGCCCGGCGGCGTCCGCAGCCGGGTCCGCCGCCGGGCGGCCGGGATGACCCTGAAGAACCTCCAGCAGGCCCTGCACCGACTCCGGGAGGACGAACGCGCCGCCGACCGGTACACCGACGCCGGAGACGAGACCGCCTCTCGCCACCGCGGCCACCGTCCGCGCCGAGTGGCAGCGCGCACGCGACCACACCGCCGCCACCCGGGCCGAGCGTCACCACCCCGACCACGCCACCGCCCTCCACACCCACTGCGCCGTGAGCGCCACCGCCACGACGTCGCCGCCCGCGCCCGCGAGGCAGCCCACCAGGCCCGCCAGACCACTGACGCCGCCGCGCCGCCGCGCCACCGACGCTGACGCCGACGCCGCCGGCACCGCCGCCCAGCCCCTTTGCACCAACCTCGACCGCACCAACCTCGACCGCACCACCCTCGACCGCACCACCCTCCCCACGCTCACCGACGCCGACCACCAGGCCGTCCGCGACCTCACCCACCACCTCGACCCCGACACGCCGCTCCAGGTCATGAGCCGGCTGGAGCACACCCGTACCGCGGCCGCCGCACCACCACGCGGCACCGAGCCGGCCCCGGCCGCCCGACCTGTCGTCCGCCGCGGTCGGCTCTGATGGCCGGTGCCCGCTCAAGCGTGTTGACCTTGCTGGTCGGCGGGCGCTGGACAGGCGCTCCGGGCCGGGCCCCGGACCCGGTCCGCAGCACAGGAGGGAAACTGACGCCCTGTGACCGACTCCCACGCCGAGCATCCGAGCACCCAAGCAGCCGAGCACCCGCCGCATCATCGACTGTCACCTGTCGGGACTGCCACCCCGGGCCGGACGGCGGCGACGCCCGCACCCATCTCCGCCGGCCGGGACACGGCCGTCACGGAGATCCGGCACACCGGCACCTGCCCCACCTGCACGATCGAGCGGATCTGGCTGGAAGCCCGCGCCGCGAAGGCCGAGGAACAGGACGCGAGGGCCGAGGAACAGGACGCGCGGGCCAAGGACGCCTTCCCCGCCGCCCACCGGCGGCTGAAGGACGCCGCGGCTGCTGTCCCGGCCGACAACGCCGCAGCACCGTTCGCCGCGGCCCTCCTGGAACCCGCCCAGGCCCAGGCCGATGACCCCGGCCGCTTCGTCACCCGGCCCGTCCGGACCGGGATCACCGACCGGACCCTCCCGCCGCAAGACCCAGCCCGAGCGGCGCCGCCACACCCGGCCGACGACGACACACCGAAGGCGCCGGCCCCCAGAGCGGTCGGCGCCCTCGGCATGTCGCACGGGGGTCGGCGCGGCGCAAAGACGGCCCGGTGGCGAGCGCCTGACACCACCTGCCCCGCCGCCCGGATGCACCCGGCCGTACGCGGTGGTCGACTCGAGATGACGGGAAATCTAGGGGGCCGTCACGGAGAGGAGCCGAGCGATGCCGAAGGTGTCAAAGCAGTCCGCGACGAACGTCCAGGAGTTCGGTCCGGTGACCGACCGCCGCGAGGAGATGAACGGCTACACCGTCGAATTCGTCTCCTTCGGGGCGGACGCCGACCTGGACGGGCCGCTGCAGTCACTGCCCGACGGGATGTGCCAGTGCCCGCACTGGGGCTACGTCATCGCCGGGCGCATGCGCTTCGTCTTCGCCGGCCACGAGGAGGTGTACGAGGCCGGCGACGCGTACTACCAGCCCCCGGGCCACCGGCCGTACGTCGACGCCGGGACGGAACTGCTGCAGTTCAGCCCCACCGACGCACTCGCCCGCACCGAGCAGGCCATCACCGACTGGATGGGCCGCCAACAGGGCGGTACACCCTAGCCGCCCGGCCACCCCATCCCGCCGGCCTGCCCCAACCCACGGGAGCGGCGCCGGCCGGCCATCGCACGCCGGCCAGCCCGGCCGCCCAGGCCGTCGCCGCGCCCGTCGCGCCCCGGAGGGCGAAACGGGGGGAACGCCCTGGCAGGCCCGGCCGCTGCGCCCTGGCGGTGTGCGTCCCGGCCGCGGCCCCGTTCCAGGCCGGGCCGCTGTCCCCGGGCGGCGACGGGCGGTTGCCTGCGGACCCCGCGGTGCCCGGTGGCGCTCGGTGGTGGGGGTGCGGGTGCAACGCGGGGCCGTGCTGCGCGTCTGACCTGGTGTTATGTGACCGGGAGGGGCCCTGCCCGCGTACTGATCCGAGTGCTCCGGTGCGTACGGACTTGCTTGCACCACTGACCCGTCTCAACGAATGACCCGTTTCAACGAAGTGTGACCGGCGTTGGCCTCGCACAGTTCGGCCTGGGCTGCCCGCAGGTGGTGAGTTCATCGGTCAGGTGTCTGAAGAGTGCTCCTGCGGACCGTTCCACTCGCCGTAGTCTCGTGCCGTGGTCGACGAACACGGGGTACCCGACGCCTTCAAGAACCGGTGCACGAATGGGGCACGGAGGCTGGAATTCTCGTTGAACGAGTCCAACGAGGACCGCAAGGAGAACACGCTGGACGTGTGGCTGCGTGAGGGTCCGCGGAAACCCGACGCAGTGATCTCGCTGTCCAATCTCCACTCGGTCCGCCCGTGGGAACCCGAACCGGCCCCCGTCTTCATTGACGGGATCCCCCTGATCCACCCGCCGAAGCCGCCGTCGCCCTGGCCCGCCGAGGCCGCCGACCGACTCGACCGCTCCGATGACGATCACCGGACCGGTCGAGGTCGACGCTGTCGCCTCGACGGTGACTGCCCACCGGGCCCAGAGCGACGATGCGGCCTCCGTGCTCCAATGACAGCCCGAAGCCGCTTGACGGCGCAGGCAGCAGCCGGACTTCGGCGGGACGGTCAACCGCTCGAGCTGCGTCGGTTTCCCGGTCGATGGCCCGGAGGCGGTTCTCGGGATGGTAGCTGTTGACATTGACCGAGATGACGTCGCAGTGGTGCAGCAGTCGGTCGGGGACGGCGGTGGCGAGGACCTCGTCACCGAGGACCCGCCCCCTTCGCTGAAGGTCTTGTTCGAGGCCGGGATGATCGAGCCCTTCTCATACCGCTCGGAGATCACCTGGAAGACCAGGTTCGCCCCGGCTCGTTCAAGGGGCCGGCACCTCACTTCGTCGACCACCAGGACGCTCGGCCGCAGGTAGGTGCGGAGCTTGATGGTCAGACGCCCGGCGGCCTCGGCGGCCTTGAGGTGGTGGACCATGTCGTCGGGGCCAAGGCGAACACCGCCCTGCGGCGACCGCGAGAGCGACGGCCAAGTGGTCTTGCCCACTCCGGGCGGCCCCAGCAGGGCGGCGTTCGCCTCCGCGTTCGCCTCGGCGTTCGCCTTGGCCCCGACAAACGACAGCGCGGCCAGGTCCTCGACCTTGCGTGGGTCGAGGACCTGGCCGGAACGAGAAGCCGCAGCCCTCCGGTGTCTTGTGGCGCGGCAGCTCCGACAGTCGCAGGCCCCGGCGGAAGCGGCGGTCGTCGCGAGCAGCCGGCTCCTCGGCGAGGACGAGGCCGAGGAAGCCGAGAGGTAGCCCGTCTCCGCCCTGTCCGCCCGCACCGGCACCGGCACCGGCACCGGCCCCAGCACCGGCACCGGCATCCGCTCCGCCCGGAGCCGGGAAGCGAGGTGAACGGCCGTCAACGACATGCCGCCCGGACCGAGTTGCCGGCGCCCGCACCGCCGCACCAGGACCGCCCTCCGGTCTTCCTTGCACCCAGGCTGTCGGCGGGCCAGGTGAAGATCGCCGAATACCCGGCCACCGGCCGACCCCCACCCCCGAGAGGACCACCCCGCCATGATCCTGAAGGTTTCGTTCATTGCCCAGGAGGCGTCCCGGCAGGAGAGGGTGACCAGGTTCCCGTCCTGCCCGGAGGAGATTGAGGAGTTCGTGGACGAAGCCCTCCGGCGCTCCGCCAACCGGCATGCGTGGTTCAGCTACAGCCACCCGGACGCCGAACACTCCCACGCCGGCCTCCAGGCAACGGTCGATCGCGCCAGCCGCTACGGAGCCCTGCACTGGTACAACACCGACCGCAAGGGCGGAATCCACGACTGGCTGTGGCTCTCCGACAACATCGACCCCTCCGGCGACGAGCCCGCGCTGATCTCGGACGACCACACAGGCGCGATCTACGACCCCTCCAGCGTGCTGCCCCTGCCACAGATCGCGGCCGTGATCCACCGGTTCTGCCTGGACGGAACAGGGGAACGCCCGGACGGCATCAACTGGGTCACCGGCGAGTTCAACGGATACCGCCACGACACCGGCAAGGGAGGACTCATCGAGGACTGAACCACTCCGGCACCCGAACCAGGCAATGGAGCGCCGACACCGGCCGAACAGCATCGGACAACGCACCCCGCCGACGAGACAGCCGATGACAGGCACGCGGACGCGTCACCAACCGCGAGCAGCAGGCCAGGCGTTCTCCCGCACCGCGCCCGCTTTTACCGGACACAGGCGGGGACGGGGTGGCGGCGAAAGACCGGAACCCTGCCAGATACCCACCCCGCAGGGCACCTTCCCGGGCCCATCCGGCATGGCTGTGCCCGGCCATCACCGACACCGACCACCCCCGAAGCCCGCCACGGACCCCGAACAGGGCCGCTGACCCACGCCGGACACCCGACCCACCGCCAACGGCCGGCACCCGGTCGACCAGCTCGCACACCCTCGGCAACCCGGCAACCCGGCAACCCGGCGGCGAGACCGGCCACGACCACGGCCGGCACGGAGACGGCGGCGGCACCGACGCCCTGCTGCGCCCGGCCACCGCGCCCGGCACCACGGATCGCCTGCCGCACCTGGCTTGCTGCGCAGGTGAGAACGGGCTCTGGCCCACTTCTGGTGCCGCGGCCACACAGGGTGAGCAATGGATGATTGGGAGCGTTTTGAACCGTGAGTCAGAACGGCGGGTCTTCGCTGTAGCCTCCGCCTGTCCAGTTGCCGTCCCAAGAAGCGCGTGCAGCCCTGAGGCGGGCATAGTGCTCGCGGGCTGCGACGTCGGACGGGTTCTCCAACCGGCTGGTGTCGTGGCCCCACGCCTTCAGCGCGTCCAGGACGCGGTCGCGATGGCGCCGGTCAGCGCTGGTAGCCAGTAGACGTCGTGCGTGGCCGGCCAGGTCGGCCCGGTGCTGGGCGAGGAGGGGGTGCTACATGAGGGGAATGGCAGTGATCAGAGCGGCGTGGCGAACTTCGGCGTTGTCATGGCCGAGGATGGCTTGAACAGCGGAGAAGATCGCCGGCCGTGCGTCCCTTAAGGCCGGTGGATTCGGGCTCAGGGGTCCCGGCAGGAGTCAGCTGGGAGGAACCTGCCACGGTGAACATGGTCTGGATGAACCCCGCGATGCCGAAGTCGACGACTTTCACGTGCCCCTCGGGGGTGATCATCACGTTGTGCGGCTTGATGTCGTAGTGGATGACACCGGCCTGATGCGCGGCGACGAGTGCCGCACAGATCCCGTGGGCGATCTCCAGCGCACGGGCGGGGGCCATCGGACTCTCATCACGGATGTGCTCCGCCAGCGTGGCACCCTCGACCTTCTCCATGATCAGGAACAGTGCGTCCTCGTGAACGCCGCGGTCGTAGAGGGCGACGGCGTTGGGATGGTTGATCTGCGCAGCAGCCACCGCCTCGCGTTCGAACCTCAGGGCGAGTTCCGGGTGGGGCGCGTCGTCGAGGGCGAGCAGCTTGACCGCGACATCGCGGTGCAGGCTGCGGTCCCGGCCGGCCCAGACCTCCCCCATGCCCCCGCGGCCCAGCCGCTTGACCAACTCGTAGCGGCGCGCGATCAGCTTCCCGCGTTCCAAGGCCCACCCCCGTTGACTCGGCATGCCAGAGCCCAGGATACGAGCGATGCTGCCAGGTACAAGGCGAACCAGCGCAGGCCGAGTTCGTGGAAGCCGAGCGGTTCGGCCCCGGGGTCGGCCAGCGGGTACCAGACCTTGCCGTTTGGCCCGTCCTGCTGGATGGCCTCCAGGCTGGCGGCGGCGGCCGGGACGGCCTTGAGCATCCTGGCGACGTGCCGGTCCTCGGCGTGCATCTGGAGCTCGTCGACCCGGTTGTCGAAGCCGACTTGCCCGGTGCCGGTGAGGACGAACAGCAGCTGCGGGAAGCGCACGTACCGGCGCTGAAGCAGGCCTGCGCGAGTTGGAGAACGCCCCCGCGCTCACGCTGTTCCTGACGCTCAGCCAGTACCATCATGCGTTCCTCGCCGACGCCAGCAG
>NZ_JBHWEN010000043.1:0-34206 GCF_042734215.1 Kitasatospora sp. NPDC059673 | reverse complement strand
GGTACTGCAGGGGGGACCCTGTGGGAGAGTAGGACGCCGCCGAACAATTATTCAGGGAAAGCCCCCCGCCTCACGGCGGGGGGCTTTTTCGCATTCTCGGACTTTCAGAGGATCGGGCCGGCAAGGGTCTCGATGGGAAGTCGACGATCCGTCCGCGGCTCGTCGGAGGCCCCGGCGTCCGCCTGGGCGTGTTTGACCTGCCGGAGGTAGAGCTCCTCCCAGCCACCACCGACGTAGGTGGTGGTCGGTATGTGGTGAATGCTGCCGTCCTGACGGTCCACCAGGTAGGGGCCGGAGCCGATCAGGGCCGTGTGCCTGTCCCGGGTGCGGACGAATTCCGCCGACTGCCAGAAGACCAGCCAGCCGTGGGGGTGTTCCTCCACGCGGAGAATGGCGAGTTCCGGCGCCAGCGCCATCCAGGCCACCTCTCCGCGTCGTCTCTCCAACAGTGCCTCGACCAGTTGCGCAGCGCGTTCTTCAGTGATCACGCCGTGATTCTGCACTACGGCGCGCGGAGGTCAGAGGTGCGAGCCGCCGGTCGCGTCGATGGTCTGGCCGGTGATCCAGCGGGAGTGGGGGGTGGCGAGGAAGGCGACGATGTCGGCGACGTCGTCGGGCCGGCCGATGCGGCCGAGGGCGGAGCGGGAAGCCGCGTGGGCCTGGGCGGCGGGGTTGCCGCGGAGCCAGGAGGCGTTGGTGTCGGTGTCGATGATGCCGGGGCGGACGGAGTTGGCGGTGATGCCGCGGGGGCCGAGCTGGGCGGCGAGGTTGAGGGTGAAGTTGTCGAGGGCGCCCTTGGTGGCGTTGTAGGCGATGATCTCGGGCATGGCGATGCGGGCGACGCCGCTGGAGATGTTGATGATGCGCCCGCCGTCGCGGAGCCGGGGCAGGGCCTGCTGGGTGAGGAAGAACGGCGCACGGACGTTGACCGCGAAGACCTCGTCGAACTCGTCCTCGGTGAGGTCGGCGAGGGCGGAGCTGCGGCCGATACCGGCGTTGTTGACCAGGATGTCGAGCCCACCGTCGGGGGTGTACTCGCGGCCGGCCAGGTCGAAGGCCTCCCAGAGGCGGGCGGCGTCGCCGTGGCTGCCGAGGGGGGCGTGGACCAGGAAGGCCTTGCCGCCGTTGGCGCGGATCTTGTCCAGGACGGTGGTGGCGGCCTCGTGGTCACGGGCGTAGCCGAGGGCGATGGTGGCGCCGTCCTGGGCGAGACGTTCGGCGATGCCACGGCCGATGCCGCGGGAGGCGCCGGTGACCAGGGCGATCTTGCCGTCAAGTACGCGTGCAGACATGGTGGTTGACCCATCCCTCATTTGTTGAGTGACCGTTCAAGAAAGACCGTAGCACGGCCTCACGCACTTTTTGAGTGGTCGCTCTAAAATGGGTGCCATGACGACGAGCGCAGGTGCGAGACGAGGCCGCCCGCCGGCCTTCGACCGGGCGGCGGTGCTGGCGGCGGCGACCAGGTTGTTCTGGGAGCGGGGCTACCAGGCGACCTCGGTGGGGGAGTTGACCGGGGCGATGGGGATCAAGTCGGGCAGCCTGTACGCGGCGTTCGGCGACAAGGAGTCGCTGTTCCGCGAGGTGGTGCGGGGGTATCAGCAGTCCCCGGTGGGGGAGTTCGTGGGGCTGGCGTTCGCCGAGGAGCCGACCGTTCGGGCGGCGTTCGTCCGGATCCTGCGGGAGGCGGCGCGGATCTACTCGGACCCGGAGCATCCGGCGGGCTGCCTGGTGATCAGTGCGGCCACCAATGTGGCCGCCCAGGACGACGAAGTGGCGGTGTTCCTGCGGGAGTTGCGGGACGCGAACCTGGCAGCGTTCGAGGAACGGCTGTCCACCGCGCAGCGGTTCGGCGAGCTGCCGCCCGAGGCGGATCCGGCCGCGCTGGCACGGTACTTCGGTGCGGTGCTGCAGGGCATGTCGCAGCGCGCCCGGGACGGTGCGGACCAGGCGGAGCTGGCGGCGACGGCCGAGCTGGCCCTGCTGGCCTGGCCGGTCGTGGGCGCGGACGAGGCGGCCTCCTGAAAGGAGGCTGGAGGACGTACGCTCGGCAGTATGCAGACTTCTGAGAACACGTCAGGCGGCGGCCGGGTCGAACGCGTCGAAGTCCTGACGGTGGAACAGGCCGAGGCGGTGCGGGAGTTGCTGGCGGAGGCGGCCCGGGCGGACGGTCGGGAGGCGGTCTCGGAGGCGGGCCGGCTGCGCATTCGCCCCGACAGCCCCCGCCCGGGGGTGCGGCACCTGGTGCAGCTGGCGGACGACCGGATCACGGGGTACGCCCAGGTCGAGGGCGAGCGGCCCGGGACGGTCGAGCTGACGGTGGCCCCGGCCGACCGCGGCCGCGGCCTGGGCGGGTCGCTGGTGCGCGAGGTGCTGGCCGGTGCGGACGGCGAGCTGAACTTCTGGGCGCACGGCGGCCTCCCGGCGGCCCGGCACCTGGCCGAGGTCCACGGGGCGGTGCTGGTGCGGGAGTTGCGGCAGATGCGGCGCACCGCCGAGGCGCCGGAGCCGGTTCCGCTGCCGGCCGGCGTCGAGCTGCGGACGTTCGAGCCGGGCCGCGACGAGCAGGCCTGGCTGGCGCTGAACGCGCTGGCGTTCGCCCACCACCCCGAGCAGGGCTCGTGGACGGAGCAGGACCTGGCGGAGCGGATGGCCGAGCCATGGTTCGACCCGACGGGCTTCTTCCTGGCGGAGCGCGAGGGCCGGCTGGTCGGCTACCACTGGACCAAGACGCAGCCGGACGGCCTGGGCGAGGTGTACGTGGTGGGCGTGGACCCGGCGGAGCAGGGCGGCGGCCTGGGCAAGGCGCTGACCGCGGCGGGCCTGCGGCACCTGATCCTGGAACGCGGCCTGCCGACGGTGATGCTGTACGTGGACGCGGACAACGCCGCGGCCGTCCGGGTGTACGAGCGGCTGGGCTTCGCCGTCCACGAGGTGGACCTGATGTACCGCTGGGAGCCGTCGGCAGGCCGCTGAGCCGGCCGGGAGCTGGGCGGGTGCCGGCCGGGAGCGGGGCAGGTGCCGACCGGGAGCGGGGCGGGTGCCGACCGGGAGCTGGGCAGGTGCCGGGCGGGTGCCGGGCGGACGGGGCCGTCCGGTAACTGCCACAGGGGTGACGGACTCAGCTTTCCTCCCGGCCATGCGGTGTTTACCGTGGATTCAATTGGCGCCGCGAAGATCACAGAATGTCGTCCGTATTGCCCCGTCCGCGTCACCGCTCCACCCGCCGTCCGGCCGGGCCGGTTCCGGCTGCGCCGGGTGGGTGGCCGCTGGTCGACGAGGACGAACAGCGAGCGGAGGCGTGTCCTTCGTCCCGCCCGGCCCGCGTCCTGCAGGAGGAGCTGGAACAGATGAGCATCCCGCGCCCCGTCTCCGATTCGGCTGCGGCCGAGTCCAGCATCGAGCAGAAGCCGACCGTCCGGCCGGGCGCGAAGGCCGGGCCCGCGAAAGCCGGGCCCCGGTCCGGCGGCAGGTCCGCGGTCAAGGACCCGGCGAAGGCCAAGGACCAGGTGAAGGTCAAGGACCCGGCGAGGGAGCCGCGGGCCAAGGCCGATTCGGCGGTGCCGACCGAGCCGGTGCGGGCGGCCACCGCGCTGCCCGCGGTGTTCCTGGCGGGCGGCACGGACGGGCGCGGCGCGGAGGAGGCGGAGCTGCCGCAGGGCCGGTTCCTGGACCGTGAGCGCAGCTGGCTGGCGTTCAACGAGCGGGTCCTGGAGCTCGCCGAGGACCCGAACATCCCGCTGCTGGAGCGCACCAAGTTCCTGGCGATCTTCGCGTCCAACCTGGACGAGTTCTTCATGGTGCGGGTGGCGGGGCTGAAGCGCCGGATCGCCACCGGGGTCGCCCAGCGGTCGGCGTCGGGGCTGCAGCCGCGCGAGGTGCTGGACCTGATCTGGCGCCGCTCGCGTGAACTGATGGCCCGCCACGCGGCCACCTTCCAGCAGGAGGTGCTGCCGGATCTCGCGGCCGAGGGCATCGAGCTGGTGCGCTGGCCGGACTTGGCGGAGACCGAGCAGAGCCGCCTGCACACGCTGTTCCGGCAGCAGATCTTCCCCGTCCTGACGCCGCTGGCGGTGGACCCGGCGCACCCGTTCCCGTACATATCGGGACTGTCGCTGAACCTGGCGGTGGTGGTCCGCAACCCGGTGTCGGGGCACAAGCACTTCGCCCGGGTGAAGGTGCCGCAGCTGCTGTCGCGCTTCCTGGAGGCCTCGCCGCAGCGGTACGTGCCGCTGGAGGACGTGATGGGCGCCCACCTGGAGGAGCTGTTCCCGGGGATGGAGGTGCTCGCCCACCACGCGTTCCGGGTCACCCGCAACGAGGACCTGGAGGTGGAGGAGGACGACACCGAGAACATCCTGAAGGCGCTGGAGAAGGAACTGATGCGGCGCCGCTTCGGGCCGCCGGTGCGCCTGGAGGTCGAGGAGTCCATCGACCCGTACATCCTGGACCTGCTGGTGCGGGAGCTGAACATCACCGAGGCGGAGGTCTTCCCGCTGCCCGGCCCGCTCGACCTGACCGGCCTGTTCGGCATCGCCGACCTGGACCGCCCCGAGCTGCGGTACCCGAAGTTCGTGGCGGGCACCGCGCGCGGCCTGATCGACGTCGAGTCCGCCTCGCAACCGGACATCTTCGCCGCGATGCGTGAGCGCGACGTGCTGCTGCACCACCCGTACGACTCGTTCTCCACCTCGGTGCAGGCGTTCCTGGAGCAGGCCGCCGCCGACCCGCACGTGCTGGCGATCAAGCAGACGCTGTACCGCACCTCCGGCGACTCGCCGATCGTGGACGCGTTGATAGACGCCGCGGAGTCCGGCAAGCAGGTGCTGGTCCTGGTGGAGATCAAGGCGCGCTTCGACGAGCAGGCCAACATCAAGTGGGCCCGCAAGCTGGAGGAGGCCGGCTGCCACGTGGTGTACGGCCTGATCGGGCTGAAGACGCACTGCAAGCTGTCGCTGGTGGTCCGGCAGGAGGGCGAGACGCTGCGCCGGTACTCGCACGTCGGCACCGGCAACTACCATCCGAAGACCGCCCGGCTGTACGAGGACCTGGGCCTGCTGACCTCCGACCCGCAGGTCGGCGCGGACCTCTCCGACCTGTTCAACCGGCTGTCCGGCTACTCGCGCCGCGAGTCGTACCGGCGGCTGCTGACCGCGCCGCGCGGGCTGCGCGACGGCCTGGTCGCCCGGATCAACGGGGAGATCGCGCACCACCGCGCCGGCCGGCCGGCCTTCGTCAAGATGAAGGTCAACTCGATCGTCGACGAGGTGGTCATCGACGCGCTGTACCGGGCCTCGCAGGCCGGGGTGCCGGTGGACGTGTGGGTGCGCGGCATCTGCGCGATCCGGCCGGGCGTGCCCGGGCTGAGCGAGAACGTCCGGGTGCGGTCCATCCTCGGCCGGTTCCTGGAGCACTCCCGGATATTCGTGTTCGGCAACGGCGGCGACCCCGAGGTGTGGATCGGCAGCGCCGACATGATGCACCGCAACCTCGACCGCCGGATCGAGGCGCTGGTCCGGGTCACCGACCCGGCGCACCGGGCCGAACTGAACGGGCTGCTGGACCTCGGCGTCTCCGACGAGACCGACTCCTGGCACCTCGGCCCGGACGGCACCTGGATCCGCCACGCGCAGGACGCCGAGGGCCGCCCGCTGCGGCACGTCCAGGACCTGCTGATCGACTCACGCCGCCGCAACCGCGGCTCCGCCGCCGCGCGCTGAGCGGCACCCCGCCCGCGCCGGGAGCCCTCCCGGCGCGGGCGGCATGCAGCCCCGGGGCAGGCCCGGGGACGGAATCGGGGAGAGCCACAGCCATGACCGATGCGCCGACGACGGCCCCGGTGGCGCGCGCCGCGACCGCCGGGGAGGTCCTTGCCGGCTACCTGACCGCACAGGCGGGCGTGTTTCTGCGCGCCCTGCCGCAGGCGGTCGGCGAGGCGGGCTCCAGACCGGGTGCGCTCCCGGCGTCGGCACAGGCCGCGGACGACCTGCTGCGCGCGGTGCGCCGGATCGGCGGCGCGCTGCACACCTTCGGGCCGGTCTTCGATCCGGCGTGGGCGCAGGAGTCGCGGACCGAGCTGCGCTGGCTGGTCGACCTGCTCAGCCAGGAACCGGGCTACCGGCGCCGCTCCGACCGGTTGCTCGGCGCCGTCGACTCGCTGGCCGACACCGCCCCCGACGGGGCCGGCATGCTGGCCGGCCACCCGGGCGCGCCGAAGGCCCGGGCGCTGCTGGAACGGCAGTTGACGCTGGCCCGGACCCGTTCGCACACCGCGCTGCTGCAGGAGCTGCGTTCGGCCCGGCTGCACGCGCTGGCCGACCGGATGACGCTGCTGGCCGGCGAGGTGCCGCTGCTGCCGGAGGCCGCCGCCGAGCCGGCGGTGGCGCTGCTGCCGCGCACCGCTGCGGCGCTGGAGGCGCTGGTGGCGGCGGCCGAGCGGCTGCCCTGGCAGCGCTCCGCGCAGGCGTACGCCGGGGCGGGCCTGCACCGGCTGGGTGCGGCCCCGGCGGACACGGTGCCGGTGCCGCGTGGTGCGGGGGACCCGGCGGACGTGGCGCTGGCGGCGGACGACGCGCCGTGGCTGCGGGCCCGGATCCTGGTGAAGCGGGCCCGGTACGCGCTGGCGGTGTGCAATGCGCCGGACGGTGAACTGCTGGAGCTGGACCGGGTGTTGGGCTGCCATCAGGAGGCGTCGGACGCGGCGGCGACGGTCGCCGCGGCCGCCCGCACGCCACGGATCACCCCGGCGACGGCGTACGTGCTGGGTGTGGTGCACGCCGATCAGCGGCTGGACGTGGAGGCCGCCCGGTACGCTTTCGGGCGCCAGTGGCCGGCGGTGGCGTCCGGGCTGGTCGGCCCGTTCGCCGTGCCGTCGGACTGAACCCCGCTCCCCGACCCGGATGGATCGCGTGCCACAGCTCCCCGATCACCCGTCGCCGTCCGACCGTGCCCACCCCCGGTCGGGCGGCGCCCGCACCGACCGCCGCCCGGCGGCCGGGCCCCGCTCGACGGTGCTGGCGGCGGGCGCGGTGCTGTGGGTGCCGGGTCCGCTGCGCAAGGACGGCAGCCGCAAGAAGCCGCGGGTGGCGCTGGTGCACCGGCCCAAGTACGACGACTGGAGCCTGCCGAAGGGCAAGCTCGACCCCGGCGAGGGCTGGCGGACGGCGGCGCTGCGCGAGGTCCGGGAGGAGACCGGGATGCGCTGCCTGCTGGGCCCGGAGCTGCCGACCCAGCACTACCTGGTGCAGGGCCGCCCGAAGGAGGTCAGGTACTGGGCGGCGGTGCCGACCGGCGGATCCTTCCGGCCGAACCGGGAGGTGGACCGGCTGGAGTGGCTGCCGCCGCGGCGCGCCAAGGAACGGCTGACGCACCCCCGTGACCGGGTGCTGATCGACGCGCTGCTGGAGCTGTTGCCCGGCTGAGCGCCCGGCCCCGCTCGGTTCGGGGGTCCGCCCTGCCGGGACGGGTGATCTGCCCGCGCCCGACCTGTGACGCAACCGTTACTACTGGCCAAGGTTTCCTGACATCCGTCCGAGGTTCACTCCCCGTTCATTTGTGACGGGCTGACGCGTCACCTGTCCTGCCTAACTTCGGGATTACCGGAGGGCCGGAAGGGCCCCGGACCACAGCAAATCCGGTCACTCGGAGACCGGTATTGCCTCAGAAAGGGACACCCTGTGAACCTGCGGAACGGCCGCTCCAAGGCCCTCGCCATCGGTGCCGTCGCGCTCGTCTCCACGCTGTCGCTGTCGGCCTGCGGCACGGACGACAACTCCAAGCCCAACGCGGGCGGCTCGTCCGCCGGTGCCCCGGCCGCCAAGATCGCCTGCTCCGACAAGGGCGGCCAGCTGCTGGCGGCCGGTTCGACCGCGCAGACCCCGGCGATCGAGGTCTGGAAGGCCGCCTACAGCGGCGCCTGCTCCAGCACCAGCCTGACCTACAGCGGCGGCGGCTCCGGCGCGGGTGTCACCCAGTTCAACCAGGGCAAGATCGCTTTCGCGGGTTCCGACGGTGCCCTCAAGGCGACCGAGATCGAGGCCTCGAAGGCCGTCTGCACCGGTGGCCAGGGCATCGACCTGCCGATGGTCGGTGGCCTGATCTCGATCGTCTTCAACGTCGAGGGTGTCGACAAGCTGACCCTGGACGCCCCGACCCTGGCGAAGATCTTCGACTCGCAGATCACCAAGTGGAACGCCCCGGAGATCGCCGCCCTGAACCCGGGCGTCAACCTCCCGGCCGCCGACATCCAGGCGATCCACCGCTCGGAGGACTCCGGCACCACCCAGAACCTGACCGCCTACCTGGCCAAGGCCGGCGGCGGCAACTGGAAGTACCCGGCCGCCAAGAGCTGGTCCGGCCAGGGCGGCCAGTCCGCGAACGGCTCCGCCGGTGTCGTGGCCCAGGTCAAGCAGGCCAAGAACTCGATCTCCTACGTCGAGCTGTCCTACGCCCAGACCAACAAGCTGAACAGCGCCGCCATCGCCACCGGTGCCTCCAAGCCGGTCGAGGCCACCGCCGCCAACGCCGCCACCACGCTGGCCAACGCCAAGATCACCGGCACCGGCGCGGACATGGCGCTGGACATCGACTACGCGACCAAGGCCGAGGGTGCCTACCCGCTGACCCTGGTCACCTACGAGATCGTCTGCGACAAGGGCAACAAGGCCGACACCCTGCCGGCCCTGAAGTCCTTCCTGAACTACACCGTCAGCGACGCGGGCCAGCAGGCCATCGGTGCGGTCGGCTACGTGCCGCTGCCGAAGGAGCTCGCCGGCAAGGTCAAGACCCAGATCGACGCCCTCGCCTGAGGCTGAGCGACGCCCGGCCGGGCGGCCCCCGAAGGAGGGGGAGGGGTTTGCCCGGCCGGGCCTTGCGCCCACCGCACCACCCGTAGCACCCACCATCAGAACGTCCGGGGCACCGCCGCCAAGGTGCCGCCCTCCGCGGGGCAGCGCCGCCAGACCGGAGTAAACGATCATGACTTCTTCCTCCCCCGCCGACGCGCGGGGACGGACCCCACGACGCCGCGACAGCCGTCGCGGTGACGCCGTGTTCTTCAACCTCTCCCGCGGTGCGGGCGTCCTGCTGCTGGTCATCATGGCCGCCATCGCAGGCTTCCTGGCCTACCGCTCGGCCCTGGCCCTGGGCAAGAACGAGGGCAACTTCCTCACCACCTTCGAGTGGACGCCGGACGCCGCGACACCGGTGTTCGGCATCGCCGTGCTCGCCTTCGGCACCCTGGTCAGCGCCCTCATCGCGATGCTCATCGCGGTCCCGGTCGCGGTCGGCATCGCGCTGTTCATCTCGCACTACGCGCCGCGCCGGATCGCCCAGCCGTTCGCCTACCTGGTGGACCTGCTGGCCGCCGTCCCGTCGATCGTCTACGGCCTGTGGGGCGTGCTGTTCCTGGTCCCGCACATGGACGGCCTGACCAGCTGGATGGACCAGTACCTCGGCTGGACGTACATCTTCGACCAGTCCAGCGCCGGCGTCCTGCCGCGCAACCTGTTCACCGTCGGCATCCTGCTGGCGATCATGGTGCTGCCGATCATCACCGCGGTCACCCGCGAGGTGTTCCGGCAGGTCCCGCGGATGCACGAGGAGGCGGCGCTCGCGCTGGGCGCGACCCGCTGGGAGATGGTCCGCACCGCGGTGCTGCCGTTCGGCCGCCCCGGCATCATCTCCGCGTCCATGCTGGGCCTGGGCCGCGCGCTCGGCGAGACCATCGCGGTCGCCACCGTGCTGTCCACCAACAGCAAGCTGTCGCTGCACCTGCTCGACCCGGGCGGCGGCACCTTCGCGGAGAACATCGCGCTGAAGTTCAACGAGGCCCAGCCGCTCGGCCGGGACGCCCTGATGGCCTCCGGTCTCGTCCTGTTCGTGATCACCCTGCTGGTGAACGGTGCCGCCCGCGTCATCATCGCCCGCCGCAAGGAGTACTCGGGGGCCGCCGCGTGAGTACCGTCACCACCGTCACCGACGCCACCGCTCCGCAGCTCAGCCACCGGCTGACCGCGGCCCGGCTGCCCCGCTGGGCGCCCGCCGGGATCGCCGTGGCCGCGATCGTCCTCGGCTGCGGCTTCGGCGCCGTCGCCGGACTGAAGAGCCACCTGCAGTGGGGCCTGATCTCCGCCCTGCTCTTCCTGGTCGCCAGCTACGCCGTCTCCGCCTCGGTGGAGGGCCGCCGGCAGGCCAAGGACCGCTTCGCCACCTCGCTGGTGTGGGTCGCCTTCATCTGCGCCGTGGTGCCGCTGGTCTCGCTGACCTTCTACACCGTGCAGCAGGGCATCGGGGCGATCAGCCCCGAGTTCCTCAGCCACTCGATGAAGGGCGTCGTCGCCACCCTCAGCCCGGACGGCGGCATCTACCACGCCATCATCGGCACCATCGAGCAGGTCCTGCTGGCCACCCTGATCGCCGCACCGATCGGCCTGCTCACCGCCGTCTACCTGGTGGAGTACGGCCGCGGCCGGCTCGCCAAGGCGGTCACCTTCTTCGTCGACGTGATGACGGGCATCCCGTCGGTCGTCGCCGGTCTGTTCATCCTCTCGCTCTGGAACATCCTCCTCGGCTTCCAGTACTCGGGCTTCTCCGGCAGCCTCGCGCTGGCGATCCTGATGATGCCGGTCGTGGTCCGCTCGACCGAGGAGATGCTCAAGCTCGTCCCGAACGAGCTGCGGGAAGCCTCGTACGCGCTCGGCGTGCCGCGCTGGAAGACCATCCTGCGGATCGTCCTCCCGACGGCCATCGGCGGAATCACCACCGGTGTGATGCTGGCGGTCGCCCGCATCACCGGTGAGACCGCCCCCGTGATGATGCTGGTGTTCGGCGCCGACTTCATCAACAGCGACCCGTTCAACGGACCTCAGCAGTCCCTGCCGCTCTACATCTGGCAGCAGTACTCGCAGGTCAACAACGACTTCGGCTACTCGCGCGCCTGGGGCGCGGCGCTGGTGCTGATCGCCTTCGTGATGGGGCTCAACCTCATCGCCCGAGGCATCGCCCGCTGGCGCGCGCCCAAGGGCGGACGCTGACCCCGACTGACGTACGAACAGACGAGAGAAGACGAAAGATCATGGCCAAGCGCATCGACGTCAGCGGACTGTCCGCGTACTACGGCTCCACCCGCGCCATCGAGGACATCTCGATGACCATCGAGCCCCGCTCGGTGACGGCGTTCATCGGCCCCTCCGGCTGCGGCAAGTCCACCTTCCTGCGCACCCTCAACCGGATGCACGAGGTGATCCCCGGCGCCCGGGTCGAGGGCAAGGTGATGCTCGACGACGAGAACCTGTACGGCTCGAACGTCGACCCGGTCGCCGTCCGCCGCTCGGTCGGCATGGTGTTCCAGCGGCCCAACCCGTTCCCCACCATGTCGATCTACGACAACGTGGTGGCCGGCCTGCGGCTGGCCGGCGTGAAGAAGAAGTCCGTCCTGGACGGCGTGGTGGAGAAGTCCCTGCAGGGCGCCAACCTCTGGAAGGAGGTCAAGGACCGTCTGAACAAGCCCGGCGCGGGCCTGTCCGGCGGCCAGCAGCAGCGCCTGTGCATCGCCCGGGCGATCGCGGTCGAGCCCGAGGTGCTGCTGATGGACGAGCCCTGCTCGGCCCTCGACCCGATCTCCACCCTCGCCATCGAGGACCTGATCGGTGAGCTGAAGTCGCAGTTCACCATCGTGATCGTGACCCACAACATGCAGCAGGCGGCGCGCGTCTCCGACCGCACCGCGTTCTTCAACCTGGCGGGCGTCGGCCAGCCCGGCAAGCTGATCGAGCTGGACGACACCCAGCGGATCTTCTCCAACCCGTCGGTGCAGGCCACCGAGGACTACATCTCCGGCCGCTTCGGCTGACCGGCTCCGCCGCCCTCCGGCGGCGGAGCGCACCAGCTGCTCCGCGGTGCTGCATGGCGGTGCCGCCGCGGAGCCGAAGAAGGGCCCGCCCCCGTGCTGTGGGGGCGGGCCCTTCCGCTCTGCCGCGGTACGGACGTGCGGTCAGAGGATGAGCAGGTCGACCAGTCCGTACATCGCGGCGGCCACGATCGCCGCCGCCGGCATGGTGATGAACCAGCCCATCACGATGTTCTTCGCCACGCCCCAGCGGACTGCCCGGACCCGCTTGGTGGCGCCCACACCCATGATCGCCGAGGTGATCACGTGGGTGGTGGAGATCGGCGCCGCGTAGACGAACGAGGTGATGTACATGACCGTGGAGGCGGTGGCCTCGGCGGCGAAGCCCTGCGGCGGGTCCAGCTCGATGATCTTCCGGCCGAGGGTGCGCATGATCCGCCAGCCGCCCGCGTAGGTGCCCAGCGAGAGCATCGTGGCGCAGGAGAGCTTCACCCAGATCGGGATGCCGTTGCCGGACTGGTGGCCGGAGATGGTCAGCGCCATCACCACGATGCCCATGGTCTTCTGGGCGTCCTGCAGGCCGTGCGCCAGCGCCATCGCGGCCGCCGAGGCGGTCTGCGCCACCCGGAAGTTGCGCTTGGCCTTGTGCGGGTTGGCCTTCCGGAAGATCCACAGGATCGCCAGCATCACCAGGAAGCCGCCGACCAGGCCGACGATCGGCGAAATGATCATCGGAAGGATGATCTTCTCGACCACCCCGTGCCAGATCACCTCGGTACCGCCCGCCAGCGCCGCGCCCACCAGGCCGCCGAACAGGGCGTGCGAGGAGGAGGACGGCAGGCCGAAGTACCAGGTCACCAGGTTCCAGGCGATCGCGCCGACCAGGCCGGCGAACAGGATCGCCATGCCCTGGGAACCGGTCGGGGTCTCGATGATCCCCTTGGAGACGGTCTTCGCCACCCCGCTGCCGAGGAAGGCGCCCGCCAGGTTCATCACCGCGGCCATCGCCAGCGCCGCCCTGGGGGTCAGCGCCCGGGTGGAGACCGAGGTGGCGATCGCGTTCGCGGAGTCGTGGAAGCCGTTCGTGTAAGTGAAGAAGAAAGCGACGCCGATGACGACGATCAGTGCTGCCATGTCCACGGAGCTCAGGACTCCTTGACGGCGATGGTCTCCACCGTGTTGGCCACGTGCTCGAACGCGTCGGCGGCCTCTTCGAGGACGTCCACGACCTGCTTGAGCTTCAGCACCTCGATCGCGTCGTACTGGCCGGAGAACAGGTGGGCCAGCAGCTTGCGGTGGATCTGGTCCGCCTGGTTCTCCAGCCGGTTGACCTCGATCCAGTACTCGGTGAGGTTCGACATCGACCGCAGGTTGGGCATCGCCTCGGCGGTCAGCTCGGCGGCCCGGGCCAGCACCTCGATCTGCTGCTCGATGCCCTTCGGGAGGGTCTCGATGTCGTACAGCACGACCAGGTCGACGGCCTCCTCCATGAAGTCCATGATGTCGTCCAGCGAGGACGCCAGGGCGTAGATGTCCTCCCGGTCGAACGGCGTGATGAAGGAGGAGTTCAGCTGGTGGAAGATCGCATGGGTGGTGTCGTCCCCGGCGTGCTCGGCGGCGCGCATGCGCTCGACGATCTCCGCGCGGGCGGACACGTCCGAGCCCAGTAGTTCCAGCAGGAGCTTCGATCCGACGACAAGGTTCTCCGCCGCGGCGGCGAACATGTCGTAGAAGCTCGTCTCCTTCGGGGTCAGGCTAAAACGCACGGAAATCTCCGATGTGCGGGGTCGGTACTTGACGATGCTAGGCGCACGTCCGCCATGTCCGGGCACGGGGCTGCCGACGCGCGCCCTAAGTGTGGCCCACGACACGCCGGTTTGCTCCCGCTCTGCACGGGGATCTGTGCCCTGACGCCCGGACGGCGGAACACCAGACCGGCGCCGGATGTTGGAGACTGGGGGCACCTCCCGGCCGAAGGCTGGGGGAGGGCCGAGTACCGAAACCAAGAGGGCGGACCGGGATGACCACCATCGACACCCCCAGCACCGACATCGCACCGGCGTGCCACGGAGCGGCGCAGGGCGCCGGGCCGCACGGTTACAGCAGCGACAAGGAAGCACACCTGAAGCGACTGCGCCGGATCGAGGGTCAGATCCGCGGCCTGCAGCGGATGGTCGACGAGGACGTCTACTGCATCGACATCCTCACCCAGGTCTCCGCCTCGACCAAGGCGCTGCAGTCCTTCGCCCTGGTCCTGCTGGAGGAGCACCTGGCGCACTGCGTGGCGGCCGCGGCCGCCGCGGAGGACGGCGGTGAGGAGCTGAACGCCAAGGTCTCCGAGGCCAGCGCGGCCATCGCGCGACTGCTCCGCACCTGACGCCCTGACTCCTGACGTCCGTTCAGCCGTCCGTGTCGGCCGGCTGTTCGTCGTCCCTGCGCAGCAGTACCTGGTCGATCTGCTCGGCGGCCAGCCGCTCGGCGCGGCTGGCCGAGGCGGCGATCATCAGCTCACCGGCCAGGTCGATCTCGTCCAGCGCGGTGCTGTCGTGGCCGCCGGTGCCGCTCTCCCCGGTTGCCATTGGCCTCCACCCCTTCCGCGCCCCGTCCGTGCCGACCCGCCCCCGTACCAGCGTAGGCAGCGGGAGGCCTGCCCACATGGCACGGACGGGCCATCTCTGGTGTCCGAAACGGGTGGGACGGTCACTTCGGGGAGGGCGAGGCCGGCATCGACCAGAGGTCGGCGGCGGACGGCTCGGCGGCCTCCACCGGCTTGCCGAAGTCGGTCAGCGACAGCGTGGAGACCACCTTCACCTGGTCCTTCGCGGCGGTGGAGCCGGCCACCCCGGCGAAGGTGAAGTTCTCCACCACCTTGTGCAGCCGGCCCTGGCCGTCCAGCCAGACCTCGTACGGGACTTCCTTGACCGTGAAGGTCTGCCCGGCCATCCGCAGGCCGTCCGCGCCGCGGCCGCCGGTCGCGTCGGCGGCCTTCACCAAGTCCAGGGTGCCCTTGTAATGCTTCAGCTCCACGCCGTTCACCGTCTCGGCACCGACCAGCTCGGCGTTCTGCGCGCCGCGCAGCGCGCCCGCGGCGGACGCCGGGTCGGTGGCGCCCGAGCTCACCAGGTTGCCGTCCGGGAGCTGGCGGACGTCCAGCTTGACCCACTTGCCCTCGGGGATCTTGGCGCCGCTGTTCTGCAGGTAGACCGTGCCGGGCAGCACCACCTCGACGATCCTCCCGCTGGTGGCGGCCCCGGACGGGACGTCGATCTCCAGCCGGCCCAGCCGCTTCACGTAGTCGTAGCCGCCGGTGCCGTGGAACACCGTCTTCTTCTCGGCGGACTCGGTGCTCAGCTCGGTGGACGCGTGCGCCGAGCCGGTGCGGCCGGTGATGTCGGCGGCGGAGCGCACCGCGGTCAGCGGGTCGGCGGACAGCCGGTCGGTGGAGCTGTCCTGGTTCTGCCCACCGCCGGTGCAGGCGGTCAGCACGCCGGCGAGCGCGGCCGCGGCAGCGGCCCGGTAGAGCTTCTTCACGTCTTCGACAACCCCCTGGCCCCGGACGACCCGGCCGGCAGCCGCCCCGGATGGACAGCGCGCCTGCCAGGCAAACGAGTTGGGGTCCGGAAGGTTACGCGCGACTGACCCTTCGCCGAACACGTACCGGCGTGTGACAGGAGAGGGCTACCGTGAAGGACGTGGCAGACCGGCAGCCGGAGACGACCGGCGTGGCAGCGCGCAGCGACCATCGACCCGAGGTGGTGGAGCGCGGCTCCTTCTGCTTCGCCCAGTGCGACTGCGGCTGGTTCGCGCCCGGGCGGCGCTCCCGCGACCGGGCCCGGCGGGACGCGGCCGAGCACCTGACCGACCCGGAGCCGACCGACTGACCGGGCCTTTCCGCGGCGGTCAGGCCGCCAGGTCGGACTCCCGGTCGCGGTCGGCACGCCGGCCCGAGCGGCTCGTCCGGCCGCCGGCCTGCCCGGCCGAGCGGCGCCGACCACCGGCCGCCGCCGGGGCCTTGGCCACCACCAGCGGTCGCAGCGCCGTCCGGGAGAGCGCATGGCACAGCGGCACCAGCACGGCCATCGCGATCGGCGCGAGCAGCAGCACCACGGCGGTGGCCAGCGCGTAGCCGCCGATCACGTCCGTCGGGTAGTGCACGCCCACGTACATCCGGCAGAAGCCCTGCAGCAGGGCGAGCGCGCCGGCGGCCACCCCGAGTTTGCGGTTGACCAGGAACAGCGCGACGGCGATGCCCATGGACATCGCGGAGTGGTCGCTGACGAAGGAGAGGGTGTCCTCCTTGCCGGGCACCAGCACGTCGATCTCGGGGTGGTCGACGAACGGGCGGGGCCGGTCGACGATGGCCGAGATCGGCAGGTTGGCGAGCTCGGCGATGGCCACCGCGATGGGCGCCCACAGCACCCCGGCGACGGCGACCGGCGCGTCGGGGCGGCGGCGGGCGCTCAGCCAGGCGGTCAGTCCGATCGCGGCCAGGCCCAGCAGGATGCCGTACTCGGCGGTCCAGGCGACCAGTGAGTCCAGCCAGCCGGGCGCGTCGGCGGCCAGGCTGTTGACTGCCTTGAGCAGGCCGAGGTCGGGGTCGCCCGAACCGGCTCCCGCATCGGCGAGCAGCGTGGCCACGCCGCACCTCCCTGTCCGCATTTCCGCAGTGGTTCCCGATCCGTGCGGCCGGGTGCGGACGTCCGGCAGCCTCCTGAGTCAACGCGATCCGGGCCACTCGGGGTTCCGCCGAAACGTGCTGTTATGCAAACTTGACTCACCGTCCACCCCGCATGCACATGCCGAGCGGACGGCCCGTCAGCTCTTTACCGGTCCTTGACCCGCCGTGATGGTGCCGTCGTTCTTGTTCCGGGCGGGCAGCGCGGCCGCGCCGTCCGGGGTGACCCGGGTCGCCCCGATGTAGTCCCGCTGGTCGATCTTGTCGTAGCGCACCTTGGCGCCGGTGTGCGGGGCGTCGATCATGTAGCCGCCGCCGACATAGAGGCCCACGTGGTGGATGGTGCGCGGGTCCTCCAGATCATTGGCGAAGAACACCAGGTCGCCGGGCCGGAGCTGGTCGCGGGACGGGTGCGGCCCGCTGTACCACTGGTCGTTGGCCACCCGGGGCAGCTCGATGCCCACACTCCTGAACGCCGCCTGGGTCAGGCCCGAGCAGTCGAACCGCCCGTCCTCCCAGGTCTGCCCGGTGCCACCCCACATGTAGTCGATGCCGAGCTTGCTCTGCGCGAAGTAGATCGCCCCCGCCGCCTCCTTGGAGAGCGCCAACTGCGCCCCCGCCTTCGGCGGCGCGGTGAACGACTTCGCCAGCGACTGGATGCTCTTCACGTACCCCTGGGTCTCCTTGTACGGAGGCACCCCGTGGTACTGGATCACCGCGTACGGCCCGGCGTTGTACGCGGCCAGCATGTTGGCCTGCTTGTCCCCGGGCACCTTGGCCACATCCCGGGCCAGCGCACAGTCGTAGGTGGCGGCGGAGGCGATCGCGTCGTCCGGGTTCCAGATGTCCGACTTGCCGTCGCCGTTGCCGTCCGTCCCGTACGACGCCCACGTCCCCTCCAGGAACTGGGCCATCCCGTACGCCTTCGCCGGGCTCTTCGCCGTCGGGTCGAAACCGCTCTCCTGGTACAGCTGCGCGGCCAGCATCGGCGCCGAGATCTCCGGGCACAGGGCGCCCCACTTCTGGATCTGCGCCCGGTACTGCGCGGGCACCGTCCCACCCGACAGCGTCAGTTCACCGGCGCGCTCCGGCGCCCCGCTGGCCGCGTACGTCCCCAGCGTCACCACCCCGACGAACCCGATGGCCACCACCGCGGTCGCGGCACCAGCGAGCCGAGCCTTCCGGAGCACCATCCCGCACCATCCCGACGGTTCGTCAGCAGCCATGTCCTGTTGCGTTATTGCCCGGTGCAATCATCACAGATACCAAGGGCGGGCAGTATCCTCGGACTACCGGACATCCTGGCTCAGACGTCCGGTTACCACGAGCAATCCGCGAGAAGCAGCCAAGTCGACGTCAGATCTGGCCAAGAATAGGACCTGCCCCTTCGCTCGACCGTGGTCCGGGGCCTTGAATTTTCCTGATCGGGCGGTGAGATGGGATGAACCTGAACGTGGACAGCACAGTGATCGGGTACCTGGCGGAGGACCCGCCCAAGAAGGCCGGCATCGACACCATCATCGGCGGCATCGCCCCCGACTGGGGCCCGTTCGCCTCGCTCGGCTCCTCGGCCCGCGTGATGGTCCAGGTCGTGATGGCCGTCGCCATCCTGGTCTGCCTGGGCATCGCGATCTGGGGCGCCGCCAAGCAGCGGATCGGCGCCACCGCGATGCGCGACACGTTCAGCGCCGAGCAGGGCAAGGGGCTGATCATCGCCGGCCTGACCGGCGTGTTCATCATCGGTTCGCTCGGCACCCTGTTCACCATTGTGTACGGCATGGCGATCTGACGATCGGACAACTCCAGTCCCCCCTCGCGCAGATCCACGTTCCGCGCGCCGACACCGAGAACACCCGTCACGCCGCCGCGTCCCCGACGCGGTGACGCCGCACCAGGAGGGCCCCCGTGCCGTTGTCCGACGACCAGCCGCACACCCGTACGCGGCTACCGGTCGCCGAACAGACCGCCCCCGTGGCCGGCCGCCAGGCCCGGCCCCTTCGCACCCTCCTGACCATCCTCGGCGTCGTCACCCTGCTGGTGATCGCCGTCGCCATCGCCAACCGGGACAAGGCCGTACCCGGCCGCACCCCCGCCGCGACCTCCGGCGACCAGGCCCGCGGCGGGACCGCCCCCGCCGCCGACCACACCGCCGCGACCGGCCAACAGCCCGTCACCACCACCACCAACGGCATCGCCACCGGCTACCCCCACACCGACCAGGGGGCGCAGTCCGCCGCCGCCAACTACGCGGTCGCGCTCGGCTCCACCGACATGTTCCGCCCCGACACCCGCCACACCGTCCTCGCCACCCTCGCCGACCCCACCGTCCTCGCCACCCTCCAGTCCCGCCTGGACCAGGCGTTCTCCCCGGAGACGGTGGCCCGGTTCGGCCTGGACGCGCAGGGTCGGGCACCGAAGGGGCAGACCTTCGTCAGCCGGATCGTCCCGGTCGGCACCCGCACCACCAACGGCGCCGACACCGCCACCAAGGTCGACGTCTGGTGCACCGGGCTCTACGGCCTGGCCGGCGAGGACTCCACCAACCCGGTCAGCCAGGACTGGTACACCCTGACCGTCACCATGCGCTGGACCGGCAGCGACTGGAAACTCACCGACTACTCCCGCGCCGCGGGCCCCGCCCCCCTGCCGGGCGACCAGCAGGCGGCCACCGCGAAAGAGATCGCCGATGCCGTCCAGCAGTTCGGAGGGTTCCGCTATGCCCGCTGACGCGTCCAGACTGCGCTTCCTGGGCCGGGCCGGGGTGCTCGGCGCCGCGCTGAGCAGCCTTCAACTCACCGCGCTGGTGGTCGCGCAGCGAGTCGCCGCCGATCCGTCGCCCTCCCCGTCGTCCACCTGCGAGGCCCAGAACGTGCCGCTGCCCGGTGCCGGGAGCCAGTGCGCTCCCCCCGGGGCGCAGGTGGTCGGCGGGGACGCGGTCTCCTCGGTGACGGACCCGCTGGGGTCGTTGGCGAAGGGGTGTGCGCAGGCGGCGGCCTGGGTGGTGCGGCAGTTGGCGGGGGCGATCGACGGGACGACGAAGGTCGATTTCACCAACGCGGCGTTCCTGCAGCAGTACGCGGTGGTGTTCGCGGTGTCGACGGTGGTCACGCTGGTGCTGTGGCTGCTGGCGGTGACGAAGCGGGCGGTGCGCGGTGCGGCGCTGGGGCAGGCGTTCGGCGAGGCAGTCGGGTTCCTGTGGCTGACGGTGATCGCCTCGGCGTTCACGCCGCTGATCCTGTACACGGTGGTGACGGTCACCGACGGGCTGACGGATGCGATCGCGGCGGGGACGAAGTCCGACACCGGTACGTATCTGGGCGGGTTCGCGGACACCTTGGACAAGGGCAGCATGGGCGGTGGCCCGCTGATCCTGATCATCGTGTCGCTGGTGGCGGTGCTGGCCGCGGCGGTGCTGTGGATCGAGCTGGTGATCCGGGCGGCGATGCTGTACGTGGGTGCGCTGTTGGGGACGGCGGTGTACGCGGGGCTGGTGGACAAGCAGCTGTGGAAGCACGTGCGCCGGTGGGCGGCGATGATGCTGGCGATCGATCTGGCGAAGCCGATCATCGTGATCATCCTGGGCCTGGCGGGTGCGGTGGCGACCGGTGCGGGCGCGGACGACGACTTCGCGCGGGTGCTGAGCGGGCTGGCGATCCTGTTCCTGTCGATCTTCGCGAGCGCCGCGGTGTACCGGTTCGTGCCGGGCTTCGGTGACGAGCTGCTGGCGATGCGACGGGCCCGGGCGAGTGCGGTGCAGGCGGGCAGTGCGATGATCAACGGCCCGGCGAACTTCGTGAAGCAGGGTATTTCGACGCACGGTTCGCGTGGCGGCCCGCAGGGCGGGGGCGGCTCCCCGGGTGCGGGTGGCGGTGGCGGGGTGGCCCCGGGTATCGCCGCGCACGCGTCCCGGCCCGCCAACCCCGGTCGGGCGGCCGTGCCGCCCCCGCAGTCCCAGGCCCCGGTCAACAACCCGAAGGGAGGGTGACGGGTAGATGAGCAGCGAACAGTTCGGCCAGTACGGCACCCAGTACGCCCAGCCTTATGCCCAGCAGCGCCGCAGCTACCTGATCGGCAAGGCGCGTCCGAACGCGCCGATCGGGCGCAACCGGGAGACCGGCGAGATCGTGCTGATCATCGCCGGCGCGGGCCTGGGCATGCTGTGGGGTCTCGGGGTGCCGATCCTGACGCTGCGGCTGGCCGGCCTGGTGGGCTTCCCGCTGCTGGCGATCATGGCGGTGTACGTGCCGTACCGGCGGCGGACGTTCTACAAGTGGGTGGAGATCAACCGGACGTACCGGCGTACGGTGCGCAGCGGCCGGGCGGTGTGGAAGCCGGACGTGCACGAGGCCGGGACGCGGCTGGACGGGCGCGAGGTGGAGGTCGGTCCTCCGCCGGGGGTGGGGCGGCTGCGCTGGCTGACGGCGCCGTTCGGGCCGGACGAGGTCACGGTGCTGATGCATCTGGAGCGGCGCACGGTGACGGCGGCGATCGAGATCGAGGGCCCGGGTGTGGGCCTGCGCGACTCGGAGGACCAGGAGGCGCTGGTCGACCGGTTCGGCACCCTGCTGAAGCATGTGGCCAACGGCGACGGCTTCGTGACGCGCCTGCAGATCCTGGCCCGTACTCTGCCGGCCGACCCGGACGCGCACGCCAAGGACGTGGAGCGGCGCGGCGACCACTCGGCACCGCGCTGGCTGCAGGAGAGCTACGACCAGTTGCAGTCGATGGTGTCGACCTCCTCGGAGCAGCACCGGGCGTACCTGGTGGCGTGCATGCAGTACACCCGCGACCTGGCGTCCGAGGCGCACGCGATGGGGCGTACCGCGTACGGGCGGGACGAGGGCAAGCGGGATCGTGGCGATGACGGTCTGGCGACCGTGATGGCGCGTGAACTGACGGACATCTGCGCCCGGTTGGCGGAGGCGGACATCCGGGTGCGGCAGCCGCTGGGGCAGGCCCGGCTGGCGTCGCTGATCCACTCGATGTACGACCCGGACCACCCGATCGACCACATCCAGGCGATGAGCCGGCGCAACGCCTGGCCGGCCGAGCTGGATGCCACGCACCCGCAGTACCTGACGGCGAAGACCCGGGAGTCGGCGACCCGGGAGCCGTGGTGCCACGCCACCGCGTGGATCAAGGAGTGGCCGCTGACCCCGGTCGGGGTGAACTTCCTGGCGCCGCTGCTGGTGCACACCCCGGACGTGATCCGGACGGTCGCGGTCACCATGGACCTGGAGCCGACCGACGTGGCGATCGAGCGGATGCTCACCGAAAAGACCAACGACGAGGCGGAGGCCAGCCGGGCGGCGAAGATGAACCGCACGGTGGACCCGCGCGACCTGGCGCACACCGGCCGGGTGGACCAGCGTGGCGACGACCTGGCGTCCGGCGCGGCCGGGGTGAACCTGGTGGGCTACCTGACCGTGTCCTCGCGCAGCCCGGAGGCGCTGGCCCGGGACAAGCGGACCATCCGCGCCTCGGCCGGCAAGAGCTACCTGAAGCTGGAGTGGTGCGACCGCGAGCACCACCGGGCGTTCGCCAACACCCTGCCGTTCGCCACCGGCATCCGCCGCTGACCCTCCCGGAGGCCCGCTCATGATCGGCAATCTCACCGACGCCTTCGCCAGCGCCCTGTTCGGCCGGGTGGAGACCACCCGGCTGCCGGTGCGCACCTCCAGCGGCCAGGCGCAGGCGGTGTACCTGCCGACGGCGGCGCCCGGCCTGGGCGACTCCGGGGTGATCATCGGCCGCGAGGTGTACAGCGGCAAGGGTTACGTCTACGACCCGTTCCAGCTGTACGGCCAGCAGTTGCCGGCCCCGCACTGGCTGGTGCTGGGGGAGTCCGGCAACGGCAAGTCGGCGTTGGAGAAGACGTACGTGCTGCGGCAGTTGAGGTTCCGCGACCGCCAGGTGGTGGTGCTGGACGCGCAGGGCGAGGACGGCGTCGGCGAGTGGAACCTGATCGCCAACGCGCTGGGGATAAAGTCCATCCGGCTGGACCCGATGGCGGCCCGGGACGGCGGGGTGAAGCTGAACCCGCTGGACCCGGCGATCACCACCACCGGTCAGCTGTCGCTGCTGCGCACCATCATCGAGGTGGCGATGGGCCGCTCGCTGGAGGAGCGGGCCGGTTTCGCGCTGAAGGCCGCGCACGCGTACGTGCACGCCACGGTGAAGGACCGTCAGCCGGTGCTGAACGACATCATCGACACGCTGCGCAGCCCGGACCTGTCGGCGGTGGAGTCGCTGGGCGTGGAGGTCGGCGAGGTGCAGTCCTGGGGCCTGGACGTGGCGCTGGTGCTGGACCGGCTGGTCGACGGTGACCTGCGCGGCATGTTCGACGGCCCGACCTCGGCGGGCATCGACCTGGACGCGCCGCTGATCGTTTTCGACCTCTCGCACATCGACCGGAACTCGATCGCGATGCCGATCCTGATGGCGATCGTCGGGGTGTGGTTGGAGCACACCTGGCTGCGGCCGGACCGGGTGAAGCGGATCTTCCTGGTCGAGGAGGCCTGGCACATCATCAACAGCCCGTTCGTGGCGCAGCTGTTCCAGCGGCTGCTGAAGTTCGGGCGGCGGCTGGGTCTGTCCTTCGTGGCCGTGGTGCACCACCTGTCGGACGTGGTGGACGGGGCGGCGGCGAAGGAGGCCTCGGCGATTCTGAAGATGGCCTCCACCCGCACCATCTACATGCAGAAGGCGGAGGAGGCCAGGGCCACCGGCCGGGTGCTGGGCCTGCCGCGCTGGGCGGTGGAGATCATTCCGACGCTGTCGCCGGGCATCGCGGTGTGGGACGTCAACGGCAATGTGCAGGTGGTCAAGCACATCATCACCGAGGCCGAGCGTCCGCTGGTGTACACCGACCGCGCGATGACCGAGGATGCGATGGCCGAGCGGGAACGGGCCGAGCAGCAGCTGGCGTCCCAGCCCAGGATCTGACTGTCGCACGGGGGCTGAGCCGGGGTCAGCGGAGGATTCGTCAGGCTTCGGATACCAGCTCGTTACCCCAGGGTTCCTGACAGCTACGCGCGTGGACCCTAGGCTGCTCCCCGATACAACGCCAGGCCGCCGTCCGTCGCGGCCCCGACGGTGCAGGGGACCTTCATGCCCATATCCGGTTCCACCGGCCGCCGCAGGACCGCGCTCGCGGTCGCCGCGGCTGCTGCCCTCATCGGCTCGATGGCCCTTCCGGCCACCGCCGAGGCCCACGGGCACGGCCAGGACAAGCCGAAGTTCGAGGACCTGCAGCTCCTCGCCATCAACGACCTGCACGGCAACCTGGAGCCGCCGGCGGGCTCGTCCGGCACCATCAACGAGATCGACCCGGCCACCGGCAAGCCCGTCGACCCGCCCACCCCCGCGGGTGGCGTCGCGTACCTGGCCACCGCGCTGCGCGACGCTCGCCAGGGCCACCCGAACAGCATCACCGTGGCAGCCGGTGACCTGATCGGCGCCAGCCCGCTGGTCTCCGGCCTGTTCCACGACGAGCCGACCATCGAGGCGATGAACAAGATCGGCCTCGACGTCACCTCGGTGGGCAACCACGAGTTCGACGAGGGCTCGGCCGAGCTGCTGCGCATGCAGAACGGCGGCTGCCACCCGACCGACGGCTGCTACGAGGAGGGCCGGACCTTCGAGGGCGCCGACTTCCCGTACCTGGCGGCCAACGTCACCAACGAGAAGACCGGCAAGCCGCTGCTCAAGCCGTACTGGGTGAAGAACGTCCGCGGCGTGAAGGTCGGCTTCATCGGCGTGACCCTGGAGGGCACCCCGAACATCGTCACCGCCGCCGGCGTGCAGGGCCTCAAGTTCGGCAACGAGGTCGAGACGATCAACAAGTACACCGCAGAGCTGAAGCGCCAGGGCGTCAACTCGGTGGTCGCGCTGATCCACGAGGGCGGCTTCCCGGCCAGCAGCGTCTACAACTACGACTGCGGTGCGGGCGGCTCCGGCGTCTCCGGCCCGATCGTGGACATCGCCAAGCGCCTCGACCCGGCGGTCGGCGCGATCGTCACCGGTCACACCCACAACTCGTACGCCTGCATGATCCCGGACCCGAACGGCGTGCCCCGCTCGGTCACCAGCGCCGCCTCGTTCGGCCGCCTGTACACCGAGATCGACCTCAAGCTGGACAAGCGCAACGGCACCATCGTCCGCCCGTCGGTGACCGCCGCCAACCACGTGGTGCGCCGCACTGACGCGGCGGGCGACCTGAACGACCTGATAAAGCGGTACAGCGCGCTGGCCGCGCCGATCGCCAACCGCCCCGTCGGCTGGATCAGCGCCGACATCAACGGCCGCGGCTCCAGCGCCCTGGAGAAGCCGCTCGGCGACCTGATCGCCGACGCGCAGCTGGACGGTCTGGCGCCCGCCGACAAGGGCGGCGCGCAGGTCGCTTTCATGAACCCCGGCGGCATCCGCTCGGACCTGGTCTACAAGGCGTCCGGCGGTGAGGGCGACGGGGTGGTGACCTACGGCGAGGCGTTCACCGTCCAGCCGTTCACCAACATGATGAAGGTCAAGACCCTCACCGGCGCCCAGCTGATCCAGGTCCTGCAGCAGCAGGTCTCCGGCTCCAACACGGCCGCCCCGAAGATCCTGCAGATCTCCGGCAACCTCGCCTACACGCTGGACCTGAACAAGGCCGGCGCGGACCGCGTGGTCCTCGACTCGGTCCGCCTGAACGGCGCCCCCGTGGACCCGAACGCCAAGTACCGGGTCGCCGCCAACGAGTTCCTGGCCGGTGGCGGCGACGGCTTCCCGGCCTTCGCGGCCGGTACCGACAAGGTCGACGGTCCGTCCGACCTGGACGTCTTCAACACGTACCTGAGCAACCACAGCTCCGCCACCGCCCCGATCACCGCGCCGGCCCAGAACCGGATCAAGGTCATCAAGGCCGGCCAGACCGGCTGACGAGTCAGTCGTCGCGGAGGGCGGGGCACTTCGGTGCTCCGCCCTCCGGCGTGTTCAGCGCGGGTCGTCCGGCTGCCCCGGCAGCACCATCACCGCCTGCGCTCCCGGGCCGCCGTCCGCCGCGGGCCCCAGCGAGACCTGGCCGCCGGTGTCCCGGACGGTCTGCGCGACGATGGACAATCCCAGTCCCGAGCCCGGGAGTTGGCGGGAGGACGGGGAGCGCCAGAACCGGTCGAAGACGAACGGGAGTTCCTCGGCCGGGATGCCCGGGCCGTGGTCGCGGACCGTCAACCGGCCCGCGCGCAGGCGTACTTCGACGGTGCCGGACGGTGGCGAGTACTTCACCGCGTTGTCCAGCAGGTTGATCACCGCGCGTTCGAGCGCGGCCGGATCGCCGTGCACGTACCAGGGGTTGACCTCGGTGGTGAAGGTCAGCGCCGGCCCGCGCAGCCGCCCCCGCTCCAGCGCCCGCTCCACCGTCTCGTGGAACGGCACCACGGTGCGCACCGCCTCCGGGTTCGGGGTGTCCGGGCGGGAGAGCTGCAGCAGGTCGCCGATCAGCACCGTCAGCTCCTGCATCTGCGCCTTCATGTTGCCCAGCATCCGCGCCCTGGTCTCCGGCGGCAGCGCCCGGCCCTGCGCATCGGACCGGATCAGCAGGTCGACGTTGGTACGCAGGGAGGTGAGCGGGGTGCGGAGTTCGTGCCCGGCGTCGGCGATCAGGCGGGTCTGCCGCTCGCGGGAGTTGGCGAGGGCGGTGGACATCGAGTTGAACGAGGTGGAGAGCCGGGCGATCTCGTCGCTGCCGTTGACGGGGATGGTGGCGCCGACTTCTTCGGTGCGGGCGATGTGCTCGACGGCGTCGGTGAGTTGGTCGACCGGCTTGAGCGCGGACCGGGCGACGACGCGTCCGGCCACACCGGCCCCGAGGACGCCGAGGCCGGCGACGGCGGTCATCAGCAGGGCGAGGGAGCTGAGCGAACGCTGCACCCCGTCGGTGGGCAGGGCGGTCAGCAGGACAGCGGGCTGCGGCTGCTGGAACTTGCCCACCAGGACCGAGGAGTTGGTACGCCGCACCTGCGCGCGGTCGTCGCTGTCGGTGTAGTGGCCGGTGCGGTAGTCCGCCTGGGTGTTCCTGGGCAGCGGCGTGGTGTCGCCCGGCACCACCTGGATGGCCCGGGTGGCATCGCCGGTCAGGCAGACGGTGCCGTCGGGCAGGAGGTACTGGAAGTCGTACTTCTGCGGGCCGAACCGGCCACTGCCCCCGGCGGGGACGTTCGCCAGCGCCTCGGCCGGGGTCGCGCCGCAGTGCAGCTGCCCCCGGTCGGGCGGCGCCACCGGGCTCCGGGGTGCGGCGGCGAGGGTGTCGTGCAGCTCCTGGTAGAGCCGCTCGCGGACCAGCAGCCAACTGGCCGCCGCCACCACCGCGATGGCCACCGCCACCGCGGCAGCCGTGAGCATGGCCAGTCGGCTCCGCAGGGATCTGCTGCGGAACCACCCCGTGAACCGGCCGATCGGCTTCACGCCGCGGCGCCACTGGTGGCGGTGCGCAGCGCGTAGCCGACGCCGCGGACGGTCTGGATGATGCGGGGCATGCCGTGCTGTTCGGTCTTGCGGCGCAGATACATGACGTAGACGTCGAGGGAGTTGGAGGAGGGCTCGAAGTCGAAGCCCCAGACGGCCTTGAGGATCTGTTCCCGGGTGAGCACCTGGCGCGGGTGGGAGAGGAACATCTCCAGCAGCATGAATTCGGTGCGGGTGAGTTCGATGGTGGCGCCGGCCCGGGTGACCTCGCGGGTGGCGGTGTTCATCCGCAGGTCGGCGAAGGCGAGCACCTCGCCGCCGTTCCCGTCGGTGGCGGTGCGGGCGGCGGCCTCGGTGGCGAGGGCGTTGCGGCGGAGCAGGGCGCGGACCCGGGCGAGGAGTTCGTCGAGTTCGAAGGGCTTGGCGAGGTAGTCGTCGGCGCCGACGTCGAGTCCGGTGACGCGGTCGCCGACGGCGTCCCGCGCGGTGAGCATCAGGACGGGGACGGTGTCGCCGCGCGAGCGCATCCGGCGGACGGCGGTGAGGCCGTCCATGCGCGGCATCATGATGTCGAGCAGGACCAGGTCGGGGCGGTCGCGTTCGACGGCGGTGAGCGCTTCGTGGCCGTCGGTGGCGGTGGTGACCTGGTAGCCCTCGAAGGCGAGGCTGGATTCCAGCGCGTCGCGCAGGGCGGGTTCGTCGTCGACCACGAGGACGCGGGCGCCGGCGCCCGGGGCCTCGGCAGGGGTGCGGTCGTCGGCGGGGGGAGTCATCGGCGCGGGGCCCTTTCTCAGTCCGGTGCGGTCGTGGCCATTGTCCGTCGCTCGGGGACGGAACCGGCGGGTGTCAGAGGTTCTTGCCGGCCTGCAGCTGCGGCAGCACGTGCTTGACGCTGTTGATCGGGATGGCGAAGCCGAGGCCGACGCTGCCGGCCTCGGTGCCGCCGGTGGAACCGGAGCCGCTCGCGGAGTACATGGCCGAGTTGAGGCCGATGACCTGGCCGGCGGCGTTGATCAGCGGGCCGCCGGAGTTGCCGGGGTTGAGGGCGGCGTCGGTCTGCAGCGCCTGGTAGGTGGCGGTGTCGGAGCCGGTGGCGCCGGTGGAGCCGCGCAGTCCGGGCAGGTTGGGGAGGCCGAAGCCGCCGTTCCCGCGGGTGGTGCCCTCGTCGACCTGGACGGTGACGGGGCGGTTCTTGGCGGAGATGATGCCGGAGGTGACGGTGCCGGTGAGGCCCTCCGGGTTGCCGATGGCGACGACGGGGTCGCCGACGGCGGTGGCGTCGGAATCGCCGAGCACGGCGGTGGTGAGGCCGCTGACGCCGGAGGCGGTGATGACGGCGGTGTCCAGGGCCTTGTCGGTGCCGGTGACGGTGGCGGAGGCGGTCCGGCCGTCGTGGAAGGTGACGGTGGCCCGGCCGCCGTTCACCGCGCCGGAGATGACGTGGTAGTTGGTGAGGATCTGTCCGTCGGCGGTGAGGATCACGCCGGTGCCGGTCGCGGTGCCGCTGCCGGTCTTGACGGTGATCTGCACGACGGCGGGGGAGAGTGCGGCGGCGATCGCCGAGACGTTGGCGCTGCCGTCGGCATTGGCGGCCACCGGGCGGACCAGGGCGCTGTCCGCGGCGGTGCGGGCGGAGCTGTCCCGCTCGCTCACCAGGACGCCGCCGGTGACGCCGCCGAGCAGGGCGGCCACCGTGGCGACGGCGGTGGCCAGGACGAGGCGGCTCCTCAGCAGGCCGCGCCGGGCGCGGTGCCCGCGGGGCGGCGGCGGCAGATCGGGGCCGGAGAGGTCGGCGGGCGGCGTCGGCGGGAGCCAGCCCGCGCCGCCGTCCTGGGGGTGGGGCTCGTGGGTGCTGCGGTGCTGGTCGCTCATGGAGACGACGTTCCGCCCGCTTCATGAACGTTCGATGAGAGGGCGGTTCGAGTTCCCCGAGAAGCTCGTCAGCTTCTCATAAAGCCTGGTCAGGCCCCAGAAGTCAGGTTTCGGGGTTCAGCCGGTTTCGCCGGAGCAGCCGCAGGAACGCCGTACGACCAGCCGGGACGGGAACTTGCGGACCCGTTCGGTGTCGCTGCCGGGCACCATCAGCGAGTCGTCGAGGACCAGGTCGACGGCGGCCCGGGCCATCGCGTCCCGGTCGGAGGCGACGGTGGTGAGCGGCGGGTCGGCGAACCCGGCCTCCGGGATGTCGTCGAAGCCGGCCACCGCGAGGTCCTCGCCGACCTTCAGGCCGAGTTCGCGGGCGGCCCGCAGCACGCCGATGGCCTGGTCGTCGGTGGAGCAGAAGATCGCGGGCGGCCGCCGGTCGGAGGCGAGCAGGTCCAGCGCGACCTGGTAGGCGCCGTAGCGGTGGAACGGGGCGTCGATCAGGTACGGCTCGGTGGGCAGGCCGTGCGCGGCCATGGCGAGTTCCCAGCCGGCCACGTGGTCGATGACCGGGTCACCGGGGGCGGGCGATTCGACCGGGCCGCCGAAGCACGCCACGTACGGGTGACCGTGCACTTCGAGCAGGTGACGGACGACCAGTTCGGAGCCGCCGACGTCGTCGGTGACCACGGCGACGTCGTCGATCGCCTCGGGGCGGCGGTGCAGCAGCACCACCTTGGCGCCCTCCATGGCGGCGAACTCCTCGGCGGCGCGCTGCGAGGGGCCCTGGCTGACCAGGATCAGGCCGGAGACCCGCATGCCGAGGAAGGCGCGGACGTAGTGCACCTCGCGGTCGTCGACGTAGTCGGAGTTGCCGATCAGCACGAGCTTGCCGCGCTCGGAGGCGGCGCGTTCCACGGCGTGCGCCATCTCCGCGAAGAAGGGCTGCCGGGCGTCGGGGACGACCATGCCGATCAGGTTGGTGCGCCGGGAGGCCATCGCCTGGGCGACGGAGTTCGGGCGGTACCCGAGCTGCTCGATCGCGGCCAGCACCTTCTCCCGGGTCGCCGGGGCGACCGGGCGGGGACCGTTGTTGATCACATAGCTGACGACCGCGGTCGAGGTCCCAGCCAGTCGGGCTACATCGTCGCGCGTCACCTTGGCCACGGGGGGAGTCTACGCGTGTGGTCAGGTGCCTCTTGCCGGGGTCTTGCCCGGTGGGACGGGGTGCTTTTCGGGCCGAACCGGACCGATCCGGGCAAGCCGGGCGAGGGGTGGCGCCGCCCGGCCCGTCCGACGGCCGGTCAGCGTCCGCGGCGGGCCGCGGCTCTGCCCGGCTCGGCCCGGTCGGCGCTCTTGTCGGCCCGCTCCGGGACCACGAAGCGGTAGCCGACGTTGCGGACGGTGCCGATCAACTGCTCGTTCTCGACGCCGAGTTTGGCCCGCAGCCGGCGCACGTGGACGTCCACGGTGCGGGTGCCGCCGAAGTAGTCGTAGCCCCACACCTCCTGGAGCAGCTGGGCCCGGGTGAACACCCGCCCGGGGTGCTGGGCCAGGTATTTGAGCAGCTCGAACTCCTTGAAGGTGAGGTCGAGGACGCGGCCCTTGAGCTTGGCGGAGTAGGTGGCCTCGTCGACCGACAGCTCGCCGTTGCGGATCTCCATCGGGGAGTCGTCGGCGGCCACCTGGAGCCGGCCGAGGGCGAGCCGCAGCCGGGCCTCGACCTCGGCCGGCCCGGCGGTGTCCAGCAGCACGTCGTCGATGCCCCAGTCGGCGGTGACGGCGGCCAGGCCGCCCTCGGTGACCACCAGGATCAGCGGGCTGCCGATGCCGGTGGACCGCAGCAGCTGGCACAGGCTGCGGATCTGCGGCAGGTCGCGGCGCCCGTCGACCAGGATCACGTCGGCGCTCGGAGTGTCGACCAGGGCGGACCCCTCGGCGGGGGCCACCCGGACGCTGTGCAGCAGCAGGCCGAGGGCGGGCAGCACCTCGGCGGAGGGTTGCAGGGCGTTGGTCAGCAGGAGCAGTGAACTCATACCCGGTTAGTCCCCTTTCCGGGTCGTCGCGGTCGCGGCCGCCGGGGGGAACGGCGGGCGCGGTACAGGGTGGGGGAGCGCCGACAGCCCGGAGGGGGCGGCGGTGGACGGGGCGGTGGCCGTCCGGGGGTCCCGCAACCCCCGGCGTCCCACTGGTGCCTCGTCCATCGGCCTGCCCTCCGCTCTGTCCGCCGGCGGCCGGCACGTCGTCGTGCGGTCGGCGGTGGGGACGGCCTGGCGGCCGGTGCGGGTGGGGCACCGTTCGCAAGAACGTCCTACTGGCGTCCTGAAAGCACAAAAGGACCCGGGGGCGACTCTGCCCGGATCCCTTACGGAATCGAGGATAGCCGACCGCCCGCGCGGCCGGGAGTGGCTCAAGCGGCGCACGGGGCCGCGAGTGGCCCCGGAACGGGTGAGGTACGACACCTTGCGCTCCCGTGATGACCTGGGAGGTTTGCCCGGCGGCGGGGGCCGGGGGCGATGATGGGGGCCGCACCGGGCCGGCCGCCGTACCGGGCGAGGACCACCGAGAGGGGTTGCCGTGACCGCGACCGCCGATGCCCGTCCCACGCCGGATTCACCTGTACGGGTGAGTGGGACGGTCCGCTACTGGGCCGCCGCCAAGTCCGCGGCGGGCCGGGCCGAGGAGCCGTACCTGGCCGCCACCCTGGCCGAGGCGCTGACCGCGGTGCGCGCCGCGCACGCCGGGCGGCCGGAGCTGCTGCGGGTGCTGACGATGTGCTCGTTCCTGGTGGACGGCGATCCGGTGGGCAGCCGGGAGCACGCCGCGGTGCCGCTGACCGAGGGCGGCACGGTGGAGGTGCTGCCGCCGTTCGCCGGGGGCTGAGCGCGCATTTGCCCGAGTGCCGCGCCGGAACCCGGGGATCCGTGCGATCGTCCTGTCTTCGGGGCCGGTTCGTCGACGGAGCGGCCCGGTCGGACCGTTTCAGGGGGAAGCGATGCGTGGCGCGGTGAAACTGCTGATCGGCCTGGGGGTCGTGGGCGCCCTGCTGGTCGCCGCCGACCGGGTGGCCGTGGGGGTGGCGGAGGACCAGGCCGCCGACGCCGCGGTCTCCTCCGGCTGGCTGACCGGCAAGCCGGACGTCGAGATCGGCGACATCCCCTTCCTGACCAGCGCGGTGGCGGGCGAGCTCGACCAGGTCAGCCTCTCCTCGGACGGGATGACCGTCACCGACGGCAAGGAGAAGGTGACGGTGCACTCGTTCCGGGCCAGCCTGTCGCAGGTGAAGTTCACCGATTCCTACCGGGGTGTGACGGTCGGGCACGGCGACGGCCAGGGCGTGGTCGAGTACAAGGAGCTCGCCAAATTCATGAGCGGCAGCGGCCTGCTCGGCCTGGAGTACGCCGGGCCCGGCATGGTGAAGGCCGGGGTGCCCGGTGGCGGGATCGAGGGCAAGCTGCACAGCGAGGGCAACGACCTGGTCGTCGACAATCTCCAACTGACCGGCGCGGCCTCGGCGTTGAAGGGCCTCGCGGGCGACCGGCTGAAGCCCCAGCGGTACCACCTGACCGCGCTGCCCAAGGGACTGTCGCTGGCCGAGGCCACCCCGGAGGCGGGCGGGGTGCGGTTGCGCTTCACCGTCGCCCCGGGCACCTCGCTGGGGCGCTGAGGCCCCGGGTCTGTCCGGTGGGCGAGACGCGCTGTCCAGCGCGGCCGGGAAAACTCTCTGCAGCACCGCTTCGCCCGGCCCCCCGCGTGGGGTCCGGGCCCGGCGGCAGGTAGCGGAAAGCCGGTAAATCTCAGAGTCCGAGCGATCTGGTCTCAGCATTCGACACGATGATGACAGCGCCCCTTGGGAGTCCCTAGCATCGTCGTCATGAAGCGACAGGCGGACCTCACAAAGCGGCGGGCGGTAGACCACTGCCGCGTGTCGAGCTGCCTGTGTCGCATGCGCTGACCGGGCGGTCCTGACCCCAGTCACGGCAAGCCCTTCCCCGTCCCGACGCCGCGAACCGGTAGCAGTTGCGCACCGGTGTGTCGGGGACGACGAGCACCCCTCACGATCGAATCACCCGGCTCTGCCGCACCTCACGCCGTCCCACCATGCGGACAGGTATGCGGACAACGCGGCCCGGGAGAACCTCCAGCAGCCTTCCGCCAACCGCCCCCGGATGGAGAAACAGCACATGAGCCGCAGCGACGTCCTGGTCGATGCCGACTGGGTCCAGGCCCACCTGGACGACCCGAAGGTCGTCATCGTCGAGGTGGACGAAGACACCGCCGCCTACGACAAGAACCACATCCGCAACGCGGTCCGGATCGACTGGAAGAAGGACCTGCAGGACCCGGTCCGCCGTGACTTCATCGACCAGGCCGGCTTCGAGGCGCTGCTGTCCGCCAAGGGCATCGCCAACGAGGACACCGTGGTGCTGTACGGCGGCAACAACAACTGGTTCGCCTCCTACGCCTACTGGTACTTCAAGCTGTACGGCCACGGCGACGTCCGCCTGCTGGACGGCGGCCGCAAGAAGTGGGAGCTCGACTCCCGCGAGCTGGTCGTCGAGCAGCCCGAGCGGGCCGCCACCCAGTACACCGCGCAGCCGGCCGACTCCTCGATCCGCGCCTTCCGCGACGAGGTGATCGACGCGATCGGCACCCTGAACCTGGTCGACGTCCGCTCGCCCGACGAGTTCTCCGGCAAGCTGCTCGCCCCGGCGCACCTCCCGCAGGAGCAGTCGCAGCGCCCCGGCCACGTGCCGAGCGCCAAGAACATCCCGTGGGCGAAGAACGCCAACGACGACGGCACCTTCAAGAGCGACGACGAGCTGAAGGCGCTCTACGAAGCCGAGGGCGTCGACCTGGCCACCGACACCATCGCCTACTGCCGGATCGGCGAGCGCTCCGCGCTCACCTGGTTCGTCCTGCACGAGCTGCTCGGCCAGCAGAACGTCAAGAACTACGACGGCTCGTGGACCGAGTACGGCAGCCTGGTCGGCGTGCCGATCGAGCTCGGCAACTGAGCCCCGGCTCGCGCGAAGCAAGGAAGAGGGAGAACAGACATGTGCGGTGCGAAGGCCGGCGGCCCGGACCTGGCAGGAGTTGACGTGGCGAACGAGACGATCATCCAGGGTTCGGTGACCCGCAACGAGGAGCCGGTCAACGGCTACGTGCGGCTGCTGGACGAGAACGGCGAGTTCACCGCCGAGGTGCCCACCTCGGCGACCGGGCAGTTCCGGTTCTTCGCCCGCCCGGGCAAGTGGACCCTGCGGGCCCTGGTGCCCGGCGCCACCGTGGACCGCCAGGTGGTCGCCACCCAGGGCGAGTTCACCGAGGTCGCGATCGCGGTCTGAGGACCGCGGTGAGGGCCCCGGCCGTCTTC